>JARRMM010000006.1:0-4962 GCA_037386005.1 Deinococcales bacterium | reverse complement strand
CCGCCCAGGCGCGCTTCCCTCGCTGGAGCAGCGGCTGCATGCAGGCTTCTGGACGACGACGCTCGTCGCACTATCGTTGGCGATCGCCGCGACCGCGTCGGCCCAATCCGCCGTGCAGATCAGCCCGGTCAACCTCGAGCGCGCCGTGCAGCCGGGATCGCAGGTCAGCGGCTCGATCACCATCACCAACCCGACGCAGTCGAAGCTCACCATCAGCATCTTCCCGGCCGACTTCACCATCCAGGCCTCCGGGCGCCTCCTGATCCTCCCAAGCGGGAGCCTCCCGACCTCGGCAGCGCCGTGGCTGAGCCTCAGCCAACACAGCCTGACGCTGGCCGGCGGCGCCTCCGCCAGCGTCCGCTACCGCGCCTCCGTACCCGAGAAGGCCAAGTCGGGCACGCACTGGTCGGCCATCGTGTTCCGCTCGGCCGGCTCCAAGCCCAAGGCCGTGTCGAAGAACGGGATCGGCCTGTCGCTCGTCGCACAAGACGCCTACATCCTGTACCTGAACGTGGGCACGCCGTCACCCTCGGCATCCATCCAGAGCCTCACGCTCGAGGGCGCCAGGAGCAAGGATCCACCGACCTTCGACATCGCCCTGCAGAACACCGGCAACGAGCTCCTGGTCGTGCATGGCCGGATCGAGGTCCGATCGCTGGACGGCAAGCTCGTCCACACCTACACCGTGCCGACCGTCGCGTCGCTCCCCGGCTCCGCCCGCGATCTCACCGTAGCCATGACGCCGCCGCTCAAGCCCGGTAGCTATCTGGTGACGTCGCTCCTGGCGGACGGAACCTCCAGCGAGATCGCCGGGCAGGCGCAGGTAACGGTGCACTGATGGAGGACGCCGGCGACCCATGATGGAGGACGCTTCCACCGGGCATACCGGGATCAGGACGGCGACGCTGGCCATCGTTCTGGCGGCGCTGACGTCCTGGGTGACGGCCACCGGCGGCCCTCCGGCCACGGCCCCGAGCGGCTCGGGAAGCGGGCCTGCGCCCCTGCCCGCCTCGCTGTCTTTCGGCGTGCCCGGCTCGGACACGCTCACCTTCGTGCCCATGCCCGGGAAGGCGCCGACTCCGCAAGGCGCGCTACGGCTGCCGCCCGAAGGCGGCCCGATCACGCTGATCGCGGACCTGCAGGCGACCGGAACCTACGTTCTGAGCGTGCGGGTCCTGGACGACATCGTCGATGCGGCGACCGGCGCGCCCATCCCCGCCACGGCCGTCCACTACGCCACCCAGCCCATCGGGTCCGCTGAGCCCCCGGGGTGCCAACCCTCCGGATGGCGATCGATCGGAGGAGGCTCACGGGTGGCCGTCCTGCACGGCCCCGGCGTGTGCCGGCTACGCGTCCGCCTGAGCTGGTCGTGGGGGCCAGCGGCAGCACCCGGCCACTACCACGGCGCGCTGCGCTGGACGCTCTCGAGCGCAGGACCATGATCGGGGGCGGCCGTGGATGGCGCAGGCTAGGCGTCGCCGCCATCATCGCCGTCGTGGGTGGCCTGCTGGGGGTACCTGCAAGAGCGGCGTCCATCCGCGTGGGGCAGCTCTCGCCGGCGATGCCGGGCGACGTGGTCGCGATCCCGCTGCGCACGCAAGGCCCAGGAACGGTCGAGCTCCACGCGGCGGCGGGCCTGACCGTACTCGGGACGAGCGCGCAGGAACACGGGAACCTGCTGGCAACGGTTCTGGTCGATCCGTCCGCCCGAGCGGGTCCGCATCGAGTCCTGGTGACCCTGGACTACGCGGGCAGCGTGACGGCCAGCGCCACCGCCCGAATCGTCGTCGAGACGGTCGTGAAGGCCACACTCCACGGGGCCCCACCGCCCAAGGCGGTGGTCGCCGGAACGTCGTTCCAAACGACCCTGACCCTGGTCAACGAGGGCAACGCGGCCGAGACCTTCGCACTATCCGCTAGTGGCGCGGACCCATCGACCCTCACACCGGCGCACCTCCACCTGGGTCCCGGAGCCTCGGGGACGGTGCGCTTCCAGGTGACGCCGCGTGCCTTCGGGCATCGCGTCGCGATCGTGACCGCCGCCGCCATCGGAAGCTCTTACGACCAGCGGCTCGTCTACGACTACGACGCCCTGCCCTTCCCCGGAGCCAACCCCTCCGCTCCCTTGCTCGATTTGAGCCTACCGTTCTCCGTGTCCTACGGGACGACGGGCTTCGAAGCCCGCGCGAGCGCCGACATCAGCGGAAACCTCTCCGACTTCATCCGCACGGACAGCGGGGTCTCGTACGGCGGTGGGGTCGGTGGACACGCCGGACTCCTGGGCAACGACTGGAGCGTCGAGTACCGGTACCGGTCCTCCGCCGGGCAGGACCTGACGGGCAGCTACCGCGGTCTCACCGGTACCGTCGCGTACTCGCGGGCCGGGACCCTCCGAACGGGCGTCGGCTACACCGTGGGCGCCTTCGGGGTCTCCTACGATCACGCCTGGACGACCGCGGCGAGCGACGCGCTCTCCGTCTCGTACGGTGTGCCCCTCACTCCCTGGCTGCAGCTGACGGGGCACCTCGGCGCGACGGGCGAGGACCTGCCGAGCGGGTACCGCGTCGGACCGTTGGTAGGCGCCACCCTACAGGGCTCAGGGCTCGGCCTGCTCGGCGATCTCGGTGGCGTCTACACACCGCGCGGGGAGAGCCCGTGGCAGGCGACGCTCGACCTCTACAGTCAGGCGATCCGCCCCGTCGGTTTCGGTGCCAGCGCCACCGTGACGCCCACGGGATCGACCGGCAACCTGTCGGTGTACCAGGCGCTCGGGCCCTCCGTCGTCACCAGCCAACATGCCCGGTATACAGCGTCCGGCAGCCAGCGCCGCGGCAGCGGCCGCTTCTCGGTGGCGTACCTCTTGCCGGGCCACTTGGGCAGCGTACGCACGGCGCTCCAAGGACAGCTCAGCCAGGGTCGGGTCCAGCTCTCGGGAAGCCTGTTCAGCGTGGTCGCCCCCCTCCCATGGGTGACCCGGATCGGCGTCACCGAGAGCGGAGGATGGAACGCCTCCGTCGACGAGACCTACGTCGGGAACGGCTTCAGCGTCGGCGCCGGCGCCTCGGCGCCGATCGCTACGCCCGTGGAGCCGGTGATCGACGCCCACGGGAGCGTCCAGGTCGCCCCTGTGACCGCCGGCGTGACCCTCGACTACCAGACGAGCACGGGTCGCCTCTACGGCAGCGCTCGACTCAGCTACCAGTTCACCCATGCGCTCGCCCTGCAGGGCACCGTCGGGATCGATCCGAACCATGCCCTCACCTACCGGATCGGGCTGAGCGCGAACTTCCTGACCGGTCTGCAGGTGCCACCGTCCGTCGTCTCGGCCTTCGGCGGCCTCCGGCTCGGCACCGTGCGCGGCCGCGTCGTGCGCCACACCGCGTCCGGCACGAAGGGCGTGCCCGGGGTCGTGGTCGTGGCGGCGGCGGCCAACCGCCAGGCCCGCACCGATCGGCACGGAGACTTCGCCCTCCGGCTACCGCCCGGGACCACCCCCCTGCAGCTCGCGAACCTGCCGCTCGATCTCACCGCCGTCGGCTCGCCTCGTGTCACCGTCCGGCTGCACCGTACGACCACCATCGCGATCGTCGTGAAGCGCAGCTTCAGCGTGTCCGGCCAGGTGTACACGGCCGCTCCCGGCAGCCGGCACCCCACGGCACAATCCAGGGGCCTCGCCTTCGTGACCGTGCGTCTCATCGGGTCCCAGGGCAAGCAGCACACCACCGCTACCGATGCCAGCGGAGACTTCGTCTTCAACGGGCTCGCGCCCGGGCACTACCTGCTGGCGCTGGCTCAGCGGAGTCTGCCCGCGGGGTACCACCCGAGCGAGAGTTCCGTGAGCGTCGACCTGGGTCCCGCCAACAGCGCGCCATCGATCGAGCTCGGGGCCACGCCTCCCAAGACCGTCGTGACCACCACGCTCACCGCCGGGTCGCTCGCCCTGCACGCCCACGTATCGCCCTCCACCGCGCCGGCTGGCGCGCAGCTGACGGTCACGGCCACGGCGCCCGGCGCGACCCGCGTCAGCGTCCACTGGGCGACCGGCTCGAGCGTCACGCTGACCCCCCTCGGCGGAGGCCGCTTCCAAGGCACCGTCACGCTGCCGGGGCTGCCACCGCGCCACGGCCGGCCTGCCCCGACCGGCGCCGAGACGCTCCAGGTCACGGCACGCACGGCCAAACACAGCGTCACGCAGGACGAGACGGTGATCGTCACATCGGGCCGCCTGGCTGCGCTCACCCTCACGCCGGGCTTCGCCACGCCAGGCGAACGCATCCGCGTGGTGGCGCGTCTGCTGGTGAAGGCCTCGCAGGTCGCCGTCCGGCTGCACGGCGCTTCCACGGCCCTCAGGCGGACGGGTCCGGGCACGTTCACAGGCGTCGTGTCAGCACCGACGACCGCCGGAACCTTCACCGTGACGCTGCTGGTCGACGGAAAGCAGCTCGCAGAGGGTCACCTGGCGGTGCGCGCCCCGGGGTCGTGAGCCGCGGTCAGCCCGACGCCTTCGCCCGCGCCGCTGCCAGCCGCGCGATCGCCGTGTCCTGCACGCCGGTCCCGGTCAGGTCGCAGACGGTGATCTGGTCCTCCGAGGTCCGCCCCGGCCGCGTCCCGGCGAGCACCTCGCCGAGCTCGGCGACGCGCTCCTCGCTCACGTCGACGCCCGCCTCCCGGGCCGAGCGCAGCTCGCCGATCGCCAGTCCCTGGCTGCGACGGTCGCTGACCACGACGTCGGCGCGGCGCAGCACGGCGGGCTCGAGCTCCTGCTTGTGCTCGGAGTCCGACCCCATGGCCGTGACATGCACCCCCGGCCGCAGCCACGCCGCCTCCAGGATCGGCTCGGTGGCGGGCGTGGCGGTGACCACCAGATCGCTCTCGGCCACCGCCCGCTCGGCCTCCTCCACGGCCTCCACGGGGATGCCGAGCGACGCGCTCATCTCCCGGGCCAGGCGCTCGGCCTCGGCG
>JARRMM010000005.1:86451-102209 GCA_037386005.1 Deinococcales bacterium | reverse complement strand
ACAACTCGTGGAAGGTGGAGTGCACCGACGCCACGATGGGACCGGTGGTGTCGTTGCTGATGGTGACGTGGTAGCCCGTCGGCAGGGTGGTGGACGCCAGGTAGCTGCGAACGCCGTTGGCGACCGCCACGGCGTTGCTGCCCGCCGCCTGCTGGACCGACAGCAGCACCGCCGGTTGCCCGTTGACCCGGGTGTAGTTGCTGGCGATCGACGCCGTCTGGACACGGCCCAGGTCCTGCACGCGGATGTTGCGACTGCTGTCCACCACCATCCCGGCGATGTCGGCCACGTTCGTGGGCTGGCTGTTCGTGGCGAAGGTCAGCACGTTGTTCTGCCGTGTGATCGAGCCGATGGGTTGGTTGACGATCGACGAGGAGATGGCCGAGCTCACCTGCGACGGCGAGAGGTTGTAGTACGCGAGCTTGGCCGGATCGAGCAGCACCTGGTACTCCAGCTGGGAGCCCCCGGTCACGTTGACGTTCGCCACGCCCTGCACCAGCTGCATCGCGGGCACCAGGATGTTGGTGGCGTAGGCGTAGACGTCGTTCATGTTGGCGCCCGGCGCCGTCAGCCCCATCTCCAGGATGGGCTGGGCGTTGGGGTCGAAGGTGCGCACGATGGGGGTGCCGGCACCGCTGGGAAGACCGCGAAGGGACGCGACTTGGGCCGCGACGGCGTTGGCGATGGCGGCCTGGTTGGTGTCCGGGCCGAACTGCAGGATCACGCGGCTCGAGCCGGTGCCGCTGTCGGAGCTGATGCTGGTGATGCCGCCGACGGTGGACACGGCCGACTCCACCACCTGGGTGACCTGCTGATCCACCACGGCGGGCGACGCCCCGGGGTAGCTGGTCCCGATCATCACCACCGGGATGTTGGTCGTGGGCAGCAGGTCCACCCCGAGGTTGTTGGTCTCGATGAGGCCGAACACCACCACGCCCACGAAGATGCCGATGGCGAGCACGTAGCGCGCCACCGACAGCCCCACCAGGGGGTTGACGCGCACATGCGTGGCGATGGAGCGGTCAGCCTGACGCGCCTCGTCGCTCGCGCCCTTGGGGCCGCGCTGTTGGCGGTCCCGCGCTTCGTCGGCCATCACTGACCTCCGGCGCCACTCGGCGCGGCGGTTCTGCCGGTCGCGCCGGAAGGCGCGCTAACGCTGCCGGCCGTGCGTCCGGCGGCGCCCGCACCCGTGGGCGCGCCGCCACGGCCCGCACCGCCGCTCCCGGTGGCGCCCGCAGGCGCGCTGCCGCCGCTGCCGCCGCGGGTGGGCGCGGTGCCGGAGCCGAAGTGCTGCCCACCTCCGGCGCCGGATCCGGCCGGGCTGCCGCTCCGAGCTGCCGCACGTCCCGCGGCTGCCCCGGCCGGTGCGCTGCCCCTCGGAGCCGCGGCCCTGCCGGACCGGTTCGCTCCGGACCCGCTCGCGCCAGCGACCTCGACGGGTGCGCCGTTCAGGAGCCCGGGCGGCGGTTGATCGACGACGGTGACGCCGGCCGGAACGCCCGAGACAGCGGCCTGATTACCGGCCTGCGCCAGGATGGTCAGCTCCGTCTGGACCGCCTTGCCACCCTGGATCACATACAGGAAGGTGTGCGTGCCGTCGTTCTGGACGGCGCTGATGGGGACCAGCGTGGCGGTGGCGAGGGTGACCCTGTAGCCCACCGTACCGACCACGCCCACCGCCGGGGAGGCGCCGCCGGGATCGCCCGACGGGTCGAAGCTGGCCGTCACGGTCACGCCCTGGTTGACGGCCGCGCCCGGCCGCTGGCTGACGGTCACCTTGTACTGCGCTACCCCCGTCGAGAAGGTGAGCGCGGTGCCCGGCGTGAAGGCGCCGGCGTCCGAGGGCGGGACGCTGAGCTGCACCTGACGCTGGCCGCTCACGAGCGTGGCCACGGAGGTCGAGGGGCCGACGTACTCGCCCGGCGCCACCGCGAACGAGGCCACCTGGCCGTCGAAGGGCGCGCGGATGGTCGCGTTGGCGAGGTTGAGCTCGGCCTGCTTCACGCCGTTCTGCGCCTGCGTGATCGCCAACTTGAGCTGCTGCAGGCTCTCGCTCTCGGCGCGCTGGTTCTGGGACAGCGCGTTCTGGGCCGACGTCACGTTGGCCTGAGCCTGGGCGAGCTGGCTGCGAGCGCTGTCCACGCTGGCTTTGGAGGTGCCGCCGAGGGCGTAGACCTTCCGAGCCGAGTCGTAGTTCGCCTGGGCCGCGGCCAGGGCCGCCTGGGCGGAGTCCAGCTGGCTCTGGAGCTGCGTCGCCGCCTGCTGGGTGTTCGTCTGCTGGGTCTGGAGGTTGATCTGGGCGGTGCTGAGCTGCGTGTGCGCGTTGGCGACGGCGAGCTCGAGCGCATCCGTGTTCAACTGGACGATCGGCTGACCGGTCTTGACGTCGTCGCCGGCGGCCACCAACAGGCGCTTGACGGTACCGCTCGCCTGGGCCGCCACGTTGCTCTTTGTGACCGGCACGACCGTGCCGGTGGCCGTGCGCTCGGCGATGAGCGGGCCGCTCTTCACCTCGACCGCCTGCACCGTCACGGTCGCCGCGCGGCCGCTCGCGCCCGCCGCGCCGCCGAAGCCGCCGGGACGCGAGAAGCCGCCGGCGTTGCCACCCCTCCCGCCGGCTCGGCCTGCGAACGGGTTGGCGGCCCCGCCGCCGGCCGCCGGTGCCGCGCCGCCCCCGAACCCCCCGTGAAGGGCGTAGCCGCCGAAGCCGGCGGCCACCACCAGGAGGGCGAGGATCGCACCCGTCCGCGCTTTCACGAGGCGCCTCCGAGAGCCGACGCCGGCTGGACCAGCCCGGTGAGGTCACGACCGGCGGAGACGGAGAGGGTCACCACCGCGTTGCGGTAGGTGTCGACCGCCTGGAGAAGGCTGTACTGCGCCGAGGCGACGTTCACCTGGTCGGACTGCACCTGCACGGCGGCCACCGTCCCGGCCTGGTAGGCGGCCTGGTCCTGGGCCAGCACCTGCTTCGCGTTGTCGAGGTTCTGCCTGGCGATGGCGATGCTGGCGTACCCGTTCTTGGCCGCCTGGTAGGCGTTGGCGACGCTGGTGGAGGCGTTCTGGCGCGCCGTGTCCAACGTGCGCTGGGCGTTGTCGAGCGAGGTCTTGGCGGTCTGGTAGGTCATGCGCGGGGTGTAGTCGTTGTCGTAGAGCTTCACCTGCAAGCTGTAGAGGTCCACGGCCTGCTTGGCCTGGACGACGCTGGGGAGCCGCTCGAGAAGGCCGTTCTGCAGCTCGGAGAGCGCCACCGTCACCTGCGGGAAGTCCGGCGGCGGCGCCACCGTCACCGAGCCCAGATCGGTCACGCCCAGCAGCGTGGCGAGCTGGGCGGCGCTGGTGGGCACCTTGGCCTGGGCGTTGGCGAGCGTCTGCCGGGCGCTCTGCTGCGAGGTGCGGGCCTGCGCCACCTGCAGGGCGGTGGCGTTGCCGTCCTGGTACTTCGCCTGGGCCACCGCCAGATTCTTGTCGGCGAGATCGAGCTGCGCCTGCGCCAGGGCAACGTTCTGTTGCGCCTCGTAGAGCGCGAGGTACGCGCTCGCCACGCTCTGCAGGACCTGCAGCTTGGTGGACTCGACCGTGACCTGGTCGAGCGCGACGGTGTGCTGTGCCTGCGTCTTCTGCAGGACCAGCGTCGAGGGGTCGGCCTCGGCAGCCGTGAGCTGCAACTGGGCGTTCTGCAGGTTGGTCTGTGCGTTCGCCAGCGCCGTGCCCTGCGCATACGCTCGCGCGAGCGCCTGGGCGAGGTCGAGCGTGGTCCCGGCCTGCGGCGCCCCGGTCGTCGGCGGCTGCTGGCTCGTCTGCTGCTGCACGGGCTGTGCACCCGGCGTGGCCGTCGCGGGCGTCTGCTGTGCCCAGGCCGCTCCGAGCGCCAGGATCAGATAGGTGGCGATACGGGTTGTCATGGCGTCCCTCCGGGGGTGGCGTTGAGCTCCCCCAGCGCGTTGCGCAGTTGGAGCAGAGCGAGATAGAGCGCGTTCTGGTCGGCCTCGACGGTGCGCTGTGCCTGCCGGTAGGCCAGCTGTGCGTCCCCCACATCGAGCCGCGCGGCGAGGCCAGCGGTCAGCCGGGCCCGGGCCGTGTCGAGCGCCGCTTTGGCGGTCGCCTCCGAGGCCTGATCCGCCGCCAGCGACGCCTGAGCTGCCTGGTAGGACGCGTAACGCTGACGGATGTCGAGCTCCGCTGAGCGCTCGGTCGCCGCCAGGGCCGCCTTGGCGCTGGCCAGCGCGGTACGGCCGGAGCGGATCGCGGCGTCCGACGATGGCGCGTCGAGCGGGATGCTCACCGAGGCGCCGATGCTGAGCTGCGTGGAGACGTTGCCGACGGGCGCAGGCGCCACCGGATAGGACGCCGTGCCGCTCAGCGTCCCCTTCTGGAAGTCGAGGTCGGCGCTGACGCCGAGCCCCGCCTGGCTCCCTGTGCTGTCGCTTCCGGTCACGCCCACGTTGAGGCTCGCCGCCGGGATCCACCGCTGCGTGGTCGTCGCCGACAGGGAGTCTTGAGCTTGACGCACCCTGACCTGGGCGGTCTGGACGTCGTCACGTTTCGGGACGCCCGACTGCACCAACTGGGCCAGCGTGCTCCCGGGCGCCGACGCCGACGGCGCTGCCGTGGTGAGCGTCGCGTCGCTCAGGGGCAATCCGAGGGTGTCGAAGAGCGTCCTCCGGTCGAGATCGAGCGTGCCCGTCGCCTGCGTCAAGGAGGCCTGGGCACTCGCCACCGCCGCCTGCGCCTGGGCCAGCCCCTGGTCGCTCAGCTGCCCCTGGGCATGCTGCGCCTGCGCCGCGCTCAACTTGGCCTGGGCTTGCTGCAGCGCGGCCTGCGCCACGTCGCGGGCCCGGGCGGCGAGCCGGGCCGCGAAGTACTGCTGCTCCATGGTGATCACCAGGGTGCTGCGCGCGCTGTCGCGGGTGAGCGCCGCCACCTGCAGCGCCGCCTGGGCGTTGGTGATGGAGGCGTCGGTTGGCGCCCACGGCAGCACGGTGGCCGAAGCCGACACCGAGACCTTGGCCGACGAACCGTTCCGGCCCGCGGGGCCGGCCAGGGTGTCGGTCCGGTCGTAGCTGCCGGCCGCCGACACCCGCAGCCCGGCCCCCGCCCGGGCGGCGGCCAGCGCATCGACGGCGCTCTGGTAGTCGAGATCGGCCTTCTGCCAGGAGGGCGACTGGGGGAGCGCAGCCAGGGCATCGGACAGCGAGAGGCCGGGCGCCTGCGCCAACGCCAGCGGCCCCATCACGAGCGCGAGAGCGACCAGCGCCCCGAGCGCCCGTCGACGGTTGGGACTCATGGCCTCAAGCCTCCGCCTACGGCGTGCAGGAATCATCCGCAAGATATGCAGGGGATGTGCAGAAGGGGCCGATGGAGTCCTGGTGCGTGCGAACTGGGGGCCTTCCTACGGTCTCCCCCCATGGCCGGGCTGCTACAATCAATAGTTGCCTATGGTGAACTTTTCCGATTCCCAAACGGTCCGCGTCGCTCACGCGATCGGCGCGCCGGAACCGTCACGCACGAGCCTCCCGGAGCCGCCACAGAGGTGAGGGACACCCGACCCGACACGCGCGCCGACCTGCTCGCCGAGCTCCACGAGACCACCTTCCGGATGATGCGGGTGCAGCGGCAGATCGCTGAACGGGCCTTCGGACCGCTCGGCCTGCGCCCCGTCCAGGCGTTCGCGCTGGCCCTGCTGGGCCAGGAGGCGAGCTACCCCAAGGAGCTCGCGCACCTCCTGGACGCGCCCCCCTCGGTGATCTCGGTGCTGCTCTCGGACCTGGAGGGGCGGGGGCTGCTGAATCGCGCGGTCGACCCCGAGGATCGTCGGCGGGTCCGACTCGAGCTCACGCCCGAAGGCCGCCGGACCCTCGACGCCATCTACTCCGCCTGGCTCGACGCCAACGCCGACCGCCTCGCCCGACTCAGCACGGCCGACCTGGAGACGCTCGTCCGGATCCAGAAGGCCCTGCTGGAGGAGTGACGCCATGGTACGCATCCTCGTCCTCGCCCTCACGGCCCTGCTGCCCCTCGCCGCTGCGCAGCAGGCGCCCGGGGAGCCCAGCCTCCAGACGTTCCTCGCGCCCCTGACGAAGCTCCCGTCGCTGCGCGCCGCCCAGGAGCAGGTGGCCTCGGCGAAGGCCCAGTACCACGCGGCCTTCGACCCGGTGTCCCTGCAGGCCTCGGGCGGCTACAGCGCGTTCGACAACAACACCGTCGACACCAACCCGGCGGTGCCCGGCGTCCAGGGCCTTCCCGCCAGCGGCGGACAGATCTCGGCCGACGTCACGCTCAGACCGTGGCTCTTCGGCGACACGGCGGACCAGGCGGACAAGAGCCGGATCCAGCTCCGGCAGGCCGAGCTCGACTACCGTGACGCCCTCACCGGCCTCCAGATCCAGGCCCTACAGGCGGCCTACGGCGTCCAGCTCGCCCAGGAGTCCCTCGCCTCGGCGAAGGCCGGGGAGGAGGTCGCGCAAGCGGCCCTCGATGCCACCCGGCTGCGCCACGACAAGGGCGCGGCGAGCGACCGCGACCTCCGGAACGCCGAGACCGGTCTCCAGCAGGCCCAGCAGTACGTAGCCAACGCCCAGGGGAGCCTGGAGCTGGCGCGGACCAGCCTGGAGAGCCTGGTAGGCCCGACCGCGGCCCCCGACGTGGAGGCGCTGGCCCTCGACGTTCCCGACGGCACCGCCCTCGCCGTGCAGAAGGCGCAGTTGAGCGCCGACCTCGCGGCCGTGTCGGTGCGCAACGCCACCCGCTCCGTCTACCCGGTGGTGCAGGCCGGCTACACCTGGAACATCGACAGCGAGGACAGCCTGGGCGTCTCCATCGAGTCGCGCACGCTCCAGCCCAAGGTCAGCTACAACTTCCAGAGCCCGGGCAGCGCCTTCCCCGAGAACCAGGTCAACGGGAGCTTCCAGATCGGCGTGTCGATGACCATCTCCCCCGGCGTCATCGACGGCCTGAACGCCACCCACGCGCAGCTCCGCGCCGCCCAGGACGGCGTGGCCTCCGCCCAGCGCAACGGCGCGGTGCAGAAGGCCAGCCTCGACAACGACCTGGCACAGGCCAAGCGTGCGCTGTCCCTGGCGCAACGGCAGGTCGATGACGCCCGCAAGACCCTCGAGGAGGACCAGACTCGGCAGAAGCTGGGCCTGGGCGACCCCCTCACCACCCAGCAGTCGGCGCTCGATCTGACGAAGCGCCAGCTCGATCTTCAGCAAGCCCGCCAGGACGTGCTCGCCAAGACCCTGGCGTACTACCGCTTCTACGCCCACCCGCTGGTGAGCCAGACCGTGTCGGAGGTCCAGCCGTGAAACGCCTCATGCTCACGCTCGTCGCGGCGCTGCCGCTGCTGCTGCCGGCCGCGCACGCTTTCGGATTCCAGGACGCCCAAGCGGCTCGAGCTGCTCAACGACAACAACGAGCTGGTCCGCGTCCAGAGCGACCCGCTCGCCCTGAAGATGGACCTCGTCAAGGCCCAGCAGAAGGTGGCGCTCGACCGGGCGCAGCTCGAGAAGGCCTACGACGACGCCCTCGTGACCATCGCGCAGGCCTACACGGGCGTGCTCGAGGCGCGCGAGCAGGTCGCCATCGCCGCCAAGGGGGTGGACGTCGCCCAGGCCTCCCTCGACATCGCCAAGATCCGCCGCTCCAACGGCAGCGGCACCGACCTGGACGTGCAGGACGCCCAGGTCTCGCTCGACAACGCCAACAAGAACGCGCAGACCGCGCAGAAGAGCCTGGCCATCGCCGTCGCCAACCTCGAGAGCCTGGTCGGGCAGAAGCTCGACGCCTCCAACCTCGACCCCATCCCCGACGCCTTCCTGGTCGCGGTCCCCTCGTCGGACGAGGCCATCGCCGCGCTGCCCCGCACGCCGCAGCTCCTCCAGTCCGAGCAGGGACTGGTGCTGGCTCGGCTCGGCGTGGAGATGCTCGACCCCAGCTACGCCTCGGCATCGCAGATCGAGTCCGCCAAGACGCAGCTCCAGACCACCGAGAAGCTCGTCACCGAGGCCAAGCGCGGCCTCGAGATCCAGGCCAAGAACCTGGTGGTGCAGGCGCAGAGTGCCGCCGACAGCTATCGCATCGAGCAGGACAACCTGACCAACGCCGATCAGCGCCTGCGCTTCGCCTCCGACCGGCTCGCCTCCGGGTTGATCCCCAAGATCCAGTACCAGAAGGCCGAGCTGGACCAGCTCCAAGCGAAGCTCTCCGCCCTGCAGGCCCGCGACGGCTACGTGGTGGCGCTGCTCCAGCTGCAATCGGGCACCCAGGTGAAGCTCGAGGGGCCGAGCGTCTACGACTTCGCCGCGACGGTGGGGCCGCTGCCGGGCGAGGCCGGGGGTGGCACGGACGCCTCGCCGTCCGGCAGCGGCGGTGGCACCAAGGGCGGCGCCGGGAACGGGACCGGCAATGGCCAGTAGGCCTCGCCGCCGTGCCCTCCTGATCCTGCTTCTGCTCCTGACGCTGCTGCCGCTGACCGCCTGTGGAGGTCGCAACACGAAGGATACGAGCGGCTCCCAGTCGGCCGCGGCCTCCACCACCACGCCGCCCGCGAGCGCCACAGGCGCGGCCGCCGATGTGCGCAAGGTGCGGGTCGTGCAGCCGAAGCAGGGCGCGCTCACCGCTCAACGGAGCGCCTCGGTGACGGTCGACCCGTCGCGGTCCTCGATGGTGGCCGCCGGCACCTCCGGCCGCGTGGCCAGCGTCCTCCACCAGGAGGGCGCCACCGTCCAGGCGGGCGAGACGGTCGTACAGCTCGACACCACCTCGCTCCGGCTGCAGGTCCAGAACGCCGAGACGGCGCTGGAGAGCGCCCGGGTGACTCTCAACAAGGCCGAGCAGTCGGCCAAGGACAGCCTGGCCCAGGCCCAGGCCGGACTCGACGCCGCCCAGCAGAACCTGGACCTGGCCCAGAAGCAGGCCGACAACGGCCAGAAGCTCTACGCGGCCGGCGGCATCTCCGCCACCGACCTCCAGAGCCTCCAAGCCCAGCTCGCGCAGGCCCGCTCCAGCTATCAGCAGGCCAAGGACGCGGTCGACCAGGCCCAGCGTGCCGAGACCGAGGACCTCCAGCTGCAACGCCTGCAGGTGCAGCAGGCGCAGACCCAGCTCGACCAGGCACGGCATACCCTCGATGAGGCCAGCATCACCGCACCCTTCGAAGGGAAGATCGCCGACATGCGGGTGTCCGAAGGGGAGTTCGTAGGGACCGGCAGCACCGTGTTCCGGCTCGTCTCGACCGACGCCCAGCTCGCCAGGTTCGACGTGCCGCCGCAGGACGCCCAGCAGCTCTCCGACCAGGGCCTGGTCTACGTCCGTTACGGCGGGCTGGACTACGCCGCCCAGATCATCCGTAGCACCACCGTGCCCGGCTCCTCGCGGCAGGTGGAGCTGACGGCGCACATCTACCCCTCGAAGCACCCCATCCCCACCGGGGCCACCGGCCAGGTGAACTACCAGGTCACCCTGGCGACCGGGCTGCTGCTCCCGTCCGACGCGCTCCAGACCAACGCCGGCGAAAGCACGGTGCTGCTGGTGGAGAACGGCATCGCCAAGCAGACGAAGGTGCAGCTCCTGGCCGAGGTCGGAGGCACCGCCGCCGTGCAGGGCCTGCCGGCCGATGCCCGCGTGGTCTACCCCGTCCCCAGCGACCTCCTGCCGGGCGCCAAGGTCGAGGTCGTGGGGGGCCAGAGCTCGCCATGAGACGGCTGGTCCAGTTCTTCGTCAACAACTACGTCCTGACCATCAGCGTCTTCGGCGCGCTGGTGCTCTTCGGTGCCGTCAGCACCCTGAGCCGCGGCATCGAGCTGTTCCCGCCCATCACCGTGCCGGTCATCGCCGTCACCACCAGCTACACCGGAGCAGGGCCCGAGGAGGTGTCGCGCCAGGTGGCGCAACCGGAAGAGGGTGCCTTGACGACCCTGCCCGGCATCAGCTCCGTCAGCTCCGTCAGCTACGAGGGCTACGCCATCGTCATCGCCCAGTTCAACGCCAACGCCGACATCAACCAGGCCGCCATCGACGTGAGCCAGCGCATCGCGCAGATCGGCAACCAGCTCCCCGACGGCGCCGGCAACCCGACCGTCCAGAAGTTCAACCCGAACGACCAGCCGATCCTCAGCGTCGCCGTGTCGGCACCCGGCCAGGACCTGATGGCGGTGCAGAGCTACGCGGAGAACACCTTGCAGCCCGCCATCGAGCGTGTCAACGGGGTGGCGGACGTGACGGTCGTGGGCCCGGCGAAGGAGCAGGTCCAGGTCCTGCTGGACCCCAACGCCCTGGCCAACTACGGCCTGACCCCGCAACAGGTGGCGAACGCGATCCAGGCCTCGGCGCTCGACGTCCCCGCCGGGAGCCTGGACTTCGCCAACAGCCGCGTCCTGCTCACCGCGCGCTCGACCCCCACCACCCTCCAGCAGGTGCAGTCGATCCCGATCGATCCCACGCGCGGACTCACCGTCGCCGACGTCGCCACGGTGCGCGACACCACCGCCAGGCCGACCTCCTACGCCCGCCTCGACGGCGAGCCGGTGGTCCTGCTGCAGGTGCGCAAGCTCTCGGACAGCAACGCCGTCGCCACCGCCAACGACCTGCGCGCCGCGCTCGAGAAGCTCGACCTGCCCGCCGGCTACTCCACCCAGATCGTCGGCGACACCACCACCTACGTGGCGTCCAGCGTCTACGACACGCTGCACGAGATGGTGATCGCCGCGCTCGCGGTCTCGCTGGTGGTGCTGATGTTCGTCGGCCGGCTCGGCTCGGTGTTCGCCGTGGTGCTGGCCATCCCCGTGGCGCTGTCGGGCGCGCTGGTGATGTTCTTCCTGTTCAACTACAGCTTCAACATCATCACGCTGCTCGCCCTCACCGTGGCGATCGGGCTGGTGGTGGACGACGCCATCGTGGTGGCCGAGAACATCGACCGGTACCGGGAGATGGGCTACTCGCGCCACGAGGCCGTGCTCAAGGGCGCCAGCGAGATCTCGACGGCGGTGCTGGCCGCCACCATGTCGCTCCTGGCCGTCTTCCTCCCGATCTCCTTCCTGCCCGGCATCATCGGCCAGTTCTTCGCTCAGTTCGGCATCACCCTGGCGGCCACCATCGCGTTCAGCTATCTGGAAGCGATGTTCTTCCTGACGGTGCGCCTGGCCCTCTCCCCCGACCCCTTCCCACCGTCTTGGCGCGAGTTCCCCGCCATGCTGCGCCGAACCGCGAACGACCTGCGCTGGGGCCTCCACTTCTACCGCAGCGCGTGGTTCTGGCTCATCGCGCTGGCGGCCGGCGCCGGCATCGCCCGCGGCCTGGGGCCCCGCTACCTGTTCCTGCTGCTGCTGCTCCCACCGGTGCTGGTGGTGCTGCGCGTGGTGCTACGCATCGTCCTCACGGTGCTCGGCGCGCTCGCGCTCAACCTCTTCCAGGTCGGGGACTTCCTGGTCTCGCGCACGCGCGACGCGTACGTCGCGACCCTCTCACGCCTGCTTCCGCGCTCCTGGACCGTGCTGGTCACGGCGGCGTTGCTGTTCGCCAGCCTGTTCTGGGTGTTCCCGAAGATCGGCTTCAACTTCCAGCCTCCCTCGGACTCGGGGCAGCTCGTGATCGACGCACGCTTGCCCGTGGGGACCAGCCTGGGCCGCACCAATCAGGTCGCCACCCAGATCGAGCAGAACCTGCTGTCCGATCCGCTGGTCAAGACCGTCCAGACGACCGTCGGCTCCGGCACGCAGGTCGGGGGGGCCCTGCCCGAGGACGCCACCCTGACCGTGCAGCTCGTCGACAAGAGTCAGCGCAAGCGCAGCACCAACGAGCTGGCCGTCGCCTTCCAGGACCGGCTGCGAACGATGTTCGCCGACCACCCGGAGATCCGCATCAACGTCGGTAGCACCGACCCCAGCAACGCTCCGACCAACGCCGGCTACGACCTGACGCTGGCCTCGACCAACCTCGACGCCCTGCGGCAGCACGCCGACCAGGCGGTGGTCGTGCTCCAGAACGATCCGCAGCTCCGCAACGTGCGCTCCGACGTGTCCTCCAGCTCTACCGAGCGCGTCTACGTGGCCGACGCCGCCAAGCTCGCCGGCACCGGCCTGACGCGCGCCCAGGTCTACCAGGCGCTCCGGACCTACAACGTCGGCACCCAGGCCGCCACCATGCGGCGGGCGGGCGTGGAGATCCCCATCGAGGTGATGGCCAACCCCCGCGACCTGGTGAACGAGCAGACCATCCTCAGCCTGCCGCTGTACGCGCCCGGGCTCCAGGGCAACGTCACCCTGGGGGACCTCGGGCACTTCGAGACGCGCCTCGCGCCGGCCGTGATCCGCCGCACCAACCAGTCCTACAGCGCCGACGTGACGGCCGATCTGGCGCCGGGGGTGACCCAGTCGCAGGCCAAGGAGGAGGCGCACAAGCGTCTGGTGGCGGCCGGCGTGCTCGACGCGCAGGTGGTGCAGACCACCAGCGGCAACCTGGACCTGCTGGGCGACCTGCTCAAGTACGGGCCGATCGCCTTCGCCCTGGCGCTGCTGTTGAACTACCTGGCGATCGGTAGCCAGTTCAACTCCTTCAAGTACCCGCTGTACCTGCTGCTCACCGTGCCACTGGCGCTGGTCGGTGCGATCTGGCTGTTCTACATCACCGGCAACTCGCTCGACGTCATCAGCATCCTCGGGGTGGTGATGCTGGTGGGGCTGGTCACCAAGAACGCCATCCTGTTGCTCGACGTGACCATGCAGCGGGTGTCCGAGGGGGGTGACCTCTACGCCGCGCTGGTGGAGGCCGCGCGCGTGCGCTTCCGGCCCATCGTGATGACCACCCTCACGGTCGTGGTCATCAGCATCCCGCTGATGGTGGGGGCGGCGCAGGGCGCGGAGTTCCGCTTCCCGCTGGGCCTGGTCATCGTCGGCGGCGTGCTCAGCTCGGCCCTGCTGACCTTCTTCGTGGTGCCCGCCGCCTTCTACCAGTTCGAACGCAAGCGCTTCGAGCGCCTGGGCGCGGCGGCGGTGCCGCGCGGCGGCCCGGCGCCGGCGACCGCTGCATCGGACGGCGGCCGCGACCGGGAGGCCCGGCCCGCCCCCCACAGCGCGGCGCCGACCGCCGAACGTGCCCGCAAGGCCCCGCACGGCGGCGGCCACGGGCCGGGACCCGCCGAAGCTCGCAGTCGCAGCGGCGACGCCGGCGGCACGAACGACGCGGCGCCCCGCGCGCGCGGGCTCGTCGGACGAGCCCCGGACGAGCGGCGCTAGAGCGGAGACGTAGGTAGGATGAGAGCACCATGACAAGCGACACCCCTGGCGCGCCCATCGCCCTCCTCACCGACTTCGGGCTCCGCGATACCTACGTGGCCATGATGAAGGCCGTCATCCTGGGCATCGCCCCGGAGGCCCCCGTCCTCGACCTCACCCACCAGGTGGCGGCCCACAACGTGCGCGAGGGCGCCTTCGACCTGTTCGTGTCGCACGCCTTCTTCCCGGCGGGCACCGTGTTCTGCTGCGTGATCGATCCCGGCGTGGGCTCGAGCCGGCGCGGCATCGCCCTCAGGCTGCGCCGCGAAGGGGGCCACCCCTACCTCTTCGTCGGCCCCGACAACGGCCTGTTCACCGCGGTGCTGGACGGCTCCGCGGTGGAGGCGGCCGTGAGCCTCGACGATCCCGCCTACCACCTGTCGGCGGTGAGCACCACCTTCCACGGACGCGACATCTTCGCGCCGGCCGCTGCCCACCTCGCCCGCGGCGTGGCCATCGAGGCCCTTGGGGCGGCGGTCGACCCGGACTCCCTGGTGCGGCTCCCCTGGGACCGCCCCCGCAAGACGCCCGACGGCTGGGAGGCCGACCTGATCCATCACGATCCCTTCGGCAACCTGATCAGCAACCTCCCCAGTCGTGAGCTCGGCCCCGATCTGTCGGGCTGGCGGGTGTACCTGAACGGTTTCGAGATCGGGCCCATCCGGCGCGCCTTCAGCGACGTGCCGGTGGGCCGTCCGCTGGCCTACGTGGGCAGCAGCGGGCTGCTGGAGATCGCCGTGCGCGACGGGCGCGCCGCCGACGTCCTCAGCGCCCGCGAGGGCAGCGTGGTGCGGGTGCGGCCGGCCTAGCAGCCGGCCACACCGTTCAGGCCACCGTCACCTGGTCCGACAGGTAGACGTCCTGGATCAGCTGGAGCAGCTCCACCCCCTCCTCGAAGGGGCGCTGGAAGGCCTTGCGACCGCTGATCAGGCCGCTGCCGCCCCCGCGCTTGTTCACCACGGCGGTGGTGACGGCCTCGCCGAAGTCGTTCGCGCCCGAGGCGCCGCCCGAGTTGATGAGCGGGGCCCGGCCCATGTAGCCGTTGGCGACCTGCCACCGCACCCACTCGATGGGGTGGTCGGGCACCAGCTCGCCGTACATGCGCGGGTCGGTGCGCCCGAAGCCGATGGCGGTGAAGCCGCCGTTGACGGTCGGCAGCTTCTGCTTGACGATGTCGGCCTGGATGGTCACGCCGAGGTGGTTGGCCTGGGCGGTCAGGTCGGCGGCCGTGTGGTAGTCGGTGCCGTCCTTCTTGAAGGCCTCGTTGCGCGTGTAGCACCACAGGATCGTGGCCATGCCCAGCTCGTGCGCATGCGCGAAGGCCTCGGCGATCTCGACGATCTGCCGGTCGGACTCCTCGCTGCCGAAGTAGACGGTCGCGCCCACGGCCACGGCGCCCATGTTCCAGGCCTCCTCGACGGTGCCGAAGAGGATCTGGTCGTACTTCGTGGGGTAGGTCATGAGCTCGTTGTGGTTGAGCTTGACGATGAAGGGGATGCGGTGGGCGTAGCGGCGCGCCACCGCACCGAGCACCCCGAAGGTCGAGGCCACCGCGTTGCAGCCCCCCTGGATGGCGAGCTCGACGATGTTGCGCGGGTCGAAGTAGTCGGGGTTGGGGGCGAACGAGGCCCCGGCGGTGTGCTCGATCCCCTGGTCCACGGGCAGGATCGACAGGTAGCCGGTGCCGCCCAGGCGACCGTGGTCGAAGAGCTGCTGCAGGCTGCGCAGTACCTGGGGCGTACGGTCCGAGTCCAGGTAGGCCCGCTCCACGAAGTCCGGACCGGGGAGGGTGAGGCGCTCCTTGGCGATGCCCTTCACCTGGTAGCTCAGCAGCGGCTCGGCCTGATCGCCGAGGTGTCGTAGGAAGTCGTCGGCCATGCGCGGCTCCTTTCTCCCGCACGGCGCTGTGCGCCGTCGGCATCGAGCTTGGCGAAGCGCGCGGACCTTCGCGGGCGGCGCGCGCCGCCGGAGGCGCTCACGTCCCGGGCGCGCGGCTCGGGGCGGAGGCGGCCTGCGTCGCTCCCAGCCTCCGGGAGAACGACGCCGGCCGGCGTCGGGCGGCCCGCGCCGGTGCGGGTCGTCCCCATGCGCGGGCGGCACGTGCCGAGGGGAGCGACGCACCCCACAAACCACCCGGCGGTCGCTAGGCATCTAGTCGACCGCCGGGGCTCGTAAGAGGAATCGCAGGTGCCTTCTCAGGCATGCAGCTACGATCTCTCCTATGGGAAGCACAGTGTAGGGACTCGGCGCCCGTCTGAGAAGGGACGAATGTCCCGTGCTGGACGCGCGCTGACGGGCGCGCCCGCCACCCTCGGCGCGGCGCGCGCCCGACGCGGCCCGACCCGGTTCAGCACCACGGTGGCGGGCCAGAGCGGGGCGGTGGCGGCGATCGACCTTCGCTACACCGAGCTGACGACCGACGGCCAACGCGTGTTGATGCCGAACCAGACGATCTTCACGAGCGCCGTCGTCACCACGCGGGCCGCGCCC
>JARRMM010000005.1:0-86443 GCA_037386005.1 Deinococcales bacterium | reverse complement strand
ACTGGGCCGACGGCGTCCGGCCCGAGCCCGAGCGCGTCCTGAGCGGTCCTCGGGGCCGGGCCTCCTCGCCCCCGGTCCCCGGTCCTTGGACGTGCGCTAGCATGGTCGGACCCCGCAGCGGGCAGGAGCCGGAACCGGAGGAACCCCCACCGGGCCGGACCCCGTGCCGTGCGGGACGCCCGCCGTGCGTGGGGGGAGCGGCTGGGGCGTACGAGGAGGGGTGCGATGGTGGAGACGGTCTGGGAGACGTTCCTGTGGGCGGCCGGCGGGGGGCTGGCCGCCGAAGCCCTGCGGTGGTGGCGCCTGGTCCGCGGCCAACAGCAGGGCGCCACGATCAACCTGCCGGTCTACGCGCGTAGCCCGCTGTACTGGGGGCTGACGGCGGCGATCGTGCTGGCCGGCGGGATGCTGGCCGTGGCCTACGTGTCCTCCGGACAGCGGCTGGGGCCGATCCTGGCCGTGAACGTGGGGGCGAGCGCGCCGCTGATCATCCAGGGGCTCGCGGCGAGCGCCCCCTCGGGGGTCGAGCCGAGCGTCGCGCGCGGCGCTCCGCCGGCTGATCGAGCCGCCGGCCGGTACGCCCTCCCGTCCGTGGGGAACTTCTTGCGGGGGCGCTGAGCCGACGCGCTTCGAAGCTCACGCTGAGGGCGTCTCCAGCCAGCTGCGGAGCTCCTCCCACGCCCGGGCGAGCGCCGCGCCGTCCAGGCCGGTCGACGCCCAGGACGCCACCTTCAAGAGGTCCAGGTTGCCCCCGACCTCGCCCGCGAAGGGACAGCCACCGACGCCCCCGAGCGTGGCGTCGAGGCCGTCGGCGCCGGCTTCGAGCGCGGCGGCCGCGCTGGCGACGCCGCTCCCCGCGTCGTGCAGGTGCACGCGCAGGAAGGCGTCCGGCCAGGCACGGCGGGCGCGCTCCACCAGGGAGCACACGTCCTCCGTCCTGGCCGCGCCGGTGGTGTCTGCGAGCCCGATGTCGCGCACGCCCAGCATGTGGAAGCGCTCGCCCCAGTCGAGCGCCACCTCGGGCGCCAGGAAGCCCTCGTAGGTGCAGTGCCATACGTTGGCGAGGCCGACGCCGACGTGCACGCCGTCGCGTTCGGCCCGGCGGATCAACGTCTCGAACTCGGCCAGCGTCTCCTCGCGGCTGCGCCCGCTGTTCTTCCGGTGGTAGGTCGCCGACAGCGCCAGCACCAGCTCGACGCGGTCCACGCCGGCGGCCAGGGCCCGTTCGTAGCCGCGCAGGTTGGCGACCAGCGCATCGCGGATGCCGGGCCTGCCCTCCAGCGTCGACCACACGTCCTCGGCGTCCGCCAGTTGCGGCACACGCCTGGGCGACACGAACGAGGTGACCTGGAACGCCTCCACGCCCGCCTCGGCGAGGGCGTCGTAGAGAGCCGCCTTGCGCTCCGTCGGGAGCACCGTGAGCTGGTTCTGCAGGCCGTCACGGAGGGTGACGTCCCGGATCACCACGACGTCGGCCCCAGCTCCACGACGTGACGATCGGCGAGCTCGCCGATCGCAGTGGCATCGAGGCCCAGCGCGTCCCGCAAGACCGCTTCGGTGTGCGCACCGAGAGGCGGGCCCGCCCAGCGCACGCTGCCGGGCGTCCCGGTGAGCCGCGGCACCACACCCTGCATCAACAACCTCCCCATCTCGCTCTCCACCTCGAGGACGGTCCCGCGCTCGCGGAAGTGCGGGTCGCCGGCGACGTCGGCTGCCGAGTTGACGGGGCCGGCGGGCACACCGGCGGCCTCCAGCACGGCGAGGATCTCCGCCAGCGAGCGCTGCTCCGTCCAGGTAGCGATTAGTTCGTCGAGCTCCTGCTGATGACGACCCCGCCCCTCGTGGCCCTCGAGGCGCGGGTCGCGCGCCAGCTCGGGCACACCCATGGCCTCGCACAGGCGCTGGAACGGGCCGTCGGCGTTGGCCCCGATCACTACCCAGCGCTCGTCGCGCGTCGGGTAGATGTTGGAGGGCGCGATCCCGGGGAGCGTGTTGCCGGACCGGCGACGGACCGCGCCGGACGACCCGTACTCCGAGAGGACGCTCTCGAGGACGGCGACGACGGCATCGGTCAGTCCCGTGTCGACCACCTGGCCGCGGCCGGTGAGGTCGCGCTGGCGGAGCGCCGCGAGGACGCCGAAGGCGGTGAACAGGCCCGCCAGGGTATCGCCGATCGCCAGGCCGACCCGGACCGGCGGACGTTCCGGCTCGCCGGTGAGGAAGCGGAGCCCCCCCATGGCCTCGGCGACCCCGCCGAAGCCCGCCCGCTGCCGGTAGGGGCCGGTCTGGCCGAAGCCCGAGATCCGGGCCACCACCAGGCCGGGCCGCTCGGCGAGGAGCTCGTCCGGAGCGAGGCCGAGGCGCTCGAGCGTGCCGGGACGGAAGTTCTCGACGATGACATCGCAGCTCAGCGCGAGCCGCCGCACCAGCGCCTTCCCCTGGTCCGACTTGAGGTCGACCGCCACGCTCTTCTTGTTCCGGCCGATGACGGGCCACCACATCGGCGGGCCGTCGCCGTGGTGCACGCCCCAGAGCCGCATGGCATCGCCCGTGCCGGGGCGCTCGACCTTGATGACCTCGGCGCCGTGGTCGCCCAGGACCTGCGCGCAGTAGGGGCCGGCGATGAACTGCCCCAGCTCGAGCACGCGGATGCCCTGCAACGCCGTCACGTCAGCGCCTCCCCTACCATGGCGCGAAGCCCTGCATGCGCCTCCAGGCTGCCCACAAGGTTCTGGCAGGTGCGCTCCAGATGGTCGCGCATCAGGCCGGCCGCCTCGTCACCCCGGTGCTCCCGCACCAGCTGGAGGATACGGCGGTGCTCGTCGTCGGCCTGCCGGACCCGGTCCGTCGAGCCGAGCTCCAGGTAGCGCGCCCGCGTGATGCGCGGGAAGAGCGCAGCCAGCGCGTCGGCCACGAAGCGATTGCCGCAGGCGCGCGCGAACCCGAGGTGAAACCGAGCGCTCAGCTCCAGCAGTTCCTCCGGTCCGGGCTCGTCCGCGACCCGACGCAAGGCATCGGCGATGGCGTCGAGCGCCGAGGACGGTGCCGAGGCGGCCGCCCAGCGCACGGCCGCCGTCTCGAGCAGCACGCGGTAGGCGAAGAGCTCTTCGATCTCCGCCAGGTCGACGGGAGCCACGCGGTAGCTGCGGCCCTCACGACGGACCAGCCCCTCGGCGGCGAGCCGGGCGAGCGCCGCGCGCACCGGGCTGCGGGACACCGCCAGGAGCTTCTCCAGCCGTCGTTCGGACAGGCTCTCCCCGGGCCGGAGCGCGAAGGAGAGGATGAGGCGACGCAGGTCGGACACGGCGCGCTCGCCGCGGGACGAGGCGGAGCGGTCCGCCCCGTGCCGCGTGGGCGCCCCGCCGCCAGCGGGTGCAGGCTCGCGATCGAAGGCGGGTCGGTCGGGCATGGCGCAGCCTAGCACGTTGGTATACCACAGTGGCATACCAACGCGCGCCAGCCGGGCGCCGCAGCCCGCATGAGCGGCCCCCGCCACCGACACGCGGGGCGGGGACCGCAGACGTGCACAGGAGGCTCATGCGAGCCTCGCAGGCAGCGCTACTTCAGGTAGGGCTCGAGGTCCTTGGCTCCGATGTTCAGGAGCACCTTGGCGTTGCCCTGGGTGTCGACCTTGACGGCCTCGAAGCCGGCGGCGACGTTGCCGTACGGGTTGAAGTCCACCGGACCGCTGGCGCCCTCGTAGTTGATGGCGGTGCCGGCCTTGAGCAGCGCGGAGCAGTCGGCGAACGTCGTGCACGCCGTCCCCGGCGCGCTGGCGACGTCGTGCATCGCCTTGAACACGGCACTGCCCGAGGTGGTCCCCGCCTTCTCCCAGGCCAGCGCCATCACGTTCATGGCGTCGTAGCCGTAGTTGGCGAGCTCCACGGGGTTGCCGCCGTACTTGGCCTTGTAGGCCGCAGCGAACGCGCCGGCGCCGCTGCCGCCCGTCGAGCTGCCCTGGATCGACGTGATCATCGCGTCCGCCGTCTGTGCGCCCACGGCCTTGATGAAGTCGGCCGAGGCCGTGACGTCGGTGCCGATGTAGGGCACGGACGACCCTTCGAGCTGGGTCACCTCCTTGAAGTAGGTGCCCCCGGTGCCCGGGTCGAGCTGGAAGAAGATGACGTCGGGCTTCGCGGCGTAGATCTTGAGGATCTCGCTGCGGTACGAGCTCTGGTTCGGCGAGATGCTGACATCGGCGACGATCGTGCCTCCCTCCTTCTTGAAGGTGTTCACGACCGGCGCCTTGAGCGTCTGCGCCGAGGCGTTGGTGCCGAACACCACGGCCGCCCGGGTGTAGCCCTTGGTCTTGGCGTAGTAGGCCATCGCCACGCCCATGAGCGAGTCGGACGGCGTGGTGCGGAACAGGTTCGGCAACGCGTTGTTGTCGAGCGCGGTGGTCCCGCCGACCATCACGTCCAGGATGTTCAGGTTCTTGATGAACGGCAGGGCGGCCTGGATGGTCACCGACGACGGCCCGATGATGCCGTTGACGTGGTTGACGTTCACCACCTTCTGCATGGCGGGCACCGCGTCGATAGCGTCACCGGTGGTATCGCCCGTCGACACGTCGACCTTCTTGCCCATCACGCCGCCCGCCTTGTCGATCAGGTCGCTGGCGAGCTGCACGCCCTTGAGGGTGTCCGGTCCGATGAACGACTCGAAGCCGCTGAAGGGGCCGACCACGGCCACCTTGAGGGCGCCCTGGGCGAAGGCGGACGTCAGCGTGAGCGACGCGACCGCCAGGAGGAGCAGGGCGCCCACGCGGACTCCTCCACGCGTCCATCGACGGTCGCCTCCGGGATACGGCCCCCGGGTCGTTGCTGAGCAGTTCGGTTTCGGCCATGTCAATCGCTCCCCTTTCCTTCACGGGGCGCGCCGGACCCTACGCGGGTCCGACGGCCCGGTGAATGCGAGGCGTGGCGGACGGCCTGGAGCATGCTGTCCTTGGCCGTCATGACGTGCCCTTCGGCGAGGCGCCGAGCGAGCAGGGGATCGCGGTCGTGCAGGGCCCGCAGGATGATGCGGTGCCCCTTCAGTGGGTCGGGGGTGAGGCGCTCGGCGCCCGACACGGCGCCGCCGGCGCTCTCGATGTAGTCCCACAGGTTGGCGAGCATGGTGATCAGCATCCTGTTGCGGGAGGCGTTGTAGATGCGCTGATGGAACTCCCGCGTGGTCTGTTGCAGTGCGGTGAGGTTGCCGCGCTTG
Organism: Deinococcales bacterium; assembly: GCA_037386005.1. Lineage (GTDB taxonomy): Bacteria > Deinococcota > Deinococci > Deinococcales > Trueperaceae > JASBRS01. The sequence goes on along the minus strand of JARRMM010000005.1, from coordinate 81,235 downwards.
AGGTAGAACTCCATCAGCTCGACGACCTCGCCGAGCTCCCCGAGCTCCTCGTCGGTCATGTTGATGGCGGCCAGCTCGGTCGCCAGCCCCTCCAGAGCTCGACGGACCAGGTAGACCTCCTCGAGCTCCTCGATCTCGAAGCCGGCCACCGTGATCTGCCGGCGCTGCGTCGTCACCAGACCCTCGGTCTCGAGCATGTGGATGGCCTGCCGCACGGGGGTGCGGCTCACACCCATGGCGGCCGCGAGACCTCGGGGTTGTCCAGCAGGGCATGGCCAGTGTCCTGGAAGCGGTTCTGCCCGCTCGCGAGCACGTATCCCCAGTCCGATAGCTGCAGGGCCGCGGCGGCGTTCTGCTCCACCAGCAGGACCGCCACTCCGGCCGCGCGCAGGGTGCGGACCTGCTCCAGCGCCGAGGACGCGAACTTCGGGGACAGGCCCGCCGTCGGTTCGTCCATCATCACGAGGCGCGGGCTCAGCATGAGGGCGAGCCCGAGCGCCAGCATGTGCTGCTGACCGCCGGAGAGCTTCCCCGCCGGCCGGCTCTTGGCCGCCGCGAGGTCGGGGAACATGTCGTAGACCCGCTCGAGCCGCTCGCGCTTGCTGCCGCGCAAGGTGAAGGCGCCCATCTCGAGGTTCTCCTCGACGGTCAGGCTCGGGAAGGTGTTCTCCACCTGCGGCACGTAGCACAGGCCGAGGCGCACGATGCGGTCGGGGGCCCACCCCGTGATGTCCCGGCCCTCGAACGCGACGGTCCCCTTCGATGGCTTGAGCAACCCGAAGACCGTCTTCATCAGCGTGGACTTGCCCGCCCCGTTGGGACCGATGATGCTCACCACCTGGCCGGGTTCCACGGTGATGGCGACGTCGCTCAACACGGTGGTGTCGCCGTACCCGGCGGTCAGGGCCGTCACATCGAGCAGGGCCATTCAGACCACCGTCCCCAGGTAGGCGTCGACCACGGCGGGGTTCTCCCGGATCTGCTTCATGCTGCCCTCCGCCAGGACGCTCCCCTCGGCCATGACGATGACGCGCTCGCACAGGCGCTCGACCATGTTGAGGTTGTGTTCGATGATCAGCAACGTGATGCCGCGCGCGCGCATCGTCTCGATGTACTCGGCGATGTTGCGAGCCGTGGTCGGGTTCACGCCGGCCAGGGGCTCGTCGAGGATGAGCAGCTCCGGGTCGGTCATGAGCGAGCGTGCCAGCTCGAGCAGCCGCTTCTGGCCGCCGCTCAGGTTGGCGGCGTACTCGTTGGCGAGGTGGCTGAGCTGGAAGAGCTCGAGCAGCTCGAACGCCTTGCGGACGCCGTCCTTCTCCGCGCTACGGATGCGCCCTACCTCGAAGACCGTCTGCACGATCCCCTCGAAGGGCTGAAGCTGCGCGGCGATCAGCATGTTCTCCATGACCGTGAGGGCGCGCAGCTCGCGGGAGATCTGGAACGTCCGGGTCAGGCCCCGCCGAGCGACCTTCCACATGGGCAGGTTCTGGATCGGTTGCCCCTTGAACACGATGCTTCCGCGGTCGACGGGCATGCGCCCGCTGATCAGGTTCACGGTGGTGGTCTTGCCTGCACCGTTGGGGCCGATGAGGCCGATGCTGGTCTGCGCCTCCACCGTGAAGGAGCAGCCGTCGACCGCCCGGTTCCCGCCGAAGCGCTTGGACACCGACCGGACCTCAAGCATGGGGCGGCTCCTCGGAGCTGGTCGCCTCGGAGAACGTCCCTTTCGGCCTGCGATCGCGCTTCACAGCACGGTGGAACCGATCGGGACGTTCGGGGATGATCCCCTGCGGCCGGAACTTCAGCGTCAGGATCAGGAGCAGGCCGATGATGATGTAGCGGAACGCCTCGATGAGCTGGGGGTTGGAGGGGATGTTCGGGAGGAACCGCGTCCCCTCGGTGAACACCACCGGCACCAGGATCGCGCCGAGGAGCGCACCCCAGTTGTTGCCGCTTCCGCCGATCAACAACGCCGCCCACACGAAGAAGGTCTCGCCCACGAGGAAGGCGCTGGGGTTGAACGCGCCCACGTACGCCGCGAGCAGCGCTCCGCCGATCGAGGCCAGCACCGCGCCGGCGATGAACGCACGCAGCTTCAGCGAGGCGGTGTTGCGCCCGAAGCTCTCCACCACCAGCTCGTCCTCGCGCACGCCCCGCAGGATCCGCCCGAAGGGGGCCCGGAGGATGGCCTGGGCCAGCCACAGGACGAGGGCGAGCGTCACCAGGCTGAGCGCCAGGAAGAAGAAGTTGTAGTCGTTGAACGACAGCTTCAACCAGCCGTTGAACGGCTGAGGGATCCCCGAGATGCCGTCCCAGCCGTTGACGAGCCAGGTCTCGTTGCCTGCGATCAGCCACAGGATCTGGCTGAACGCGATGGTCGTGATCGCCAGGTAGTCGCTGCGTAGGCGCCGCAACGCCACCGCGCCGAGGAGCCAGGCGACGAGGCCTCCTGCCACGGCAGCCGCCAGCAGGCCAACGACGAATGGTGCGTGGATCCCCAGCACGTAGGTCTGGCCGGCGCCGGCGATCGGCTTGCCCAGCGTGAACAGCCCGTAGGTGTAGGCCCCGATGGCGACGAACGCGTAGACGCCGAAGTTGAGGATCCCGGCGAAGCCCCACTGGATGTTGAGGCCGACGGTGATGATGCCGTAGATGCAAGCGAAGATCGCCAGCACGGTGGCGTAGTAGCTGAGCGCCGCCATCAGCAGCGCCCCCGGGAGGCGAAGATGCCCTCCGGCCGCACCAGCAGGACGCCGATGAGTACGGCGAAGGCGATGGCGTCCTTGTAGGCCGAGTCCATGTACGACGCGGCCACCGAGGTGATGACCCCGATGATGAGCGCGCCGAGCATGGCCCCGTACGGCTTCCCGATGCCGCCCACGATGACGGCCGCGAAGATGACGAGTAGGAAGCCGAAGCCCGTGAAGGGGGTGAAGCTGGCCGTGTTGATGGCCAGCACCACGCCCGCCAGGCCGGCCATCGCCGTGCTGATGAACCATGTCCAGTCGGTGAGCCAGCCGGTATTGATGCCGACGATGCGCGCCAGCGTCCGCCGGTCGGACATGGCCCGCATGGCCTTGCCCAGACGCGTGTAGCGCAGCAGGACATGGATGACGATCATCGCCAGGACGGCGATGCCCAGGATGACGAGCTGGCGCGGGGTGAAGATGAACGGTCCCACGTGCAGGGGCTGGCTGGCGCCGAGTGCGAACTTCTGGAACTGGGACCCCCACACCGCGAGCAGCCCGCTCTGGATGATGAGCGAGACCCCGATGGTGGCGATCAGCAGGATGATCGGGTTGGAGCCGCGGCGCGTGAAGGAGTCGAGCACCAGGCGGTTGGTGATGACCCCGGCCAGGCCGGTACAGAGCACGACCAGCGGCAGGGCCTCGAAGACGTTGAGCCCCAGCACGGAACCGAACAGCAGCGTCAGGTACATGCCGAGGGTCATGAAATCGCCGTAGGCGAAGTTGACGAAGTTGGTGACGCCGAACTGGAGTGAGAGCCCCACCCCGGCGATGGCGATGACCGAGGCGGTGATCAGCCCGAACCCGATGGAGAGGAGCAGGATGCTCATGCTGGGCGCCGTCCCCGCACGGTGGCGCGGCCGGCCGGTGGCGAGGACGCCTCGCGCCGTTCGCTCCGGGCCATGGGGCCACCGGGTGGGCGGGCGTCGGACGGCGACGTGGGTCCGTGGACGGGCAGGCTGCGCATCGCTCACCCCTTTCGAAGGGAACGGAACGGACGGGTACCGCGACCCACCTTCGTGGGCCTGCAACGGCGTGCGACGGGAGCGCACGGAACCGACGATGCGTGTGCCTCGGTATACGCGACACACATGTATACACTGTGAGAGCCCGAGCCTCGATCTCTCATCCGCGAACGCCCACGAACAAGTCCCGGCCGCCGTTCAGGCTGCCGGGACTCCGTCTAGGACGGGCTCGATATCAGGACTCGGATCCGGGACCAGATCCGGGCCCGGGTCAGGACTCGGGTCAAGACTCCGCGTCGGCGGGCTCGAAGCGCGACGGCCCGGCCGCGCCGCTGGGCGCGGCGGGACGCTCCGCCGGCCGCTCGCGCGCCTCGACGTCGCCCGGCTCCCCGCGGTCGAGCGGGGCCTCGTCCATGTCGAAGAACTCGTCGTGCTTGAGGCCGATCTCGGGCAGCAGGAAGGTCGAGAGGAACGCCAGGATCGCCACCACCAAACCGACCGTGAAGATCTCGCCCATGCCATGGTCGAGGCCGACGCGGACCGCGTGCACGAACTGCTCGTAGAGCGTCTGCCCCTGGGCGCCGAAGCGGGCGAAGCTCGAGCGGATCGCCTCCTGCGCCTGCGAGCTGATCAACCCCTGGGGGTCGTTCATGGCGGCCCGCTGGGCCGGCGGGAGCGACTGCAGCATCTGCCTGAGCGGGCCCGGCAGGGCGGCCTGGAAGCTGCCCACGAATCCGCGTGCCAGCACCGTGCCGAGGATCGGCGCGATGATGACGCCGCCGAGCGAGCGCACGAACTGCTGGGTGGCGTTGACCACGCCCATGATCTTGTAGGGGAAGGCGTTCTGCACGGCCACGTTCAGCAGCGGCAACAGGGTACCGATGCCGACGCCCATCACGATCATGTTGCGGACCACGGTGGGCCAGGTGGTGTCGACGCCCATGAGGTTGAACAGCACCATCCCGCCCACCATGAACAGGGCTCCCAGGACGGCCAGCAGCTTGTAGCGGCCGGTCCGGGACATGAGCCAGCCGGAACCGACACTGCCGACGATGAAGCTGAGCATCATCGGGGTGAGCACCTCGCCCGAGCTCTGCGCCGACATCCCCACGACTCCCTGCACGTAGAGCGGCAGGAACATGAGCGTGCCGAACATGCCCATGGTGACGAACAACGCGACGACCACGGTGACGGTGAAGATGGGCTTGGCGAAGAGGCTGGGGTCGAGGACCGGCTCCGCCGCCCGGCGCTCGTTCCATACGAACAGAGCGAGGAAGACCGCGGCGGCAGCGAACAACCCGAGGACGACGGAGCTGCCCCAGGCGTACTGACCGCCAGCCCAGGTCAGCGCCAGCAGCAGCGGGACCAGGCCCATCGCCATCAGGACGCTGCCGCGCCAGTCCAGCTTCACGCGGTGATCGACACGGACCCGCGGCAAGGTGACGAGCACGGCGATGAGGGCCGCCGCCGCGACCGGCAGGTTGACGTAGAAGACCCAGCGCCAGCCGAGATGGTCGGTGATCCAGCCGCCGATCGTCGGGCCGATGATGCTGGAGCTGACGACCGAGCCGACCATGAACACGATCAGGCCGAAGATGTAGAACGGCTTGCGCCCGTAGAGGTCCGAGAGCTTGCCGTAGATCGGCACCGTGATGGCGGACGCCATCATGTAGGCCGTGAACACCCAGGCGTAGAGGCTCAACCCCTTGAGGTCGCCGACGATGACCGGCAGGGCGGTCGAGACCACCGTCTGGTCGAGCGAGGCGAAGAACATCGACAGCAGGACCGCACCGAGCGCCCACCAGCGAGCGTTTCCGGTGATGCGGTTGGTGGTCTGCGGCTGGCGGCGCGCTCCGGTCGCCCTCATGCTCCGCCACCCACGGCATCGCGCTCGGCAAGCCGGTCGGCGTCGAGCTGCGCCTCGGCGACCCGGGAGAGCGCCTCCATGTCCTCGGCGAGCCGCGCGAACGCGCCGTCGGGCACGTCACGGAAGGCGCGCTTCAGCACCTCGCCGAGCGCGTCCCAGCCCGCGGCGCTGGCGTCGGCACCGGCGCCGGTCACCACCACCACGACGCGGCGCCGGTCGGCGGTGTCGGGCCGGCGTTCCACGTAGCCGAGCTCGCTCAGCCGATCGAGCGCACGCGTGACCAACGGCGCGGCGGTGCCGGTGCGATCGCTCAGCTCGTGGGGATGGGCGGACTCGCCCTCGAACGCTCGCAGCACCATCAGCTCCTTCAACGAGAGCCCGCAGGCTCGCTGTACAGGCTCCGCCGCGATCGACGAGAGAGCGCGTCCTAGACGGCGCGCCGATCGCGTCACGTGGAGCACGTCATTCATGAGGCCAGTCGTTTTCACGCGGAACAATATAGGCGATAATAGTTAGACTGTCAACAATCCCCGATGCAGGCAGGTGCCGCGTGTCGGCAACCCCACACCGGAGTGCCGGCGGGCAACGCCCCGCCGCGGTGCAGACCGCTACCCTGGCGGCAACGAGGAGGCGCCATGGCGCGACCGACGGCGACAACGAGGACGGACGCGCGCGCGGACCGGCCCGGCCGGTGGGGGTGCCCGCTCGAGCCCGCCCCGTCACGCACCCCTTGCCCGCACGGGACCCCCTGATGCACTCCCCCCACCGCTTCGCCTGGCGCGTCCTCAGGGCCACCGCGCGCGGCTGGCAGCAGCACCGCGTGCCGCGACTGGGCGCGGCCCTGGCCTTCTACACCGTGCTCTCGATGGCGCCGTTGGTGGTGGTCGCGGTCGGCGTCGCCAGCCTGGTGTTCGCCCGCCAGCAGATCCAGAGCGAGCTCATCGCTCAGCTCCAGACGCTGGTCGGGCCGTCCGGCGCCGACCTCGCCCGTACCCTGTTCCACAACGCCTACAGCGCCTACCGCCCGAGCTCGGGCGTGATCACCTCGGCGGTCGGGGTCGGCGCGCTGCTCTTCGGAGCCTCGGCCGTGCTGGCCCAGCTCAAGAGCGCCCTCAACACCATCTGGGGCGCCGGGCACAAGCGCGGCGGCGGCATCGCGAAGGTGGTGCTCGACCGCCTCCTCTCCTTCGCGCTGGTGTTCGCGCTCGGCTTCCTGCTGCTCGCCTCGCTCCTGTTCAACACCGCCGTCACCGCGTTCAATCGCTACTTCAGCCACACCGTCGGCGTCCCGGCGGAGCTCCTCAGCGCCGTCAACGGCGGCGCGACCTTCGTGGTCACGGCGCTGCTCATCGGCGTGCTGTACCGCTACCTGCCGGACAAAGCCGTGCGCTGGCGCGACGTCTGGCCCGGGTCGGTCGGCGCCGCCCTGCTGTTCACGGCCGGGAAGTGGCTACTCGGCCGCTACCTGGGACACAACGCCATCTCCTCGGCCTACGGCGCGGCCGGCTCGCTCATCGTCGTGCTGCTGTGGATCTACTACTCGGCACAGATCTTCTTCCTGGGCGCGGAGCTGGCGCGCGCGACGGCCGACGAGCGCCGCCCTAGCCGCTCCCCGACACCGTGAAGGCGAGCTGGAAGGCGGGCAGCCGTTCGCCCGGGTGGTCGAGGACATTGAGCATCGGCAGCAGGAGGTAGTTGGCGTTGGCGGTGCTCGTCGGCGCGCCCGGCCCCTTGAGATCCCCCTTGTAGATGGACGGGTAGAGGCTGAAGCCGCAGGCGTAGCCGAACAGGCTGTTGTCCATCACCAGCGTGTAGATGTTGGCGGTGGCGGTCCAACCGACGCCCTTGAGGTGAACGGTGAGGTCGCCCCCGGGTGCGACCGTCCGCGGTGAGACCTCGAAGGCCGACGGCTCGATGGTGTAGCTCGCCGCCGCCCTGGCGTTCCCCGCCGTCGCCACGATGTGGTGGACGCCGCCGAGGTCGTCGGGCGTGTCGAAGCGGTAGGCGAAGCCGCCGTCCGCGCCGCTGGTGACGGTCGCGAAGGGGCGCGTCGACTCCTGCCAGCCGGCTCCCGAGATGCGGTTGCCGACCACCGTGCTCCAGGTCAACGTCACCTTGCTGGCGGGTGGGAAGCCGTGCCCGCGGAGCACCGTCGGGCTCCCCACCGTCCCCGAGGTGTAGTCGAGCGACAACGACGGGGTGCTGCCGCCCGTCGCCGATGCGGCGCTCCCGGGCGTCCGGGGGAGGTCCTGCGAGGCCGCCGATCGCGTGACCGCCGGCCCACTCGTGACCCTGAACACGGCGCTCTCGACCAGCGGGACCTGGGGGATGTAGATGGGAGCCTGCTGCTCGTTGAGGTACGGGATGGAGTGCGTGCCCACGATCACCTGCAGCGTGTGTGGCCCCACCGTTCCCGTCGCCGGGATGGTGGCCTCGGCCGTTCCATGGGTGCTGAGCCCCGTCAGGATGCCGGTGTTGCCACCGTCGTACAGCAGGTGCCAGGCGAGATGGTAGAAGCGGTAGCCGAGGCCCGTGAAGCGGATATGGATCGGCGTGCCCACGGGACCCGAGGTGGGCGTGACGGTGAGGTGCGGGGAGACCACGAAGCCCTGCCGCGCGACCCGGTTCCCCTGGGCGTCGAGCAGGAACAGGTTGTGGGTGTAGCCGTAGTCCTCGGGCACGGTGAAGTGGAGGGTCAGGGTCCCGTCCGCGCGGACCACCCCGTCGCCCAGGGTGCGCTCGACGGTGGAGGCGCGCACGCCGTTGAAGGCGCCATCCCCCACCTGCCACGACGCATCGGCCGTCTGCCACACCAGCGTCAGGTGCGCGCCCGGGGTCAGGCCCGAGGCCTGCGCCGTCACCGCGGTGCCGACCGGGCCGTGATCCGGCGCGAAGGCGAGACGGCCCGCGGCGCTCGCCGTCGAGCCGAGCAGGCCGAGGACCAGCAGCGCCGCGACGAGCGCGGCCAGCATGGATCGCTGCGGCCGCCTCGCCCGAACGGCGGTCCAGAGGCTCGTCGTCGTACGGTTCGTCATCGTCCACCTCGCCTTCCCGGGTGCGTTGCGCGCAGGTCCGACCGCCCGGAGGATCCCGGCTCCAAGATCGCAACGGACGCGTCGGGCCGTCCCCGCCATCGAGGTGCGCTCACACCCGTCCCAGAGCACGGCCGCAGCTCCACGACGGTGGCGGAGCTGCGGCCGCGGTTGCGTGCAAGCCTACGCGTTCGGACTCAGGACTGCGGCTTGGCGATCGTGAGCTGGTCCAAGCCGATGTTCTGCCCGATCGGCGTGAAGGAGTCCTTGTGGCCGGTCCCGTCCGTCACCGTGAGCGTCCAGTTGTACGTGCCCGCGGCGGCGTCGGCGGGGATGGTCCAGGCGCCGGTCCAGTAGTGTTCCTGGCTGCTGGCGGGAGCGCCGGGCGGGTGCGCGCCGTAGCTCATGTCGATGCTCTTGCCGTTGTCGAGGGTGACCTGGAGCTTGATGTCGCGGTTGGTGATCTCGGCTTGCGTGACGCGCGCGCCCGTCACGGCGTCGAACACGTAGGCGCGCCAGACCGCCGCCTCGCCCGGTTGGAACGCAACGAGAACGATCAACCACTTCGTATGGCGCATGGCTCTCCCTTCCACGCGGACTTGGCGCCGTCAGCGGCTCCAGGCCCCCTAGAGCCCGTCAACGGCTCGGATCTTGCCTCCGAGGGTAGCACCGACTGGGACATTCATCACCAGAGGACAATTGTCCCGCACACACGACGGCGCGCCCCTCCGGCCGCACGTCCGCCGTGCCGGGCCGGCCGCTCCTCACCGAATGCTCAACCCTTTCATGAGAACAGCCGCCACCATGACCGTTGGCCCCGAGCGGGGCCGGAAGGAGGTCGGCATGCGTACTCGCACGATGATCCTGGCCGGCTTGGTCGTCCTGCTTGCGGGCGCCACGTTCGCCCAGCAGATGCCGAGCACACCGGTGAGCCAGGAGTTCCCCCACGTCCTCGCGACGGTCAACCTGCAGCCCGGCCAGTCCGCGTCCATCACGGTGCCGGACGCGTACTTCACCAAGTCCGCCCCCGGTGAGATGACCATCTACATCCCGACGAACGCCTTCCAGGACCCGGTCGAGTTCCAGGTGCTGGCGTCCAGCAACGCGCGCTGGGACAGCATGGTCAACAGCAAGCAGAAGGTCGTCGCCAACTTCGCCTACCGCGTCCTCGACACGAAGACCGGCAAGCTCGTCGAGGCCTTCAAGAACCCCGTCCAGTACACGGTCTCCGACAGCATGATCGACAGCAACAGCGTGTACTGGGCCGTCAAGCCCGGTACCCCGCCCAAGCTGGTCAACGCCAACGCCAAGAGCAAGATCCAGGGCAACGTGCTCTCGCACGGGACGCCGGTCGCCGCGGTGGGGTGGATCATCACCACACCCAAGGCGGACCTGGCGAGCGCCATGTCCGGCTCCAGCAGCTCGGGAGGCTCTAGCAGCAGCGGCATGTAGCGGCTCCGGCGACGCCGGCCCGACCGACCCGAGGTTCGGCCCCCTGACGTCGCGCCGGATTCCAGCCCCGCCCGCTCCGACCCTCACGATGGGTCGAGGCGCGGCGGGGCCTTCCTGTCTGGGGCGTACCGCACCGGCGGCCGTTGCGGCCCCCGCGCCCCTGACGGCGCCCGCCGCCGCGCCTCCCGTGCCGTCCATCGGGGCACGGCTCGTGGTCTGCAAGGACTCAGTCCGCAAGGACCCAGTCGGGAAGGAGGCCCCCGTGGCTGCCGATGACCAGCGAGCCCACCGTGGCGGCTCGGAGTGGCTGTGGACGCTCCTCACGGGCTCGGGCCTGTTCGTGGCCGGAAGCCTCCTGCTGCTCGTCACGCGGAACCCGAACCTCTTCCCCACCGTGGTGCTGATCGGCAACTTCCTCGTGCCGGTGGTGTTCGTCATGTTCCTCTACGAGCACCGCCATCTCAGCAATCTGACGCCCCGCACGATGCTCCGGAGCTTCACCATCGGGGGTGCGCTGGGCCTGCTCGGCGCCTCACTGCTGGAGCCGTTGCTGCTCCCGCCCAGCCCTGGCTTCGGCCGGCTGAGCGCCGCCGGAGCCGTCCTGGTCGGGTTGATCGAGGAGGGCTCGAAGATCGCCGCCGTGTTGATCCTGGCCCGCCGTGCTCGCCAACGCACCGAGATGGACGGGCTCCTCCTGGGCGCGGCCGTCGGCATGGGTTTCGCCGCCCTGGAGAGCACCGGCTACGCCTTCACCACCCTGCTGGCGAGCGGCGGCCACATCGGCGCGGCGGTACGCGAGACGGTGATCCGGGGCCTGCTGGCCCCCTTCGAGCACGGTGTCTGGACCGGCATCCTGGCCGCCGTCACCTTCCGGGAGGCGAAGGGCGGGCGCTTCCGCATCACCCCTTCGGTGACGCTGGCCTTCACCTTCGTCGTGCTCCTGCACGCACTGTGGGACTCGTTGGCGGGCGTCTTCGTGGTGGTGATCCCGCCGGGGATCCCCGTCCCGCTCAGCATCGTGGTGCTCGGGGCGCTCGGCCTCAGCGTGTTCGTGGCGGTGTTCGAGCAGGCGCGCAGGGCCCAGGAGGCCCGCCTGCGGCGCCGGCGCACCCAGCAGGACGGTCGCTCGCCGGACCTGGGCTCAGAATCGGGCCCGGACGAGGACCCGGACGAGGACCCGGACGAGGACCCGGACGGGGGCGCAGGCGAGGAGGGCCCACACGAGGGCGGCCCGCAACAGGGCGGGCCACAACAGGGCGGGCCACCCGAGGCAGCTCCCCCGCCGACCGTACGCGCGCACGAGCGCAGCAGCGAGGGGCGCAACAGCGAGGGGTCCACCAACGACGGGCCCAGCCGTGAGCGGAGCGAGGCGCCCCCTGGTCAGCCGTCGCGGTAGAAGCGGCTGTTGCGGTAGTACTGGTCGAAAAGGAGCTTGGCGAAACCCATCAACGGCACCGCCAGCAGCGCGCCCAGCACACCTGCGAAGTGCAGGCCGAGGAGCAGGGCGACGACGACGGTCGTGGGGTGCAGTCGCACCGTTCGCCCGAGGACCAGCGGCTCCAGCACGTGCCCCTCGAGCTGATTGGCGATGGTGAAGACGATGACCACGCCGAGCACCGTCCACCATCCCAGCGGCGCCGCGAGCAGCAGCGCGGGGGTCACGGCGATGATCGGGCCGAGGTAGGGCACGAGGTCGAACAGCCCTCCCAGGAAGCCCAGCGAGAGTGCCAGCGGTACGCCGAGGATGGCCATGCCGACGCCGGTGACGGCACCCACGATGGCGGCCACGATGAGCTGGCCGCGGAAGTAGCCGCCCACGGCGTGCTCGAACTTGCCGATGACGTCCGCGATGAAGGGCTGGTAGGGCTCGGGCGCGGCGAGCTGCAGGCTGCGGCTCACGCGCTGGAAGTCGGCGAGCAGGTAGGCGGTGAGCGCGAGCAGACCGAGCACGCGCACGAAGTCGCCGACGATCGTCCGGACGGTATGGAAGAGACCGCCGCCGGTGACGTAGTTGGCGAACTGATCCAGGAAGTGGCTCGCCCACTGGCTGACTTGCGTGTGCAGCGAGCCGTAGGCGTTGCTGAGGGTGGTCTTGAACGAGGAGGGCAGCGGGGCGCTCTGGATGAGCGCCGGCACGTGCTGCGTCACGGAGGTGGCCTGCTGGATCAGCCCGGGCAGCTGGTCGGGCAGGGTGGAGAGCTGCTTGAAGAGGTCGTAGAACAGCAGGGCGAAACCGCCCAGAACCGCGAGCACCGCCAGCACCGACACCGCCAGGCCGATCCAGCGCACGTGGAAGCGTCGACGACTCCACCGGACCAGGGGGTGGAGCAGGTACGCCAGCACGAAGGCGGCGATGACGATGAACCAGACGCCCCGCGTCGCATACAGGAACCAGAGGAATGCCGCGACGAGGAGCAGGGCGGCCACCACCCGGACCAACGGGTTACGCCACATGCTTTGGAAGGCGTCGCGCATGGCTCTCGCCTCACCCCCCTGGTCGCGCAGCCGGCGGCGCCCCGGCGGCGACGGCGCCCGGGCGGCTCCCATGCAATCTACCGCGCCTGCGAGCGCGTCCGGGGCACGTCCCCGACGTCACGCTGCGCATACGGATGCAGGCGGAGCCGTTCACAAGCGCTTGGAGGAATGTGTACCGCTGTGGTACAATCACCTTGTGTGGCGGCGGCCCATGGCGTCGTCACGTCCCCCGTACTCATTCCATCGACGCGCTGCCGACCCCGGTGGGGGCGGTGCGTGGATGGCTCGGGGCTTGGAGCCCGGAGCCTTCGGGAAGCGCAGGGCGGCCGCCCCACGGAGATGCCTATGAACAGAACGTTGATCCAAGACGAGCACGAACGCGAGGCCGAGACGCCGCTCCACGATGCCGGGCACGAAGCCTCGCAGCAGCGACGAGCCGTCAGCGACGGCAACGACCTCCAGCGCTACCTGAGCGAGATCGGGCGCGTCCCCCTCCTGGATCGCGAGGAGGAGGTGGCCCTCGCGCGTCGCGTCGACAGCGGGAAGGAAGCGGAGGCACGCCTCGAGCGCGAGGCGGACGCCCTCGAGCCCCGCGAGCGGCGCCGCCTGATGCGGCAGGTCGAGGACGCCGAGCGCGCGCGGCAGCACCTCATCGAGGCCAACCTGCGGCTGGTCGTGTCGGTCGCCAAGCGCTACCGGAACCGGGGGCTGCCGCTCCTGGACCTGATCCAGGAGGGCAATGCCGGCTTGATGCACGCGGTCGAGAAATACGACGTGAGCACGGGCTACAAGTTCTCGACCTACGCGGTGTGGTGGATCCGTCAGGCGGTAGTGCGTGCGCTGGCGAACGCTTCGCGTACGATCCGCTTGCCGGTGCACTTCCAGGAGACGCTCAACAAGCTTCGCTCCACGGCCGACAAGCTCGAGCAGGAGCTGGGGCGCCCGCCCACCCGCGAGGAGATCGCCGGGGGCATGGGGGAGGGCTGGACGGTGGAGCGCGTCGATCACACGCTGCGGCAAGCGCGCGACACGCTCTCCCTGGAACGGCCCGTGGGCGACGAGCAGGACACCACCCTGGGCGAGCTTCTGGCCGACGCGCATGCCGACGCTCCCGTCGAGCTCGCCAGCGAGTCCGCTCTCTCGGACAAGCTGGGCCACCTGCTCGGGCGGCTGTCGGAACGCGAGGCCAACGTCCTGCGGCTCCGGTTCGGGCTGGTGGACGGGCAGCAGCACACGCTCGAAGACATCGGGCGCCAGTACGGGATCACGCGGGAAGCGGTGCGTCAGGCCGAGGCGCGTGCGCTCCGGAAGCTGCAGTACCTGGCCCGCCGCGACGTGTCCTTGCGAGACTTCCTCGACTGATCCAACTTCACACGCCCTTGAGGACCAGCAGCGGGGTGAGCCGGTCGACGACCTCGGCGACGCCGGAGACGGTCACCGCGCGGATGACCTCGTCGACGTTCTTGTAGGCGCCACTCGACTCGTCGAGCGGCACGTGGCGGAAGTTGCCCATGGCGCCGCTGGCATCGAAGGCGGCGTCCATGGTGGCCTGATCGAGCGATCGGGCGGCCTCGCGTCGGCTGAGCTTGCGGCCGGCACCGTGCGGCACGCTGGCGCCGAACCGGTCGGCGTTGGGACCCGGCCTCAGCAGGTAGGAGGCCGTGCTCATGCTGCCGGGGATGAGGAGCGGCACGGTGGTGTCGCCGTAGGCGGGCGTCGCCCCCTTGCGCTGCCAGTAGCGGCCGCCCCGCCATTCGATGAAGTTGTGGGGGATGTGCCCCGCGAACGCCGGGGCCTCGCACGGCATCAGATGCCGACCGATGACGTCCCCCGCCACGCGCTGGACCTCGCCGTGGTGGTAGCTGGTGTACTCGAGCATGGCCTGCTGGAACATGTCGTACAGACGCCCGAGCGAGCTGTCGGCGTCGACCCAGAGCAGCGCGTCACCGGCGACGGCGCCGCAACGGCCGCGCTGGTCCGCGCGCAGCCGCGCGAACAAGAGCTCGCTGCCCCGGCCGCCGAGGCCGCGCGAGCCGAAGTGCGCCATGATGTAGTGGTCGCCTCCCTGGCCCCGTTCCACTTCCAGGAAGTGGTTGCCGCCGCCGATCGTTCCGATCTGCGCCAGCGTGGCCTCCGTCGCCGCCTCGCGCAGGAACGACGTGAGCCTCTCGAGGTCGGCGGCGTCAAAGCGTTCCGGCAGCCTCGGCGACCCTGCAACCCAGGTCCCCGGCGCCCTGCGTTCACCCCACACCACCGCCAGCAGCTCCTCGAAGCTCAACCGGGCGCCGATGCGTGGGTGACGGCGGTGCCGCCGCCGCTGGGAGACTCCGATGTGCGTTTCCAGGTCGTCGAGGATGGCGCGGCGCGCGGGCTTGTCGAGCGCATCGAGGGTGGGTGCGCAGAACCTCGACAGCGAGACCGAGCAGGCCGGGTCCGGGCCGACCGTGTCGGGGTACAGATGGGTGCGGGAGACCGCAGTGAAGCCGATCGGAACGGCGTAGCCGGTGTGCACGTCGGGCGTGACCACCACGCGCTCGAGCCCCGGGAGCGCCAACGCCCGCTCGAGCTGCGCCAGGGCCCCCTCCTCCAGCGTCTCCACCAGCGGCTCGGTCAGCAGCACCAGCACCTCGACGCCGCCGCGCTCCGCGCGGTACACGCCCTCCTGGACCAGCTCGGCACCGAGCCGTGCCCATGCCTCGCGCATGTTCCGTCCTTCAACGGTCGGCCCACCGTGCTCGGCGCGCCGACCCCGATATGCCGCTCAGCCTTCCTCGCCGATGCGCCAGTGGCCGGCGCCGGTCGCGTCGGCGGGTGCGCGCGAGAGGATCGGCGCGGGCGCGGTCGCGCCCCGGGGGAGGCCCTGGGGCAACGGTGCGCCCTCGTCGCCGGCGTCGTCGTGGACGAAGCGCACCAGCTCGGCGTGCTCGAGCGCGTACACGGCGTCGTCGGCGTCCTTCCTCGAGACGCCCAGGCCGCGCTCCACGGCAGCGACCATCCGCTCCCGGCCCCGCTCACGCGTGTCGTCCAGGCGGAAGCCGAACTCCCGGCGCAGGACCCGATGCGCGTCCGATGGATGGATCTCGCTCATGACGACCTCCTTCCGTGCCGGCGCGACGCGGTCCGGCCGGACACGGGGGCATCGGAACAGGGCTCGTGCCCGCGTCGCGCCCACGGGCGCCCGTCGGCGGGCGTGCGAGGGGCCGCGACCCCAGGCCGGCTCGCGGCCCCTCGGCCCCCCGCACGCGCGACAGGGACGCTCAGGACGCGGGTACGTGCTCGGAACGGGAAGCCGCATCGACCAGCGTCCCCAGGCCGAGCGCGATCCCGGCTGCGAGCACCAGCGACAGCGTGGCGACGTGGAGGACCAACGCCAGGATGCCGAGCGTCACGGCGCCCATGCCGATCAGCAACACGGCCCCCAACGACGCCCCAGCGGCCTCGCGAGCCACCGCCTTGACCCGGGGATCGGCGTCCGACGTCTCGATCATCAACGCGCTGATGCGGTTCAGACTCCGACCGCTCGCGATCTGCACGGCACCCAACAGGATGACCGCGATGGCGAGCAGCGGCATCTGCGCGACGTTGAGGAGCGCCAGCAGGCCCAGCAGCGCAGCGGCCATGCCGCCGACGAACTCGCCGGTGACCGCGCCGCCGACCGGGAGCCTGTGGAGCTGCCTACGCTCCTCCTCGCTCAGCGAGAGCTGGAAGCGCGCCACCGCGCTCCCCTGGGCGGCGACGTAGGCGGCCCCCACGAGGATGACGGCGATCTCGGCCAGAAGCTGGGGCAGAACCCCGGCGAGACCGACGATCGCCACGACGGAGCCGGCGGCGCCAACGGTCGCGACGGCCTCGTTGCCGATCCTGGGTGTCGCACTTCTCTGGATGCTTCTCGTCATGGCCTGCTCGTCTGCCATGGTGATCCTCCCTTCCAACCGCCGTCGAGGCGGCAGAGGACGTTCAAGGCAACGGCAGTAACAAGGAGCGCAGATCGCTCCTGCTACGTGATCGACCTCCGATCACGGGGCGAGTGTAGACCCAGCCCCCGCGGCGTCAAGCGTCCGGGACAACGCCACCGGAGATCCGGGGGGGAGGACCTTGCGTGCCTGCTGGACGCCCGTGGGAGCCCTCTCGTGGCGGGCTCGTGGCCATCAGGCGCCTCCGTTTGCCGGGGGAGCCCACGGCATCCGGAGGGGGGCGGGCGTCCGCTCGGCCGCGGTCCGGCCCCGTCGGGCTGACGCCCCGACCCCTTGCGACCGTCGCCTGCGAACCCCTATACTGGAGGACCCCGCGATCTCCTTCCGTTTCGTTTCGAGTAGAACCGATCCGTCCCTCACCGCACGGGTGAGCGTTTCCGGCGACGCCCAGCTGATCCTGGAGCGGAATCCTACAGGAGTCCCGTATGGTGCGCGAGAGAACCCGCGTATTCGCGCCGGTCCGTGGTGGCGCCGGCGTGCGCCCCGTGACCCCCATCTCCCCCAACCGCTGGAAGGGCGAGACCGACTGCATCGTCGGACCCTTCTCCAACCGGGGCCTGGCCTACGGCTTCGCCAACGTCACGACCGACTTCGGTCAGTACGGGGGGGTACGCTTCCACGTGTTCGCCAAGCGCGACTCGTGGTACGTGGAGGTCCAGGCGCAGGCATGACTCCTCCGGGCGGCGCGCCGGACCGCCGGACGCCGCCTCGACCCTCCGGCGCGCGGGCCGATCGCTCGTGCAGGGTGTACGGCCCGAACGCGGACCGCTAGTAGGCGGTGGGCAGCTCGAGCACCAGACGCACGAACGCCCGCTTCCCGGTGCGGTCCATGCTCAGCCGAGCACTGGTCATCTGGTTCTCCTGGCACGAGCACGTGAAGACGTAGGCGTTGCCGCCGAACAGCTCCTGGCTGGGCTCGAAGCCCAGAGCGGGGAGCTGCTGGTGGAAGTAGCTCAGCACCTCGTACGGATCGATCGTCGCCAGGTCGAACGGGAGCTCGATCCCGCGCTCGGACACGTCGATGCCGATCACGGCACGCGCCACCTCGCGATCGACCCCGACAACGGCGGCGCGGTCGGCGTCGGTGGTGGTGAACCGCAGGCCGCCCTCCACCTCGCCGGGAACGAGCGTGACCTTCAGCGTGTTGGTCCCCATGTTGCGGGCGAAGGTCAACGAGCCAGTGGCATCGGCGGTGTAGTTGAAGGCGGAGTCGTCGAAGACGAGCGAGGGCGCCACGAAACGTGTGGACTGGCCGAGCGCCATGCCGGCGAACACCCCGCACAAGGCCAGGGCTGCGAGCAGTCTGCGCATAGCGTTCTCCCATGCCGACAGCCAAGGTCTTCGGTCGTCATGGACGGCAGGATCCCACCTCCCCTGGAGCCGTCGCCTCCTCGTTCGCGTCCCCGTCCGCTCTCGGCGGATCCAGACGATCAGGCTCTCCCGCCGTGGTGGGCGACGATCGCGAGACGTGGCGGTTTGTGCCGGCTCCGATTCGAGCATGGGGGGCGCCGGGCGTCGGTGCCAGAGCCAAACGTCACCGGCCGGCGGGTGGCTCAGCGCCGCCGCTGGTGCCGGTCCGATACGAGCCGACCCGCCGCGTCCCCGATGGCCTCGCCGAAGGCTTCGCCCGATACCACGCGGGCCAGCTCCGGGCGGGGCGTGAGCGCGCTCAGGAACGCCTCGTCGGCGTCGTCGGTCCCCACGGCGATGACGGTCATGCCTGCTGCGCGGGCCGCCGCGGCGGCGTCGAGCGTCGCCTCGCGGCTGTCCGGCATGCCGTCGGTGATCAGCAGGATGACGCGCCGGCCGCGCCGGAAGCGCAGGCGCGCCGCGGCCAGGTGGAGCGCCCGCGCCATGGCGGTGCGGCCGTTCGGCTCGAGCCCACTCATGCACCGCTGGAAGCGGTGTGGATCGCGCGTGGCGCCCGTCAGCACGCGCGCCGTCGACCCGAAGCCGACCAGCCCGATGGCGTAGTCGCGACGCCAGGCCTCGTAGAAGAACCGCACCGACCCGCGGACGAGCTGTGGCATCTTGCCGGGGTCGGCCATGCTGGCCGACAGGTCCAGGCACAGGTACACCGTGCCCGCGAGCCACATCCGGCGCCCCACGAGGGCACCGGCGACCCTACGAACCAGGGGCGTTCGCGCCGTATCGGACGCGAGCGTCGGCAGGTCCCCCCGGGGCGACCGGTCGACGGCCATGGCTCACTCTAGCGCCGCTTCGCCCCGCGCTCGGTGGCCGAGACCCGCTTCTCTCCCGGCCCCCGGGATGGCGGTATGCTGCTCCGCGGATGATCCTCGGAACCCCCAGCGGCGCTCTCCACGGCACCCTCGAGCTCCCCGAAGGCGACCCGCCGTTCCCCGCTGCGCTCATCGTCGCCGGGTCCGGCCCGACCGACCGCGATGGCAACTCGACCCTGCTTCCGGGCCGCAACGACTCGCTGAAGATGCTCGCCGCGGCGCTGGCGCACGCCGGCGTGGCGTCGCTCCGTTACGACAAGCGCGGGATCGGCGAGAGCGCGCCGGCCGGCGTCGACGAAGCACGCATGACCTTCGACCTGTCGGTGGACGACGCCGAGGCCTGGCTCGACGTGTTGGCCAGCGACGACCGCTTCGACCGCCGCGTGGTGCTCGGCCACAGCGAGGGCTCGCTCGTCGGCATGCTCGCCGCGGCGCGTGTGCGCGCCGCGGCGTTCGTCTCGCTGGAGGGCGCCGGTCGCCCGGCCGCCGACGTGCTCCGCTCGCAGCTCGGCGCACAGCTCCCGCCGGCGCTGCTGGAGGACGTGGACGGGGTCCTGAGGGAGCTCGAGGCGGGTCGCACCGCGACCGAGCTGCCGGCCAGCGTGGCCGCCGTTCCCTCCATCGGTCAGGGGCTGTTCCGCGCCAGCGTGCGGCCCTACCTGGTGAGCTGGTTCCGGGTGGATCCCACGCGGGCCATCGCCGATCTCGAGGTGCCGGCGCTGGTGGTCCAGGGCACGACGGACCTGCAGGTGCCGCGGTCGGACGGCGAGGCCCTCGCCGCGGCGACGCGCCACGGCACCCTCGCCCTCATCGAGGGCATGAACCACGTGCTCAAGCTCGCCCCGGCGGACCGCGACGCCAACCTGGCGGCCTACAGCGACCCGTCGCTGCCGCTAGCGCCCGCGCTGGTGGAGGCGCTGGGCTCGTTCCTGCGGTCGAACGGGCTGGCCGGTTAGTCGCGCGAGGGGGCGCTCCCGGGGCGCACCAGCAGCACGGCGCCCAGGAAGATGAGCAGCAACGGCCCCATCAGGTTCCACGACAGGCCGAACAGGAACACGACCGACACGATCACCAGGACCACCCCGGGGGTGGCGTGGCGGACCACCTCACGGTCGAAGCTCCCGGACGCCCGGTAGCCGTTGTAGGCGCGGTAGAGGAAGGCGGCGGCGGGCACCAGCAAGAACACCACCCACCAGTCCTGGAAGGTCACCCCGAAGCTGTCGCGCAGGAGCAGGAGAGCGCCTACCGCGACCAACAGCACGCCCAGGCCGACACGGTCACGGCCCTGCCGACGCTCGCGGCGGGCCTGGCGCCGCGAGGACGTCCCGGACGGGGAGGCGGAGTCACGGTTCACAGGTTCAGGGCTCACGTCGTCCTCGACTCTCGGGGGCCCGACGTGCGCCCCCTCGAGGGAAGGCTACACCCGACACGAGCCGTTCACAGGTGCAGGTGCGCCAGCCGCCCGATGAGCGAACCGCCGGTCACCAGCTGGATGCCCGTGAGCGTGAGCAGAACGTAGATCGCCAACGTGAAACCGCGCTCACGGACGGTCCGGTTCAGCCACACGCCCAGCGCCACCCCGCCGTACGCCAGCGGCAGCAGCAACAGGGCCACCACCAGGTTGTCGACGCTCAGCAGCCCCAGCAGGCCGTAGGGCACCAGCTTCACCACGTTGACGATGAAGAAGAACCAGGCCGCCGTGCCCACGAACAGCTCGCGCCCGAGCCCCCGGGGGAGCAGGTACACCGCGACCGGCGGGCCGCCCACGTGCGCCAGGGTCGAGGTGAACCCCGCCAGACCCCCCAGCACGCCACCCCACAGGCGCGACGGCGGGTGGCCGACGAGCGCCCGCAAGACCTGCACCCGCACCCCCTGCCAGACGACGAACACCAGCGCCAAGATGCCGATCCCCACCTCGAGCACGCGCCCGTGCGGCGCCAGCAGGTCGAAGGTGAGCGCCCCCAGCACGATCCCCACGAGCGCGCTGGGCAACAGCAGGCGCAGGTCGCGTACGCTCGCGCTGCGCCGGTAGTGCCACACGGCGAAGATGTCGGCTCCGATGAGCACGGGCAGGAGCAGCGCGGCGGCCTGGGGGACCGGTAGCGTCAGGGCCACCAGCGGCGTAGCGATGACGCCGGAGCCGGCACCGAACCCCGCCTTGGCCACGCCCACCAGCAACGCAGCGGCGGCTGCGGCCAGAAGGGCCGCCGGCGGCAGGCCGAGGACCTCGCTCACGACATCCCGGCAAGGTCGGCAACGAGGTCTAGGACGCCGGTAACGGCCCGCATGCGCCCTTATACCTCGCGGTGAGCGCCCGCGCCAGAGACGTTTCGGGACCCACGTGGGTGGGGCGCCGACGCGCTTCGCGTGGGCATCGTGTCAGGAAACGCTAGCGGCGAAGCGTGGCCGCACGCGCGCTGGAACCGCCCGCTCGAAGGCGTGGGCAAGGCCGATCAGGCGCGGCTCGGCGTAGGCCCCAGCGAAGAACGACAGGCCGATCGGCAGCCCGTGCACGGCGCCGGCGGGCACGGTGACGTGCGGGTAGCCCGCCATCGCGGCGGGGGTCGCGCAGCCGCCCAACCGCTTGTCGCCATCGACCGGGTCGATCGTCCAGGCCGGCGGCTTGGTGGGCGCCACCAGTGCGTCCAGACGGTGCTCGCGGAGCGCGCGGTCGATGCCCTCGTCGCGTGCCGCCCGGCGGCACGCCTCGCGGACCTCCCGGTGGGTAACCTCGTCGACGGCGCCCTCCGCCACGGCGCGCTCCAGCAGTTCCTGGCCGAAGTAGGGCATCATCCGGTCGGCGTGGAGGCGGTTGAACGCCACCACCTCCTCCAGGCTGCGCACGGCCGCACAGGGGTGCTCCGCGAGGTAGGCATCCACCCCGGCCTTGATCTCGATCAGCATGAGCCTCAGCTCGGGGGCCTCGTCCATCCGGACGCGTCCGATCTCGACCGGGTCCACGATGTCGGCGCCGACCGCGCGCATCGCCGCGATCGCGCCCTCGATGACGGCGTCGGCGCCCTCGTGGCGTCCGAAGCAGTCCCGGGCCACGCCCAGGCGGGCGCCCCGGAGAGCGTCCTCGTCGAGGAACTGCGTGTAATCGAGCTGCGGCGCGTCCCGCGTGGCGGGGTCGCGCGGGTCGGGCCCTGCGATGGCGGTGAGCAGCGCCGCGGCATCGGCGACCGAACGTGCCATCGGACCGGCCGTGTCCTGCGAGACGGCCACCGGGATGATGCCGCTCCGGCCGACGAGCCCCACGGTCGGCTTGAGGCCCACCACCCCGTTCATGGACGCCGGGCTCACGATGGAGCCGTCCGTCTCGGTGCCGATGGCACCGGCGCACAGGTCGGCCGCCACGGCGACACCCGAGCCTGAGCTGGAACCGGAAGGGGTACGGTCGAGGGCGTGGGGGTTGCGCGTCTGCCCGCCCCGGCTGCTCCAGCCACTGCACCCCCGGGTGGAACGGAAGTACGCCCACTCGCTCAGGTTGGTCTTGCCCAGCAGCACCGCGCCGGCGCGCCGCAGCCGCGCCACGACGCCGGCGTCCTCCGGCGCCAGGTTGCCCTCCAGCGCCAGCGATCCGGCGGTCGTCATCATCCGGTCGCCGGTGTCGATGTTGTCCTTGACGAGCACCGGGATGCCGTGTAGCGGCCCCCGCGGACCCCGCTCGCGCCGCTCGCGGTCGAGGTCGGCAGCGATCGCCAGGGCCTCCGGGTTGAGCTCGATGACCGCGTTCAGCGTCGGGCCACGCCGGTCGATCGCCGCGATGCGCGCCAGGTACGTCTCCGTGAGCTGCAGCGCGCTGGCCTCCCCCGACGCCATGGCCGCCTGCAGCTCGGCGATCCCCTTCTCCTGCCCGTCCAAGGTCGGTCCCTCCGCTCCCGGCCGCCGCACCTGCGCACCGCGCCGCCGGCGTCTGCAAGCCTACCCCGGCTCGCCCCGGAGCGCTTGCGCGTGATGGACAGGGAACGGCAGATGCATCGGCGGCGACCCCGCGTAGGGCTGGACGGGTTGCACCATGGGAGCGGACCGACGTCGGGTCGGTCCCGCTCGGCGACCGTCTGCCGCTCGGGACCGAGAAGGGAGCGCGAGACGCAGCGATGGACGAACGCAGAGTCGTCATCACCGGCCTGGGGCCGGTCACGCCCATCGGCGTGGGCGCCACGGCCTTCCACGAGGCCCAGCTCGCCGGCGTGTCGGGCGTGGGACCCCTGCGCCGCTTCGACGCGACCGGCCTGCCGGTGCGCATCGCCGCCGAGGTGGGCCTCGACCCGGCTGAGGCGCTGGGCCGTGCGGAGCGACGGCGGCACGACCGCGTGGCCGCTCTGGGGCTGGCCGCGGCCGCGCTCGCCGTCGAGGACGCCGGCCTCGAGGACGCATTCGCCGGGGCTGGCGACCGCAGTCGTTGGGGCGCCGCCGTCGGCACGGCTCTCGGCGGCATCGAGAGCCTCGAGCAAGCCGGCGAGCGTGCCCGTCAGCGCGGTCCGGGGCGCGTCGACCCCTTCTTGCTCCCCAAGATGATCGGGAACGCCGTGTCCGCACAGGTCGCCATGCGCTACGGCTTGCGCGGGCCCATGCTGAGCCCCTCCACGGCGTGCGCGACCGGCACGGACGCGCTCGGCGAGGCCTTCCGGGCCGTGCAGCGGGGCGAGGCCGAGGTGATGCTGGCGGGCGGGGCCGAGGCGCCCCTCACGCCTCTCCTCCTCGGCGCGCTGTCGGCGATGGGGGCGCTCTCGCACCGCAACGACGAGCCGGCTTGCGCCAGCCGCCCCTTCGACCGTGAGCGCGACGGCTTCGTGCTGGGGGAGGGCGCGGCCGTGCTGGTGCTGGAGTCGCTCGCGCACGCCGAGCGGCGCGGCGCGCGCATCCACGCGGAGCTGCTCGGCTACGGACGCAGCGCCGACGCCTACCACGTGACCCAGCCCGACCCCCGCGGCGGCGGGGCCGCGTTGGCCATGCGCCGGGCGCTCGACGAGGCCCGCCTCGACCCAGGCGACGTCGACCACGTCAACGCCCACGCCACCTCGACGCCGCTGGGGGACGCGGCCGAGGCCACGGCCATCGGCCTCGTGTTCGGGGACCACGCGCTCGACCTGCTGGTCTCCGCCACCAAGTCGATGACGGGCCACCTCATCGCCGCCTCGGGCGCCGCCGAGGCCATCGCCGCTGTCCAGGCCCTGGTATCGGGGGTGGCACCGCCGACCATCAACCACGCCTGCCCCGACGAGGGGTTCCACCTCGACGTGGTGGCGAACGCTCCACGCCAGGCGCCGCTGCGTCGGGCGCTGTCCAATAGCTTCGGGTTCGGCGGCAACAACGCCGCCGTGGTGTTCGCGCGCCTGTGAGGCGCGCAGGCGAAGGGGGTGAGTCGCTGGCTGGATCGCTGGTTCCGTGAGTCGCACGCGGTGACGAAGGGATGGTGATGGCGTTGGAGTTCCTGTCGAAGTCGAAGGGAGCCTGGATGACCCCCGAGGTGGTGGAACGCTACCTCCGGGAAGGGTCCTGGTCGAACGAGACCTGGTGCGACGTGCTGGAGCAGGCCACCCGCGACGCTCCGGATGCGGTGGTGCGGGACGACGAGGAAGCGCTCGAGCTCCGCACCTTCCACCGGCGCGTCCTGGCCCTGGCCGGGGCGTTGCGTGACCGTGGGATCCGACCGGGGGAGCGCGTGGCCGTCCACCTGCCGAGCTGGAACAGCCTGGTGGCAGCGCTGTTCGCCGTCAACTACGCGGGCGCGGTGCCGCTGATCGTGCAGACGCCGTTCCGGGAACGCGAGGTGCGCTACGCCGCCGAGCTGAGCGAGGCGGTCGCCTACATCGGCCCGGGACGCTACCGCGCCTACGACCACCAGGCGATGGCCCAGAAGCTCAAGGCCGAGCTCCCGGGCCTGCGGCTCACCATCGGGGTGGGGCCGGACGCGGAGGAGGCCGACCTGCAGCTCGCCGACCTGATCCGGGAGGGCGAGGGCCGCTACGACGTCGCCGATTTCGCCGACACCCGCCCCCACCCCGGCGACCCGGTGATGGTCATGTTCACCTCGGGCACCACCGGGCGGCCGAAGGGCGTAACCCTGCTCCACGGCAACACCCTGTTCTGCGCGCGGGCCTACAGCGAGCGGGTGCCGATGACGACGAGCGGCAACGTCCTGATCGTGGCGCCCATCTCGCACCTCACGGGCCTCGGCGTGGGCGTGATGCTGTCGCTCTACCAGCGCTCCGGATGGACGGTGGTCGACCTGTTCACGGTGGAGCGGGTGCTCGAGCTGGCGCGGACGACCGCGCCCCAGTACCTGGTGGGCGCACCACCGCACATCCTGCACCTGTTGCGCCGCCCCGAGCTCGACGACGTCGACTGGTCGAGCCTCAAAGCGGCCGTGTACGCCGGCGCGCCCATCCCCGAAGTGAAGCTGCGCGAGTGGGTCGACCGCACCGGCTCCTGGGCCATGGTGTTCTACGGCTGGACCGAGGGGTTCGCCGCCACCATGTCGAGCCTCGACGACCCGCTGGACGTGGTGGCCACCACGGTGGGGCGTCCCATCCCCGGCGTCGAGTTCAAGCTCCTCGACGACGATGGCCGCGAGGTGCCCGACGGCGAGGCCGGCGAGGTGTGGGCGCGCGGCCCGAATTTCGCCGCCGGCTACTTCATGCGCCCCGAGGCGACGGCCAGCGCCTTCACCGACGACGGCTGGTTCCGTGGCAACGACGTCCTGGTGCGGCAGTTCGACGGCAACTACCGCTACCTGGCGCGGGCCGACGACATCATCAACCGGGGTGGCGAGAAGATCGACCCGCGTCAGGTGGAAGAGGTCCTGGTCACGCACCCCAAGGTGCAGGAGGTGGTGGTCGTCGGCATGCCCGATCCCAAGCTGGGCGAGCGGGTGTGCGCCTGCGTGACGCCGGACGCGGAGGGAGGCGCACCCACCCTCGACGAGCTCCGCGAGCACCTCAGGTCCCACGACATGGCGCGCTTCATGTGGCCCGAGAAGCTGGTGCTGCTCGAGGAGCTGCCCACGACCTACAGCGGCAAGGTGCAGCGGTACGTGCTGCGGGAGCGTTTCGTGCAGACCGCTGCGTAGCGGGGGCGGGCAGCGGGGGTGGCCGCGGCGCCCCCACGGTCCGCTCCGCGTCGCGCCCGCCTAGAGCAACACGCGGTCGAGCACCTGCTGCAGCAGCCAGGCCCCGAGTGGAAGGAGCACGGCGGAGACGACCAGTCGCGGCGTCTCCGGCTGCCAGGGCCACGTCGACGCGCGCTCCACCACCCGCAAGGACGACTCCAGGCCGAGCAGGGCGTCCTTGAGGGGGGCCATACGAGCGGTGGCGTCCTCGTCGACGGCGCGGCGCAGCTCGGCGCCGGCCCTCTCGACCCGCATGCCCACCTCCCCCAGCAGCGCGCTCTTGGCGTCCGCCAGCATGCGGTGGGCGCCCCACAGCGGCCACACGAACAGGACGAGGGCGAGCGCGTCCCAGGTGAGGATGTTGGCGAGCGCTGCCGGTGAACGCAGGATGGCGGGGTTGCCGGCGATCCAGTTGTACTGCACCAGCAGCACCGCCATCGCCGAGAAGCTGGTGAGCCGGGAGAGCGCGTAGAGCGGCTCCGGTCGCAGGACGTCCACGCGCGCCCGGCGCACGTAGACGCCGTGGACGGTGACGAGCGTGTGGACGATGCCGTAGCCCGCTGCACCCGTCACCCACAGGTAGAACACTAGCAGCGGCAGCTGCAGCGCGACGGCCGCCGGCGAGGTGAACAGGCCGGTGGTCCGCACGTAGTGCTCGCTCAGGAAGGTCGCAGGGGCCGCGAAGCCGATGAAGCCGAGTCCGCCCAGCCAGGTCCCGAACAGCGGCTGGGTCATCAGCCGGTAGCGGATCGCGTCGCAGTCGCGGTCGTCGCCGCGCAGGGCGGGCCGGAAGCCATCGACGCTGTGCCGTGCCGTCCGGCGCATGAGCGCCTTCGCCGCCAGCACCAGCGGACCCCAGGTCCCGAAGCTCACAAGCGGCGCCGAGATGGCGCCCGCCTCGAGCGACCCGTCCACCACCCGGACGGCATGGAGCAGCACCACCCCGCCGGCCCCCAACACCAGGTACGCCATCGGCGGCCAGCCGGGCAGGCGCGCCACGGCGTCCACCAGCCGGTCCAGGGCGCTGGGCCGGTATGCCGCCCAGGACGCCGTCGTCGATCCCAGGGCCGATCCTCCTGCCATGCCGCACCTCCCGTCACGGGTCCCCGGCGCCACGTGGGGACGACGGACGGACGGGGCGGGCTGGGACACTCGTTGGATCGTTGGGCGAGTGTACAGCACCTGCGCGGAGGGAGCCCGCTCGAACTCACGGGGCGCCACCGGAGCCTCCCGGAACGAGTGCTAGAATCGCCTTCCCAGTCAGCGTCGCGCAACGAACGTCACCGACCGGTGACGGAGGGGGTATGCGCATGAGCGCCTACACGCCGCGTCCGGGCACAGACGGCGCCGTCCGGAACCCGTGGCAGCTCCATCTCCTGGGCGAGACCGCCGAGCTCGTAGGACCGACGGGCCGTTGGCGACCAGCGCGGGTGGCCTCCCTCATCCTGGCCTTCCTGGCGCTCGAAGGACCGACGCCCAGGGAGCGGCTCGCGGGGCTCTTGTGGCCCGAAAGGCCCGAGTCCCGGGCGCGCGCGAACCTCCGGCAGGCGCTCCTGCGGATCGACCAGCACGCTCCGGTGCTGGACCGCGATGGCGTGGCCTTGCGCGAGGACCTCTGGGCCGACGTCCGGGACATGGACTCCGACGACCTCGCCGCCATCGCCCCAGCGGGCCTGCTCGGCAGCCTGGACGCCTCCGACCTGCCGGAGCTGGAGTCGTGGCTCGAGGCGAGCCGCAGCGACGTAACGGAGCGGCAGGCCGCAGCGCTGACAGCCAGCATCGAGTCAGCGACCTCCGAAGGAGACCTCGCCGCAGCCGTCCTCGCGGCGGTGAAGCTGGTGCGCCTGCGCCCCTGGTCGGAGGACGCCTGCCGCACCTTGATGGAGCTCGAGCTCGCCCGCGGCGAGCCGGGAGCGGCGCTGCGTGCCTACGCGCGCTTGCGTCGCGCGTTGGCGGAGGAGGTGGGGGCCGCCCCGACGGCGGCGACCCAGGCCCTGGCACGGGGGGCGGCGCGTGCGGCCGCCGGGGCCCTTCAGACCGAGCTGCCGTCACTCACGGCCATGGGCGGTCCGCTGGCTCACTCGGCGGAAACGGGCGGCTGGATGGAGGAGGGCGCGTCGTTGCTGCAATCGGTCGTGGCCGCGTTGACCGAGCCCCACGAGCTTGCACGCGCGCTGGTAGACCTCGCCTGGCTGGAGCATCGGCTGGGACGCAACGCGGCCGCCGAACGCCGCGCCACACGGGCCCTCGAGCTGCTCGCTCAAGGCCAGGAGACCTCCTCGACCGTGGCCGAGGCCCACTTCGTCCGCGGTTCGCTCAGCTGGGCGCGCGGCGACCTCGACGGGGCACGATCCCGCTGGGGCGAGGCGCTGAAGCACCTGGAGCAGAGCGACGCCTTCGCCGAGCTCCGCATGCGCCTCAACCTGGCTCTGGTCGAGGACGCGCTGGGGCGAGGCCGGCAGGCGACGGGGCACTACCTGCGGGCCCTGGCGCTCGCCCGCGCCACCGGCGAACGAATGACGGAGGCCAACGTCCTCAACAACCTGGGGCTGCAGATGGCGGTCGAGGGGCGCGCCCGAGACGGCGTCCGCCTGCTCGAGCGCGCCCTCGCCCTGGCCCGGCTGGCGCGCGATCGCCTGCTCGAGGGGTACGTCCTGGATAGCCTGGCGCAGGCGCGTCTGCAGCTGCCAGAACGGCACCGGGCCGGCCTCCTGACGCCGACCCAGGCGGCTGCCACTGCCTTCACCATCGCTACGGAGACGGGAGACAAGCGGCTCCAGATCGAGTCGTTACTCACCCTCGCGCGTGCCGAGCTCGGCGCCGGACGGCGGGCTCGGGCGGAGACGTGCGCCCGTGCGGCTCTTCGGCGGGCAGACGCCGTGGGTTGGGAGCCCCTGGTCGAAGCCTCGCGCAGACTGCTGCGCGATGGGACCGGAGCGCAGGGGCGTGACGCTGCTGTGACGGGGGATGGTCCAGGCTAGCCGGGAAGGGAGGACGTCAGCATGGCCAAGTTGCTCAGATGTCGGGACGTGGGCTTCGATTGCGACGCGGAGGTGCGCGCGGAGGACGAGCAGGAGCTCCTCGAGATCGTTGCGCAGCACGCCCGAGAGGTCCACGGGGTGGAGGAGGTCGACGACGCGATGGTCGACAAGGTCCTCGCTTCGGTTCGTTCTGCCTGAAGCATCTCGTTCCGCCTGACGCGTTGCACAGGATCGAGGGGGCCGCGCCCGTGCGGGTGCGGCCCCCTCTTCGCGCCGACAAGCGACCCCGTAGCAGGTCGGCGCCCGTCCCGAGCGGACGACCGACGGCGTGACCGTTGGTGCGTCAATCGTGCCCTCAGGCGGCGGATCCGAGTCACCCAGCGAGCCCTCGGTTCCTTCCGCCGCAGCCTCCGCACCGGCGCGCCGCCGGCCGGCGTTCGCGGCGGGCGGGCGCCCCATCGGGGCACGTCCGGCGCGCCCCCGTTCAAGCTAGACGTCACTCCGCATCGCATCCCAGCTGCGGGCCGGCCCGCGCGCGGACTCCGGCTCTCTCTGCGGCGCCGTCCTCGCCGCAGGCTCCACGACTTCGCGAGGCGCGCCGTCGCGCCGGCCGAACAACCGCCCGAAGAACCTGGCGAGCAGGCTGCGCCCGCCGACGCTCGCCACCGAGCTCGTGGCCCGCCGCTCCCGGTTCGCCTGCCGGGCCAGATCCTCGTACCGTCCCCGCATCGCACGCTGCGCCGTGTAGTCGTTCATGATCGGCCTCCCTCTCTCCTTCAGATGGCGCCATTTCAGCGTGAACGAGGGACCGCGTGGTCACGGAGACCGCGACCGCAACCGGGACACCGAGCGTGACAGGCGGTGCTACAATCGTCCCTGACGCCGTAGGCAACGGAGGAACCTGGGGGAAGGTTGGTCGTGGACACATCCACCGAGGACGCCCTGTTCGGGCCGTGGCTTCGGAGGCGCCGCAAGGCGCTCGACCTGACCCAGAAGGAGCTCGCGCGCCTCGTCGGCTGTTCCCTCCACACCGTCCGCAAGCTCGAGAGCGGCGTACGTCGGCCCTCGAAGCCCGTCGCCGGCGCGATCGCCCGCGCCACCGGTGTGCCCGACAACGAGCACGACGCCTTCGTGCGCTTCGCCCGTGCCGGCGGTGCGGACGACGCCCAGGACACCCGACGGCCCGACCTGGAGCGGCCCTGGCTCGTGGAGTCGGCAACGGAAGCCGGGCCGGCGCGTCCAGACGGCGACGTCACCGCGCCGAGCACCGCCACTGCCCCCGCGAGGCCCGTCGAGCGTCCCGAGTCCGACCTCGACGACGAGGCCCCGGCTTCTCCCCTCTTCCTGGCGCGCTCCGCCGAGCTCGACCGCCTGCAAGGCGCCCTGAACGACGCGCTGAACGGACGCGGGCGCGTGATGCTGATCGCCGGCGAGGCCGGTCAGGGCAAGACCAGCCTGATGAAGGCGTTCGCCGGTAGGGCGCAGGCCGCCAACCCCGAGCTCCTCGCCGTCGTCGGAACCTGCAGCGCCTACACCGGCGTCGGCGATCCCTTCGCCCCGTTCCGGGAGATCTTCGCTCAACTCACCGGCCACGTTCCATCGGGAGCCGACCGGACCCCCTTCGACGCGAGCCGCTACGCCCGCCTCCGGGCGTTCCTGCCCCGCGGCCTGGCCAGTGTGCTCGACCACGGACCCGACCTCCTCGACACCCTCCTGCCCCTCGCGCCCCTGCGCTCTCGCCTCACCGAAGCAGGCATCGCACTGCCCGACCGCCTCACCACGCCCGACACCCGCGCCACGGCGAGCCCGGTCGGTCAGCGGAACGCCGCGGCGCTACGCTCGGAAGCCGTCGACGTCCTCGCCCACGTCGCCACACACGCGCCACTCCTGCTGCTTCTCGACGACCTCCAATGGGCCGACGAGCACTCGCTCGAGCTCTTGCTGCAGCTCGCCCGCACCAGCCCAACGACGCGCATTCTCATCATCGGCGCCTGCCGCACCGGCGAGGTGTCCCCTTCCGACGGGAGCGCCTCTCCCGTGATGCAGCGGGTCATCCACGGCCTCACACGCCAGTTCGGGGACATCCGTGTCGACCTGGACCGTGCCGACACCCGTGCCTTCCTCGACGCCTGGCTCGACACCGAACCCAACGACCTCGGGCCTGCCTTCCGGGACGCGCTTCTGCGCCAGACCGGCGGGCAGCCCCTCTTCACCATCGAGCTGCTCCGCGCCATGCAGCAGCGCGGTGACCTGATCCGGGACGCCGAGGGGCGCTGGATCGAAGGGCCCGAGTTGCGTTGGGACGCCCTGCCGGCACGCGTCGCCGGTGCGCTCGGCGAGCGCATCACACGGCTCGACCCGTCCGCCCGTCAGGTCCTGACCGCCGCCGGCATCGAAGGCGAGACCTTCACCGTCGAGGTCGTGGCGCGCGTGCTGGACCTCGACCCGCTGGACGTCGCCCGGGTATCGAGCAACGAGCTCGAGCAAGAGCACCGCCTCGTCGAGCTCGCGGACGTCTCCCGCCTCCCCGGCGGACAGCGCGTCTCCCGCTACCGCTTCCGCCACAACCTTATCCAACGCTACGTGCTCGATCACGTGGGAGCAGCGGAACGAAGCTACCTGCACGAGAAGGTCGCGGCCGCCACCGAAGCCCTCATGGGGGAGGACGCCGATCCGCTCGCCCTCGCCTATCACTACACCGAGGCCCACGCCACGGCGCTCGCGGCACCCCACCTGCGGAAGGCCGGCGACCGCGCCCGCAGCGCCTTCGCCCTGACCGACGCCATTCATTCCTACCGAAGCGCCCTCGACGCCTGGCCCGAAGCCGACACCGAAGGACGTGCGGAGTTGCTCTACGACCTTGCGCAGTGTCTGAGCCTCCACGGTGACCCAATCGACGCAGAGCGCATCCTCGAGAAGTCGTTGGCCGAGTACGAGCGGCTCGGTGACCGGCGCTCCTCCGGGGCCATCCGGGCCGAGATCATGCGCATCGTCGTGAACCGGCCACCGGAGAACCTGCGTATGCTCGACGCCTTCCACGCGTGGTTGCCGTTGCTCGAGAAGGGCCCCGAGTCACCCGAGCTCGCCTTTCTTCTGACCAGGATCGCCGAGAGCGACCTCCACGAGCATGACGACCGGGCCCTCGCAGTGGCGGAGCGTGGCCTCGCCGTGGCCGAGCGGCTGGGGAGCGACCGGCACCGGGCCCAGGGGCTCATGGTCCTAGGTTGGGTGTTGGCCTGTACCCGGAGCGATCGGCACGATGACGCCCTTGCGAGGATCCAGGAGGCGGTGGAGGTCGCGGAACGCATCGGCGCCTTCGTCGAGGTGGGATCCGCCCTTTCGTTCCTCGGCGCGGCCCTCGAGAGCTACGGCCGGCTCGAGGAGGCAGCCGAGCCGTTCCGCCAGCTCATCGATCACTCCCGTCGCCACCAGCTCAAGGCGTTCGAGCGGTTCGGCCGGACTCGCTTGTTCCGACTCGACTGGAGCCGGTGCCGGTGGTCGGCGGCTGTCGCGGCCCTACTCGCGCTGCGTGCGGAGGCCGGCACCTTCAACCAGCACACCTTCGCCGTAGCGATGGCAGACCTGGACCTCGGTCGCGTGGCCGAGGCCCAGCCGTGGTTGAACACGATCGCAACGGCGATGCCGCCCGGGATGGCGCTGAGGTTCCGCTCTCAAGGCATGCGTGAGCTGCTGCGAGGGGCCGCCGCCAGGGACGACACCGCAGCGGCGGATCGGCTCGCGGCCGACCTGGTCGACGCCGTGGGCGACAGGACCAGCTACCCGGACACGGTGATCGACCCCGTGATGACCGCGGCACACTGGCTCGCCCACCATTCCGCCGACGACCATCGCCGCCGCGTCGAGCTCTGCGTCCGCATCCTCGAACGCACCGAGCGGCAGTACGGGTCGGTGCATGCCCGGGCAGCCCTGGAGGCAGCCCGTGGCGCGCTGGCCGAGGCGGATGGCACGGGCGCAGCGGCAGCCGGTAACTACGTGCTCGCCGCAGAGCTCTGGGCCGAGCACGGCTACCCCATGCACGAGGCGAGGGCCCGCTGTGCGGCAGCGCACCTTCTCCGGCAGTTGGGCTCGAACGGCGAGGGCAACGAGGCGCTCGACCGGGCCGATGCGCTCCTGGCAGACCTGGAAGCGCAGCTTCAGGACGGGGAGATGGCCTCGTCCTTCGCGGCCGAGCGCCGTCGGATGCTCGAGATGCAGGAGGGGCTGCTCTTCTAGCCGCCGCTGAGCGGCAGGCCGGTCTCGCGCCCCGGTGAGCGCCCCGTGCGTGGCCGACGTGTCGTCCTGTGCTAGATGTCGCGTGCTAGAGGTCGTGCTCCGCCACGTCGAGGCGGGCAGGCGACGAGCGCACCGAAGTAGCTTGGGGGGTCGATCGCGTGCTGCGGTCTGCTGCGCCGACGCTGCGGCGCAGCCCGAAGAGGCGAGCCCAGAAGCCGCGCTCGACTGCCTTGGCGGCGGCCGACTCCAACCGGCGCTCGCGGCCCGCCTGCCGCACGAGGTCCTGGTGGTGTTCCTTCGCCTGCTTCCTGGCCATCCACGGATCCGTCATCCTCGGCCTCCTTCGCTCTCTCCTTGCGATGACGGCATTCCAACGCGAACGAAGGAGCCTCGGGTCACGGAGACCGGCACGCTCGGCGGCACGGCGACCGACCCCCGTGGCGACCCAGGGAGCGACACAGCGGGGGGACAGCGGCGGACAGCGGTGTTGTGGGAGCCGCACGGGAGGCCCCCGACGGCGCCCCACGAGCCACCCCTCCCTCACCTGCGGCGACAGCCCAACTACGCTCCTGGACGCCGGTCCCCACGCCACCCCGAGGCGGCGAGCTCGAGCGGCTCCGTGCCGGATCGGTCGTGAGCCCGGCCGCACGCCACGACGAGGCGGCGGCGCGCTGGACCGGCGCAGCCCGACGAGCCGGGCCCAGAAGCGGCGATGCCGGGGGCACGGATCCGGCAACGTCGGACGCGCTTCTGCTGGAGCTGGGCGAGTGCCTGTGGTTGTCCGGCAACGACGAAGAGGAAGGGCTACCCCCCCAGCAGGCGGCCGACACGCTCGGAAGCGTGAGCGACAAGCAGGCGGCGGGGGCGGCTCTCCTCCTCCTCAGCCAGATCGCCATCGCGGCCAAGCTGGTCGTGACCGGACCCCACCGCCCGCCGGAGGGCCTGTCGCTCCTGACGGAGGCCTACCGCACAGCCGATGCGCTCGGCCTGCACTACGAAGCCTCGCAGGCCGGCGTCATCCGTGGCACCGCGCTCGAGACCCTGGGACGACGTGACGACGCCGCCGCCATCGCGGAGGCCGTCGCGCCCCACGGGACCCAACCGATGGCGATCGTGGCCCCCGCCCTGAGCGCGGTGCGCTGGCTCGCGCACCGGTCCCCGACCGGTTCCGGGAAGCTGGCGCGGGTGCGTCTGGACGCCCTCCGACGCTTCGACCGACAGGTCGGCTCTCCCGAGACACGGGCGTCGCTGCGCGAGGCGGTCGGCGTGCTCCGGCTCGCCGATGGGCGATCCGACGATGCTGCGGACCTCCGGACCTCCTGACGCAGGCCGCCGAGCGCTGGTGGGCGACCGGCTTCCCGTTCGACGAGGCGCGTGCCCTCGGCGTCCTCGCGGGAGCTGCGCTCGACGCAGGACGAGGCGGCGAGGCCAGGGGCGCCACGGCGCGCGCCGAGCGTCTGCTCGACGGCCTCGCCGCGCAGCTTCCCGAGGGCGAGCTGCGAGCGACGTTCGCGCGCACCGTGCGGTCCATGGTCGAGGGCACGCAGTTCGTGCCGTGAACGCTTCGCGGCCCACGCCCCCCTCGAACCCTCCCGTCACCATGTGCAGTGGACGCGACGGTCACAGGCCATCGGACGCCGGTTCCGCTCGCGAGCGTGGCTCGGCAGCGGTCGGGCGCCAGCGTCGGCGCAAGCGCCGGATCCGAGCGACAAGGCGAGCCCGCGCCTCCTTGCGCCGCTGCCTCAGCACGGGGGCGAGCGCCGCCCGCTGACGGGCTGCCTGCCGCACCATCTCCCAGTACCGCTCCTTCGCGATCGTCTCCACATAGATGAGACTCATCATGGCGACCTCCCCGTCCGGCCCCCGTCCGGTACGTGGCGCCATTGCAGCGCAGAGGGCGGCAGCCGTGGTCACGACGATGGCGACCGAGGGCGTGACCGACGGCGTGACCGCCGGCGGGACGGGTAGCGTGCCGACGCCGATACGGCCCGGCAGCGAATCGCCGTCTCCCGCACGCCGTCACGGTACGGAAGACGGGAGGGTCGGCATGCGGTGCTACCATCGCCCCACAGACGCACGCAGGCATGCACCGACTCCGGGGGAACGTGAGCGACCGCACCTGGCACGACGAGGTCGCCCTGCTCGGGCGCTGGATCCAGCAGCGCCGCGAAGCCGTCGACCTCCCTCGGACGCCATGGATCCCGTCAGGCCGGTGTGCGGCGGCATCGCCAGACCGCAACGGCAACGGTTACGGCACGCGTGACAGGCGGTGCTACAATCGCGAGCATTACCGTCCCGAACCGCGCATCGCAGGAAGGTCGTAGCGTGAACCCATCGCCCATCGACCCGGTGTTCGGGCGCTGGCTCCAGCGGAGCCGCAAGCTGCTCGACCTCACCCAGAAGGAGCTCGCTCGGCAGGTCGGTTGTTCGGCGGCCACCATCCGGAAGCTCGAGGCGGACGAACGCCGGCCGTCGAAGCGCGTGGCCGAGGCCGTGGCGACCGCGGTCGGCGTGCCCTCCGAGGAGCGCGCCGCGTTCGTACGGTTCGCGCGGACCGGCTGGGCGGACGCTCCTCCCGCCCAGCCCCGGCCCGACCTTGACCGCCCATGGCTCGCCACCGTCGTCCCGGCCCCCTCGCGAACTCCCGGAGCCGGCGCGTCCACCGACTCGGTCGGCAGCGAGGGCGCTCCAGCCGGTCCGTCGGAGTCTCCGGTGGTCGGCCGAGAGGCCGAGCTCGACCGGTTGCTGGGAGCCTTCGAAGAGGCGCGATCCGGGCACGGCCGCACGGTCCTCGTGCGCGGCGAGGCCGGCCAGGGGAAGACCGCGCTGCTCCGCGCCGCGGCCGAGCGCGCGCAGCTCCGTGAGCCCACCCTGCTGGTCGCTCTCGGAAGCTGCAACGCCTTCATCGGCGGCGACGACCCCTTCCTTCCGTTCCGGGAGGTCCTGGAGCAACTCACGGGCGGCGTTCCGCTGAGGACGACGGCGGACGCGTTCGAGACCACGCGTGCCGCTCGCTTGTGGCAGGCGATGCCGTGGGCGAGCCGAGCCATCGCCGAGCACGGTCCCCATCTGCTCGACACGGTGGTCGCCAGCCGCGCCCTCCAGGCCCGGCTGCTCGACGCGGGGGTCGAGCTCGCCCTGTCCCGGGTCCGGAACCCGGCCCTCGGCGCCACCACGCTCCCGGATCGTGACGGGTATCTCGGTCAGGGTGCCTTGCTCACCGAGCTCGAGCGGGTGCTGACCCACATCGCCGACGAGACGCCCCTCCTCCTGATCCTCGACGACCTCCAGTGGACGGACCGGAGCTCCGCGGACCTGCTCCTGCAACTGGCGAGGAACGTGCGCGAGCACCGCATCCTCGTCCTGGGCGCCTATCGACCTGCCGGCCCCCCGTCGCTGGCCGACCCGCGTCGACACCCGCTGGAACCGGTCGTGCACGAGATCGGGCGCCTCGGCAGCGACGCCGTGCTGGACCTCGATCGCGCGGATGGCCGCGCCTTCCTGGACGCCTGGCTGGACAGCGAACCCAACCGCCTCGGGGAACGCTTCCGCACGGCCCTGTTCCGCCGGACGGCGGGGCAACCCCTGTTCACCATCGAGCTGATCCGGGCCTTGCAGGAGCGCGGTGATCTGGCGCGCGACGCGTCGGGCCGCTGGACCGAGGCGGCAACGCTCCGCTGGGACGTGCTACCGGAACGTCTCACGGGCGTGCTCGGCGAGCGGATCGACAGGCTGGAGCCGGTCACCCGGTCGGTCCTGCGCGTGGCGAGCGTGGAGGGGGAGCTGTTCACGACGGAGGTGGTCGCGCGCGTGCTGGAACGCGAGCCCCGCGCCATCGCCCGCGAGCTGGGAGACGTGCTCGACCGCCACCATCGGCTCGTCGGCGGCATCGACGTCCGCCGAACGCCCCGCGGGCTGGTCTCGCGCTATCGCTTCCACCACGACCTCATCCAGCGCTACCTGTACGACCAACTCGCTGCGAGCGAGCGCGCCTACCTGCACGAGGCCGTAGGTCAGGCCCTGGAGGACCTCCTCGGCGAGGAGGCCGACCCCGCCGCGCTGGCGCTGCACTTCAGGCTGGCGAACGCGCCCGAGCGCGCGGCCATCCACCAGCGGCGGGCGGGAGACCGCGCCCGACGATCCGCGGCCCTGGACGAAGCCATCGATCACTACCAACGGGCGCTGGCGTCCTGGCCGCCCGATGCCGACCCGAGCTCGCTCGCCACACTGCACCGTGACCTGGGCGAGTGTCGCTGGCTCCGCGGCGACCTCGGCGAAGCGGAAGGTGCGCTCTCGCGGGCCCGGGAGGGCCTCGAGGCGGCCGGTCGGCACCACGATGCCGGAGCCGTCCTCCTGACCCTGGGCAGGGTCTTCCACGAGGAAGGCGACTTCGACCGGGCCCTGGCCGCCACCGAGGAGGCGCTGGCCGTGCTCGGAGACGGGCCGGAGACGGCGGAGCTCGCCCGGGCCCAGAGCGCCCTCTCGCAGCTCCACATGCTCGCCTCGGACCACGACCAGGCCCTCGTCTGGGGTGAACGGGCCCTGGCCCTGTCGGAGCGCCTGGGAGCCCAGGACGCGGTGGCCCACGCCCTGAACAACGTCGGGACCGTGCTCGCGCGCGCGGGCGCCGCCACGCGAGACGAGGGCCTGCTCCACCTCGAGCGGAGTCATCGACTGGCCCAGGAGCTGGGCCTGCCGCACGACGCGTGTCGCGCCGCGTTCAACCTGGCCGGCCTCCTCGAAGCGCTGGGCAGGATCCAGGAAGCGGTCGTGCGCTGGACGGAGCTCGTCGACTACGCCCGCGACCACCAGATCCACCTCTTCGAGCTCTCCGCCCGCCTGAGCCTCGGCCGCTTGGAGTGGCGGCGGGGGCGCTGGCGCTGGGCCCGGCGACAGCTCCAGGGGTTGCGTGCCGTCGTGCCGGGGTCGACCGGGAGCGACGCCTATGCGAAGGGCGCCTGGATCGATCTGGAGCTGGCCGGTACGGAGCTCGACCTGGGCCGGCCCGCCGCAGCGCACGACCTCCTCGTCGCCGGGTCCCGCGCGCTCGATCGGGTGCGCGAGGAGCAGCTCCAGGCTCCCTACCTGCGCGCCCGGCTGCGTGCCGCCGCCGCCCTCGGCCGCAGCGACGAGGCCGACCGCAGCGCGGCCCAGCTCGTCGATCTCACCCGCCCCCGCGGCACGCACGCCGAGGAGGTGCTCGGCGCCCTCCTGACCGCCGTGCGCTGGCTCGCACGGCGCTCGACGTCCCCACTGAGGGAACGGCAGATCGACGTGTGCCTTCGCGTGCTCCACGAGACCGAGCGCCAGTACGGCTCGGCGGACGCAAGTGCGACGACGGCAGCGGCCCGGGCCACGGTGGCCGACGCGGCGGGCGACGACGCCGAGGCGGCGGTCCTGTGGCAGCGGGCGGGCGATCTGTGGCAGGCGAGTGGCTTCCCATTCGACGAGGCACGCGCCAGGTGCGCGGCCGGACGCGCTCACGAGCGCACCGGACACCACGGCGACGCCCGCGTCCTCCTGGAACGGACGCGCACCCTCTTGGACGCTCTGGCGTCCGAACTCTCCTCGCCCGACCTCATCGCCTCCTTCTCCCGTGTGCGCAACGGCATGCTGCGCGCGTCCGCCGCTGCTCTGTGACGCCAGACGCGGACGTCATCGTCGTCGGTGCAGGCCTGGCGGGCCTGGTGGCCGCCGCCGAGGCGGCCGACGCCGGCCGCCGGGTACTGCTGCTCGATCAGGAATCGGAAGCCAACCTGGGCGGGCAGGCCTTCTGGTCGTTCGGCGGTCTGTTCCTGGTGGACACGCCGCAGCAGCGCAGGCTGGGTATCCGCGACTCGGTCGAGCTGGCCTGGCGCGATTGGCTCGCAACAGCCGCCTTCGACCGGGACGACGATCGCTGGCCCCGCCGCTGGGCCGAGGCGTACGTGGCATTCGCTGCGGGCGAGAAGCGCGCCTGGCTGCGCGCACACGGGATCGGCTTCTTCCCCATCGTGGGTTGGGCCGAGCGCGGCATGGGACGTGCGGACGGCCCCGGCAACAGCGTGCCCCGCTTCCACATCGCCTGGGGCACGGGCCCGGCCCTGGTCGAGGCGTTCGCCAGGCGCGTGCGCGAGCACGAACGAGCCGGTCGCTTGGAGCTCCGCTTCCGCCACCGCGTGCGCGAGCTGGAGGTGAGCGGTGGCGCGGTCCGCGGGGTGGTGGGCGACGTGCTCGAGCCCGACGACACCGAGCGCGGCCGCCCCACCTCGCGTGCCGTGGCGGGCAGCTTCCGGCTGGCCGCCGACGCCGTGGTGGTGGCGTCGGGCGGCATCGGCGGCGATCACGATCTGGTGCGCCGGAACTGGCCCGCCGAGCGGCTGGGGGCCCCGCCGGGCGAGATGCTCACCGGGGTGCCGGCGCACGTCGACGGCCGCCTGCAGCAGATCGTGGCGGCCGCGGGCGGGCGGCTGATCCACGCCGACCGCATGTGGCACTACACCGAGGGCGTGCGCAACCACGACCCTCTGTGGCCGGGGCACGGCATCCGCATCCTGCCGGGACCGAGCAGCCTGTGGCTCGACCCCGACGGTCGCCGCCTCCCGCCCCCGTACCTGCCGGGCTTCAACACCCTCGACACGCTCCAGCACCTCGGGCGCCGCGGACACGCCTACACCTGGTTCGTGCTCGACCGGCGCATCCTGCGGCGCGAGTTCGCCCTCTCCGGGAGTGAGCAGAACCCGGATCTCACGGGCAGAAGCCTCAACCGCCTGGTGCGGGGGCGCCTGGCCGGCCTGCAACCGCCGCTCCGAGCCTTCCTCGAACGCGGCGAGGACTTCGTCCAGGCCACCACGCTGGACCGGCTGATCCGGTCGATGAACGCCCTGACCGGCGAGGACCGACTCGACCCGGACGTCGTGCGGGCGGAGGTGGAGGCCCGCGACGAGCAGCTCGTGACCGGCTTCGGCAAGGACTTCCAGGCCATGGCCATCCGCAACGCCCGGCGCTCGCTGGGCGACCGGCTGATCCGGGTCGCGCGGCCGCACCGGTTGCTCGATCCGGCGGCGGGACCGCTCGTCGCCGCCCGTCTGCGGGTCCTGACGCGCAAGACGCTGGGTGGGCTCGAGACCGACCTCCAGGGCCGCGTGCTGCGCCTCGGAGGCGATCCGTTCCCCGGGCTGTTCGCCGCCGGCGAGGTCGCCGGCTTCGGAGGCGGCGGGATGCACGGCTACCGCTCCCTGGAGGGCACCTTCCTCGGAGGGTGCCTGTTCAGCGGCCGCATCGCCGGCCGGGCGGCGGCCGGCGTCGCCGTGTGAGGTCGGCGCCCGTCGCTGGCTTCGCCCCACAGGAATGAGCCGCCCGTGCATGGCATCTGCACACGGGGCTCGTACCGTCGTCCGACCGACCAGGGGACGCGAGCATGCCGGACCGTCCGACCTCGCCACGGCGAGGCGGAGCGGCCCGCGCTAGACTCGCAGCCACCCGCACCGCGCGCTGCCCCAGACCGCTGGCTCCGCACCACGACGCCCCGCACCAGTTGCGCACCGTACCAGGACGTCGCCGCGCGCTGCGCCCCGGATCAGGAGGAGGAACCGCGATGCCCCATCCCGCCCCCATGAAGACCCCCACCGGCCGCCCCACGCCCCGCCACGCCTGGCGCGGGCGCGCCCGACTGATGCTCATCGCCCTCTGCCTGGCGCTGCTGGCGCCCGTGTGGGCGAGCGCCCAGACCTATACGGTCGTCACCGACCAGAGCCAGGCCGGCTACACGGTCAGCGAGAAGGTCGTCGGCCTGTCGCTACCCCGGGACGCCGTCGGCGTCACCAAGCTGGTCTCCGGCTCGGTGGTCCTCGCCGCCGATGGCAGCGTCTCGGACGGCTCCAAGCTCACCGTCGACCTGCGCGGCCTCACCAGCGACGCGGCCCGCCGAGACCGCTTCATCCAGCGCAACACCCTGCAGACCGACACCTACCCCGACGCCGTGCTGGTACCCACGAAGCTCGAAGGGCTCCCCTGGCCGCTGCCCACCAGCGGCAGCGCGAGCTTCCGGATCGTCGGGGACTTCACCGTCCACGGCACGACCAAGTCCGTGACCTGGGACGCGACCGCCGACTTCTCCGCCGACACCGTCACCGTGAAGGCAAAGGCCGACGTCACCTTCGACGACTTCGGGCTCAAGCGGCCGGTCGTGGGTCCGATCCTGGCGGTCTCCGACCCCATCCACCTGGAGGTGGACGCCACGCTCCGGCGGGCGGCCGACTGAGGCTAGGATCCCACTCTGGACCGGGCCACGGGGCCGCTGGCCGTGGGCCACGGACGGGGCCGGCGGACGATCCGATGCACCATGCCTGGGGCGGGGCGGCGTCCCGACCTGCTACCGTGCTCGTCGCAGCGCGCTGCCGCTTCATGCGAAGGGACCCGGGCCATGGACTTTCAGAACAACATCGTCCTCAAGGAGAACTACAGCTTCCTCGTAGCCGACGCCGACGGCGCCGTGCGCGGCGGCGAGAAGGGGCTGTACGACCGCGACACGCGATTCCTGGCACGCTACGCGTGGGATCCTGGCGAGGGCTTCCAGACCCTGGTGCTGCACACGCCCCGGCCCGACACGCTCTACGAACGCCGGGGCCGCCTCCGCGGGCACGGCCAGGAGGTGGGCGTGGAGCGTGAGCTAGCCCTCGCTGCCAAGAGGCTGAGCGATACCGTCACCGTCGAGAACACCAGCATGCAGCCGCAGGAGCTCACCCTGCGGCTCGAGCTCGCCGCCGACTTCGTCGACCTCTTCGAGGTGCGCGGCTGGTTCGATCATCCCCGTGAGACGCCGACCCGGGCGGTCACCGAGACCGGCGTCGCCTACCGCTACCGCGCCGCCGACGGCATCGAGCAGGGCGTCGAGGTGCGCTTCTCGTGCCCGCCGCAGCGCTTCGACGGTGAGACCGCCGTCTTCGCGCTGGCGCTGGAGCCGGGCGAGCGCTGGCAGGTCGAGGTCGAGACCCTCCTCCACAATCCGGTCGACGAGGAACGCCCCGGACCCGACTACGACGCCTGGCGCGCGTCCTTCGCGGACCTGACCGAAGGGGCCGGGACGCCCGCCCTTCGCCAGGCCGTCGACGACCTCCGCAGCCTGCTGCTGTTCACGGAGGCCGGGCCCGTGCTCGCCGCCGGTATCCCCTGGTTCGTGGCCACGTTCGGGCGCGATGCGCTCCTCGCCGCCCACCTGCTGCTGCCCTACCGACCCGACGTTGCCGAGGGGACGCTGCGCTACCTGGCCCAGCTTCAGGCCCACGCCGACGACCGCTTCCGGGCCGCGCAGCCCGGCAAGATCCCGCACGAGATGCGCTTCGGCGAGCTCGCCCGCACGGGTGAGGTGCCGCACGCGCCGTACTACGGCACCGTCGACGCCACCGCCCTGTTCGTGATGCTGCTCGGCGCCCTGGTGGGCGCTCGCGGCTCCGACGCGCTGGTCGCGGAGCTGGCGCCGGCCTGGCAGGCGGCGCTGGACTGGATGACGGGTGCCGCCGACCCCGACGGCGACGGCTTCCTCGAGTTCATCTCGGCGCCGACCCACTCCGGCACCGGCCTGAGCGTCCAGTCCTGGAAGGACTCGGGCGACTCCAT
The DNA here is from genome assembly GCA_037386005.1 of Deinococcales bacterium. Taxonomy (GTDB): domain Bacteria; phylum Deinococcota; class Deinococci; order Deinococcales; family Trueperaceae; genus JASBRS01. The sequence goes on along the minus strand of JARRMM010000005.1, from coordinate 38,558 downwards.
GGCACACGCCGACGGCAGCCTGGCGACCGGGGCCATCGCCGTGAGCGAGGTCCAGGGCTACGCCTACGCCGCCTTCCGCGCCGCCGCCGACTTCCACCGCCGGCTCGGCAACGGTGACGAGGCGGGCCGCTGGCGCGACCGGGCGCAGCGGCTCAAGGAGCGCTTCCACGCCGCGTTCTGGCTCGACGACCTCGGCACCTACGCCATGGCTCTCGACGGCGCCAAGCGGCCACTGGCCGTCAAGAGCTCGGATGCGGGACAGCTCCTCTGGACGGGGATCGTCCCCACCGAGGCAGCAGACCGGCTGGTCACCACCCTGTTCGACGACGACAGCTTCAGCGGCTGGGGCTTCCGGACCCTCGGGGCGCGCGAGCGCCGTTACAACCCGGTGAGCTACCACAACGGCTCGGTGTGGCCTCACGACACCGCCCTGATCGCTGCCGGCCTCGAGCGCTACGGCTTCCACGATGAAGCGAGGCGGGTGGCTCGAGCCGTGCTCGAGCTGGCGGACGGCCAGCCCGACCGGCGCCTCCCGGAGCTGGTGGCCGGCTACCCGCGGCGCCAGGCTCCACCCGTGCCGTACCCGGTCGCCTGCCGGCCGCAGGCATGGGACGCCGCCGCCGCCGTCTACCTGGCCAGGCTCCTCGCCGGCTGAAGCGTGCGTGACGGCACATGCGCACGCATGGTCGGCAACGTGTGCGCTGCGCTGCGCGGCCCTCGCCAGACCCCGCTAGGCTAGGGCCGAACCCGCAGGAGCGCGCCGCGCCGTCCCGGCGCCCGCCGTGCGCCGCGGGCCCGCACCGCAAGCCAGGGAGGTCGTCATGGCCATCCATCTGACCATCGAGATCCACCGACCGAGCCAGGAGGTCTTCGCCTACATCTCCGACCCCGTCCGTCTCCCGCGCTGGCACCACGCCATCGAATCGGTCGAGAAGATCACCGGCGGTGACAACCGTACCGGGGCGACCTACCGGGTCGAACGCTCGCTCCCCGCCGGGCACGTGGAGAATCGAGTGAGCGTCACCGAGTTCGATCCCGAGCGGCGCTTCACCATCGAGAGCCAACCCGGCCCCAACCCCTTCGCCTACCGCTTCCGCCTCGCGCCTACGCGCCAGGGGACCCGCGTCGACGTCGACGCCAGCCGGGATGGCGTCGACCTCGATCGTTCGCGGGCCGTCCCGCCGGTGCTCGCCTCGACGCTGTTCCAGCGGCGCATGGCGGACAGCCTGCGGCGACTCAAGCGCGAGCTCGAGCACGCGCCGCGGTGCGGCGCACGGAGCCAGCCGTAACCGCACGGCGCCGCGCTGCCTGCGCGGCGTGACGTCCAGCGCCCGACAGGGACGCCGGGAGGGCGAGGTGCACGACGCAACGGTGGACCAGGGCAATCCGCGGGACGAGTACCTCGACGCCAGCAGCAACGTGCGCCACTGGTCCACGCTCCGCTTCGCGCAGCTCACCATCTACATCGCCCTGACGGCGGGCCTCCTGAACGTCCTGCTCGGCCGGGGCGCACCCCCGACGGGGCGGACGGCCATCGCCATCGAGCTCGCCGGCCTGCTGACCACGCTCGTCTACTGGGTGCTCCAGGAGCGCACCATGCTCTACTGGTACTCTTTCGTGCGGCGCGCGGCCGAGCTCGAGGCGCGGCTCGGCTTCCGCCAGTACTCCTCGCGGCCCCGCAGCGGGCCGTTCTCCTCCTCCAACGCCATGCGGGCGCTGTTCCTGGTGATGCTCCTGTTCTGGACGGCGTCGCTGGTCGACCTCGTGTAGCGGCGCGGCACGGCCGGGGACCGCGCGGCCGCCGAAGACCCGTCGCCCCTCCCAGGCGTGCGGCACCACCCCACAGCATGTCCGTCGGCCCACCGCCAGCTCCTGCGTGCCATGGCACGGTGGGGGACCGGACGGCCACCGCCGTCCGGATCGCGCCGCCGCGCAGCATCGCCCGGGACCGGGGGTAGGCACGCGGCGGCGACGCCATGCCAGGGAGGGTTGCCCATGCGGCACGACACCGACCACCGACGTGTGCCTTGGCGGCCGGCACGCCGCCATGTGGATCGCGCGCGCCTGCAGCTCGGGCACGGCCTCGCGGGGTTCATCCGCCGTGAAGGCGTCAACGCCGCGCTGTTGACGGCAGGCGCGCTGGTCAACGCGCTCGCGTTCGACCTCTTCCTCGCACCCGGCCACGTGGCGCCCGGCGGCCTGACCGGCCTCACGCTGGTCGTGACGCACTGGCTGCCGCTGCCCGACGGCCTCGTCCTGTTCGTGCTGAACATCCCGCTGCTGCTGCTCGGCGCCTGGCAACTCGGCGGCGCCCGCTTCTTCGCTCGCACGGTCTACGTGATCGGCGTGACCGTCATCGCGATCGACGCCTTCGCACCGTTCCTGCCCGACAGCGGCGCCAGTCCCGACCCGCTGCTCAACGCCCTCTACGGAGGCGCTGTCACCGGCGTCGCGGCCGGCCTGGTCATCCGGGCCCGCGGCAACATCGGCGGCACCGGCATCCTCAGCCGGGTCCTGCAACGACGCACCGGCATCCCGATGGGCCAGGTCTACCTGCTGACCGATGGCGCCATCGTCCTGCTCCTGGGCGCCGTGTTCGGCTGGGAGCGAGCCCTGTACTCGCTGGTGGCGCTCTTCGTCAACGGCCTGGCGACCGACTACGCGACCGAGGGGCCCTCGCTGGTCCGCACCGTCTTCATCGTCACCGACCGCCCCAGCGAGGTCGCCGGCGCCCTGCAGCAGCGCCTGCGGAGCGGCGTGACGGCCTGGCGCGGCGAAGGCATGTACCGGCGTGGCGAGCGTACGGTGTTGTTCTGCACCGTCAACCGCGCGGAGGTCCGGGAGGTCACGCGCGTGGTCCGCGAGACCGACCACCACGGCTTCCTGGTGGTGGGGCAGGGCCACAAGGCGCTCGGCGGCACCATCGGCAAGAGCGACAGCGCCGGCTGAGCAGGATGCGGCCGCGACCGGCACGTGCCCTTGACGCGGCCGCTTCACCCGCGCATCATCGAGTCCCGCCGGACCTTCGCACCGAACGCTCCCCCCTACGCCGACGCACCTCGACGCACGCTCCTCGATGGCGCCCGGTGGGGCGGCCGGGCCGCACCCGCGGGTGTGTGGCCACCGCCACGTCCGCGCCCGAGCGCGCGACGGAGCACCCGCGCCAGCGCTACGGAGGAAGAACCATGATCGTGATCCGGGACGTGTTCAAGCTGGAGTTCGGGAAGGCTCGCGACGCCCAGGCCGCCATGCGCGAGATGCGGCCGCTGCTCGAGCGGCTCGGCATGCCGGGAGCGCGCGTGCTCACCGACCTGGTCGGCGAGTACTACACCATGGTCCTCGAGACCACCGCCGAGAGCCTGGCCGCGTACGAGAGCGGCATGGCCACGCTCACCCAGAACGACGAGTGGCAGCGGCTCTACGCTCGCTTCGTGCCGCTGGTACGGCACGGCTACCGCGAGATCCTGCGTACCGTGGAGTGACCACGGACTGAGTGCGAGCGCAACGGCCGGAACGGTGAGCCGGCGAGGCCGTTCACAAGCCGCCACCGGATCGCGCCACCGTGACGCGCGGCCGCGCCGCGCTCGGTGCCACGAGTGGCCCACCTCATCCAGCCCTCGCAGGGCACCCCGTACCATCGGCGCATGCTCCGATCGTGGTCGCTCCTGGGGGTCCTCCTGCTCGCCGGCAGCTTGTTGCTGGCCGGCTGTGGCACGGTGGCGCCGCCACCCCAGGCCGCGACGCTGCTCGGCCTGGTCAACCAGGCCCGCAGCAGCGCGCGCAGCTGCGGCACCACCCCCTACGGCGCGGCGCCGCCCCTGGCGCTCGACGGACGACTGACGCGTGCGGCCCAGCTCCACAGCCAGGACATGGAGACGAACGACTTCTTCTCGCACACCGGCTCGAACGGCAGCAGCCTGGGCCAGCGCCTCGAGGCCCAGGGGTACGCCTACAGCTGGGCCGGCGAAGACATCGCCTACGGATTCACCAGCCCCGAGACGGTGATGGCCGCCTGGCTGAAGAGCCCCGGGCACTGCGCCAACATCATGAACTCGCACTTCACGGACCTGGGCACGGGCGTCGCGGGCACCTACTGGACGCTCGACTTCGGCACGCCGCGCTGAGCGGCGCGAACGCGAACCGATCGGCTGACGCGCCCCGGAGCGACCGCCACGCGTAGCATGCGGCATGGACCACGCCCCCTCCCCCGCGACGGCGACCTGCCCCGTCTGCGGCCGCACGCTCCCGCGTTCCGAGCTCGTCCCCGCCGCCCTCGTGCGACCTGGCGTACGTGAGGCCGTACGTCGCGACCACCCCGGCTGGCGAGATGCCGACGTCATCTGCAGGGATGATCTCGCTCAGTACCGGGCCGAGTACGTCCGCACCATGCTGGAGGCGGACCGGGGCGAGCTCGACCGGATGGAGACCCAGGTCGTGCAGGCCTTCCGGACCGAGGACCTCCTCAGCGAGAACGTCAACGAGACCTTCGATTCCGAGCGCCGGACCGGACAGCGCATCGCCGACGCCATCGCCGACTTCGGCGGCTCCTGGACCTTCATCGTGGGGTTCCTCGCGGTCCTGGCCCTGTGGATCGGGGTCAACGCCAGCCAGCTGCTCCGTCACCCGTTCGACCCCTACCCGTTCATCCTGCTGAACCTGGTGCTGTCGTGCCTGGCCGCCATCCAGGCCCCCGTCATCCTGATGAGCCAGAACCGGCAGGAGGCCAAGGACCGCATGCGCGCGGAGTACGACTTCCGCACGAACCTCAAGGCGGAGCTCGAGGTGCGACTGCTCCACGAGAAGCTCGACCACCTGCTCCAGCACGCATGGGGAAGGCTGCTGGAGATCCAGCAGCTCCAGCTCGACCTGATGGCGGAGCTGGACCAGGAGCGGCGGCCGCCGCCGTCCTCCGGCCGGGCCTGAGCGCGACCGCCACCCCACCGGGAGGTGACGGCAGGAGCGACGTTCGTCGCGCGGGCCGGCCGACCCGTAGCGGCGGGCCGAGGCGGTGCGGTAGCGTGGCGGCGCGAGTGCCGGCAGCGCCCGCCGCCGAGCGGAGCCCGGTGCTCGTCGACCCGGAGGATGACCATGCCACGGGATCCCGAGAGCCTCAGCATCCAAGCCGGTGAACCCGGCGGCCCGGCCCCGTACACCGCCGCCAGCCTTGCGGCGCGGACCTGGCAGGCGCTTCTCACCCTGTTCCGACGCGAGGGCGTGAACCTCGTCCTGCTGACGGCGGGCGCGCTGCTCTACGCCGCCGCCTTCGATCTCTTCCTGGTCCCGAGCAACGTGGCCCCCGGCGGGATCGGCGGCCTGACGCTGGTGTTCACGCACTTCGTTCCGCTCCCCAACGGCGTCGTGCTGTTCGCGCTCAACATCCCGCTGCTGTTGCTGGGCGCCGTGCAGCTCGGGGGCCCGCCCTTCCTGGCCCGCACGCTCTACGTCGTCACGGTGGTCTTCATCGGCATCGACGCGCTCGCCCCCTACCTCCCGCACGCCGGCGCCAGCCACGACGCGCTGCTCAACTCGCTCTACGGCGGCGCGGTCACCGGCATCGCGGGCGGCCTGGTCATCCGCGCGCACGGCAACATCGGCGGTACCGGCATCCTCGGCCGCGTGCTGCAGCGCCGGACGGGCATCCCCATGGGTCAGGTGTACATGCTGACCGACGGCCTCATCGTGGTGCTGATGGGCGCCGTGTTCGGCTGGGAGCGCGCCCTGTACTCGCTGGTCGCGCTGTTCATCAACGGCCTCGCCACCGACTACGCTACCGAGGGGCCGTCCATCGTGCGCACCGTCTTCATCGTCACCGACCAGCCGGAGAACGTCGCCGCCGCCCTGCAGATGCGGATGCACACGGGCGTCACCGCCTGGAGCGGGGAGGGCATGTACAGCCGCGGCGAGCGCACGGTGCTGTTCTGCACCATCAACCGGACCGAGGTGCGCGAGCTCACCCGCATCGTGCGGGAGGTCGACCACAACGGCTTCCTGGTGGTCGGGCAGGGCCACCGCGCGCTCGGGGGCACCATCGGCAAGAGCGACAGCGCAGGCTAGAGGCCGGACACCGTATCATCGGGCCGTGAGCGATCCCGCCGAACTGCTCGAACGCAACCGCGCCTGGGCCGAACGCGTAGCCGGCGAGGACGCCGGCTTCTTCCCGCGGCTCGCCGCCCAGCAGACCCCCCGCTACCTGTGGATCGGCTGCGCCGACTCCCGCGTGCCCGCCAACGTCATCGCGGGCCTCGACCCGGGGGAGGTGTTCGTCCACCGCAACGTCGCGAACGTCTTCGCGCACTCCGCCCTCAACGCCCTCACGGTGCTCGAGTACGCCGTCTCGGTGCTCCGCGTCGAGCACATCATCGTGTGCGGTCACTACGGCTGCGGCGGCGTCCAGGCCGCGCTCGACCACCACGGACACGGGCTCATCGACAACTGGCTGCGCCACATCAAGGACGTGGCCGCCAAGCACGAGAGCGCGCTGTCGACCCTCCCCGAGGGGAAGGCTCGCGCGGACAAGCTCGCCGAGCTCAACGCCATCGAGCAGACCCGCAACGTGTGCACCACCAGCATCGTGCAGGAGGCCTGGGCGCGCGGCCAAGCGCTTTCCGTGCGCGCCTGGATCTACGGGCTCCACGACGGGCGGCTGCGCGATCTCGGCTTCGTGATCCGCGGGCCCGAGGAGCTCGACACGGCCTACCGTCTCACGTCGGAGGCGGAAGCCCAGGGCTAGGACCCTCGCACCCACCACCCCAGCCGGGCGCACGCTCGACCTGCCGGAGGCCCGCCAGACCGGGACAATCACCTCTGGAACGGGCGGCCCGGCTCTGCTAGTCATGGGACACTTCAGCCGATGAGAGAGGGCCGCCGGGCCCGCGCGTCGAGCGCCACGCCCTGCGGTGCCCCTGTCGAAGGCGTCTCCTCCCCCGAGCCCGTGCGCGGGGGCACCGAAACGAGGGCGGCACCATGGAAGCGTTCCGGAGTCTGTTCGGCGTCGCCAAGCCCATCATCGCCATGGCCCACCTTCCGCCCCTCCCGGGTAGCCCGCTCTACGACCGGCAGGGCGGCATGCGTGCGATCGTGGACGCTGTCGCCGCCGACCTCGAGGCGCTGCAGGGGGGCGGGGTGGACGCGGTGATGTTCGGCAACGAGGGCGACCGGCCCTACCTGACCCGTGCCGCACCCGAGAGCCTGGCGGCCATGGCGGCGGTGGTCGCGGAGCTCCGTGGACGGGTCACCGTTCCCTTCGGGGTCGACTACCTGTGGGATCCGCCTGCCTCCATCGCGCTCGCCCATGCCACCGGCGCGAGCTTCGTGCGCGAGGTCTTCACCGGGGTCTACGACTCCGACATGGGCCTGTGGGAGCCCGACGCCGCAGCCGCGCTCCGCCTCAAGGCGGCCCTCGACGCGCGGGCTCTGCTGTTCTACAACATCAACGCCGAGTTCGCGGCCCCCCTGGGCGAACGCAGCCTGGCTGCGAAGGCCCGCAGCGCGGTGTTCGCGAGCCTGGCCGACGCGGTCTGCGTCTCCGGGCCCATGACCGGTGAGAGCGTGGGCCTCGCGCAGCTGGACGAGGTCAAGGAGGCCCTTCCCGACGTGCCCGTCATCGCCAACACCGGCGTGCGTCTCGAGAACGTGACCGACATCCTGGCCGTTGCCGATGCCGCGATCGTGGGGACCAGCTTGAAGGTGGGCGGCGTCACCTGGAATCCGGTCGACCGGGAACGCGTCCAGCGCCTCATGGAGCGGGTGACGACGCTTCGATGAGCGAGCTGTTGCTGGGCCTCGACATCGGAACCACCCTCACCAAGGGCGTGCTGACGGACCTCCACGGCGGCATCGTCGCCGAGGCGGAGCGCGAGGCGACGCTCTACAGCGAGGAACCGACGTGGGCCGAGGAGGACCCCGAGCAGTGGTGGGAGAACAGCTGCGCCGTCACGCGGGCGCTACTGGAACGCGCCGGCGCCCGGGGCGGCGACGTCGCCGCGGTCGGCGTCAGCGGCATGGTCCCCGCCATGGTGCTGCTCGACGGTGAGGGCGTGCCGCTGCGCCGCAGCATCCAGCAGAACGACGCCCGCACCGGGACCGAGATCCTGGAGTTGAAGCAAGGCTACGACGAGGACCGCTTCTTCCGGCTCACCGGCGGAAGCATCAACCAGCAGGTGGTCGCCCCGAAGGCGCGCTGGCTACGCAAGCACGAGCCCCACACGCTCGACAGGCTGTCGACGCTGCTCGGCTCGTACGACTACATCAACTTCCGCCTGACCGGCGTCCGCGGCGTCGAGCGCAACTGGGCCCTCGAATCGGGGCTGTACGACCTCCGACAGGGGCGCTTCTCCGACGAGCTGCTCGAGCTCGCCGGCCTCGTGCGCCACCAGCTCCCCGACGTGCACGACGCCCACGACGTCATCGGCGTCGTCCACCCCGTTGCCGCGGAAGCCACCGGACTGGCCAGCGGTACGCCGGTGGTCGGGGGCGCGGCCGACCACGTCGCCTCCGCCTTCGCCACGACGGCCTACGCCGACGGCGATCTGGTGATCAAGTTCGGCGGCGCCGGCGACATCCTGCTGAGCCTCGACGGGCTCGTCACCGACCGCCGCCTGTTCATCGACCATCACCTCGTGCCCGGGAAGTTCTACCTCAACGGCTGCATGGCCACCAGCGGGAGCCTGGTGAAGTGGTACCTCCAGCAGTTCTGCGCCGAGGAGAGCGAGCGTGCCCGGCGCGAAGGCCGGTCCGCCTACGAGCTCCTCGACGAGCTCGCAGCTGGGCTCGATGCGGGCTCCGATGGCCTCGTGCTGCTCCCCTACTTCCTGGGTGAGAAGACGCCGCTCCACGACCCGGCGGCGCGCGGCACGCTGCTGGGGCTCGACCTCCATCACACGCGCCACCACCTCTACCGCGCGGCACTGGAGAGCGTGGCGTACGGCTTCCGGCACCACGTCGACGTGCTGGCCGAGCTGGGCCTGCCGATCCGGCGAGTGCTCGCCGCTGACGGCGGCGCTCGGAGCGACCTGTGGCTGCAGATCGCCGCAGACGTGCTGAAGATGCCGGTGCAGCGGGTGGCGCACCATCCCGGCTCGAGCCTGGGCGCGGCGATCGCCGCCGGGATCGGTAGCGGCAGGTTGGACGACTGGTCCGCCGTCGAGCGCTACGTCCACCTCGACCGGCGCTTCCTTCCCGACGAGCGGGCAAGCGCGCGCTACGACCGCCTCTACGGCGTCTATCGCGACACCTACACGCGACTCCGGGACCTGTACCCGCGGTTGGCGCGGTGATGGAGGGAGAGCGCAGACCATGTCCGATACCGCTGCGGGAAACGAGAGACGCCACGAGGCCCCCCTTCAAGACCTGATCGCCGTCGTCACCGGAGGCGCGACCGGCATCGGCCGTGCCAGCGCGACCGAGCTTGCCGCCCGAGGGGCCCGCGTCTGGGTCGCCGATCTGGACGAGCGTGGCGCCGAGGAGGCCGCCCGCGCCCTGGGCGACGACACCCGGAGCGCGTGGGTCGACGTGACACGGCGCGACAGCCTGGAGTCCCTCGCGCAGCGCGTCGTCAGCGTTGACGGACGCGTCGACGTGCTGCTGGCCAACGCCGGCGTGTCGACCATGAACCGCTTCCTCGACCTCACCGATCAAGAGTGGGACCACACCTTCGCCGTCAATGCGCGGGGCACCTTCCTCACGCTCCAGACCTTCGCCCGGCACATGGTGGAGCAGCCGATACGGGAGGGCCACGCGCTCCGCGGCAAGATCATCGCCACGGCCTCGATGGCGGCGCGCATCGCGGCCCCGCTGCTGGTGCACTACTCCGCCTCCAAGTTCGCCGTCGTGGGCCTCGTCCAGGCCGCGGCCAAGGAGCTCGCCAGGGATGCCATCACGGTCAACGCCGTCAACCCAGGCTACGTACGGACCGCCATGCAGGAGCGCGAGGTCGGTTGGGAAGCGACCCTGCGCGGCCTCGAGCCCGGGGAGGTCGTGCGCGAGTACGTGGCCCAGACCCCGCTGGGGCGTCTCGAGCTCCCCGCGGACGTGGCGAGGGTGGTCGCGTTCCTGGCCTCCCAGGACGCCGACTTCCTGACGGGCGAGGTGATCGAGGTCAACGGAGGAGCATGCACCACATGACGGCGCTCCCACGTACGCAGCGTTCGCGCCGGAGCCGGCGCCGCCAGGCGCGACGCATCGTGCTCACCCATGCCGCGCTGCTCCTGGTCTCGCTCTTCTTCCTGCTCCCGCTCCTCTGGATCCTGCGCACGGCGTTGCTCCCCGAGAATCTGGCCTACGTGCTACCGCCGCGGTGGGGGCCCGTCACGCTGCGGAACTTCGCCGAGCTGTTGCATGGCCCCTTCGGACGGGCCATGATCAACAGCCTCGCGGTCGCGTCCGCCACCGTGCTGGTCGGGCTCCCCATCGGGGCGCTGCTCGGCTACGCGCTGGCGCGCTATCGCACCGGAGGAGAGGGCCTCCGCTTCGGCGTGCTGGCCACGCAGATGCTGCCGCCGATCGCGCTGGCGCTGCCGCTGTTCTCGCTGTTCAGTAGCTGGGGACTGGTCAATACCCTGCCCGGGATCGTCATCGCCTACCTGGCCTTCGGACTCCCCTTCATGAGCTGGATGCTGATGGGCTTCTTCGAGGGTATCCCGCGCGAGCTGGAGGAGTCGGCCCTGGTCGACGGCGCCACGCCGATGGTGGCGTTCTTCCGCGTCATCGTCCCCGTCGCCACGCCCGGGCTGTTCGCCGCGGGCGTGCTGGGGTTCATCTTGGCGTGGAACGAGTTCCTGTTCGTGCTCCTGCTCTCCGGGCTGGAGACCCAGACCATCCCGGTCGTGCTCGCCGCGCAGATCACGCAGCGCGGCGTGCTCTTCTCGAAGGTCGCCGCCGGCGTGGTGCTCTCCATCCTCCCGGTGATCCTGCTCGCTCGCGTCGTCGATCGCTATCTCGTGGCGGGCCTCACCTTCGGCGCCGTGAAGTGAGGAGGTGGTGCGACTCGCCGAACCACATCCGGAACGGAACCGACGCATCCACCCCTGGGACCCTAGGAGGAGGTACCCCATGCGTTTCCGTTGGCTGATCGCCTGTCTCGTGCTCGGCCTGAGCGCGGCGTTCGCCCAGAACGTGACGCTCCGCGCCCTCATGGAGGACGTGCCCGAGACGCACATCATCGCCGACCTGCTGCCGCAGTTCGAACAGCAGACCGGCATCAAGGTCGAGTTCGAGATCGTGCAGTACAGCGCCATGCACGACAAGCTCGTCACCCAGATGCTGTCGCCCACCAATACCTACGACTTCCTGCAGGTCGACTTCCTCTGGGCCGGTGAGTTCCCGGCGGCGGGGTGGCTCGAGCCTCTGCAACCGTACGTCGACCGCACCAACTTCGACCTCAGTCCCTACCTACCGTCGATGCTCGCCCTGGTCGGGTACTACCAGGACACGCTGTACATGATCCCCATGTACAACTACGCGATGGGGCTGATCTACCGCACCGACGTGCTGCAGGACCCCGCCCTGCAGCAGGCCTACCAGGAGCAGTTCGGTCGCCCACTCCAGCTCCCCGCGACCGTCCAGGACTACGTCGACACCAGCGTCTTCATCGCGCAGCACAGCGACATGGCGGGCGTCGCCATGCAGGGGCAACGCGGCGACCCCAACTTCCTGGAGTTCGCGAACTACCTCTTCGGGCTGGGCGGTGACAACGCGGCGACCCCAACTTCCTGGAGTTCGCGAACTACCTCTTCGGGCTGGGCGGTGACTTCACCGACGGCAACTGGAACGTCACCCTCGACAGCCCCGAGGGCCGTCAGGCCATGCAGCTCTACGCGCGCAACATCCAAACGGCCGCACCCACCGGCGCCCTCAACTTCAACCTCGACGACACCTACCGCATCATGTGCCAGGGCCAGGCCTGGAGCTTCGTGAGTTACTGGTGGATGCTGCCGCAGCTCGACAATGCGCAGGACTGCCCCAACGTGGCCGGCAAGGTCGCGCTGGCGCCGATGCCCGGCGGGCACGGGGTAGCGGGCGGCTGGGGCTGGGGCATCCCGCACAACTCCGCCCACAAGGACGCCGCCTGGCAGTTCATCCAGTGGGTCGAGTCGCCGGCGATCGTGAAGGCCCGCGCCCTGCAGGGGCACGCGCCCACCCGGACCGACGCCTTCAACGACCCCGAGGTGCTGGCCAAGTACCCGTACTACGCGGACGTCGCGACCATCGTCGAGACGGCCAAGAGCGTGCCGCTGTTCCAGTACACGGCGCAGATGGAGGAGGACCTGGGCCGCGAGATCTCCGAAGCCTCGGCCGGGACCAAGAGCCCGGATCAGGCGACGCAGGACGCCGCCAGGGCGCTCCAACAGCTCTTCCAGCGGGCCAACCTGCCGTAGCGAGGTGAGGGATGCGACGCCGACGGACGGGCTGGCAGTTCGCGCTACCGGGCATCCTCGTCCTGGTGGGGATTATCGCCTTCCCGCTGGGGTATGCGCTGGTGGTGTCGTTCTCCGGCTACTCCTTCCTGGCCCCCCGCTTCGAGCCGTGGGTGGGCCTGCAGCACTACGTCCGCGGCTTCCAGGACCCGTACTTCGTGAACGCCATCTGGTTGACCGCGGTCTACACGGCGTTCACCGTGGGCCTCAGCCTGGTGCTGGGGCTGGTGTTCGCGGTGCTGCTGCACCAGCCCGTGCCGGGACGCGAGGTCTACTACTCGGTCCTGAGCATCCCCATGCTCATCTCGCCCGTCGGCGTCGCTCTGATCTGGAAGATGATCCTGCACCCCGAACTGGGGATCGTCAACTTCGCCATGACGCGCCTCGGGTTGCCCCGCATCGACTGGCTGGGCAACCCGAGGTACGCCCTGTTCGTCGTCGGGACGATCGACGTGTGGCAACAGGTGTCGCTGGTGACGCTGGTGCTCCTCGCCGGCCTTCGGAGCATGCCGTTGGAGCCGCTGGAGGCGGCCACTGTGGACGGGGCCTCCGCCTTTCAGCGCTTCTTCCTGGTGACGCTCCCCATCCTCCGCCCGGTGATCGGGATCGTCCTCATCCTGCAGAGCATCATCGAGCTGCGCACCTACGACCTGATCTACGTCCTGACCAAGGGCGGTCCGGGCTCCTCGACCGACCTGCTCGCGTACTTCATCTACCGCACCGCCTTCCGCGGGCTGGACCTGGCCCAGGCCTCGGCCCTTGCCTACGTGCTGCTGTTCATGACGATGCTGCTGGTGGTGTTCTACTTCCGCAGGGTGTACCGCAGCAGCTGACCCGAGCGCGCTCTCAGTTCTTGGGGCCGCGGATGACCTTCAGCCGGCCAGCACCGACGATCCATTGGCCGCGCTTGACACCGTGGACGGGCCACTCCTGGATGCCGACCTGGCCCTCGAAGCTGCTGGCGTCCAGGAAGCGCATCACGGTGTGGTTCGTACCGACGAACTTCCGGGCGATCGCCAGGGCCTGACCTGCTTCGGCGACGGTGACCGGCTGAGGATCGGGCTTGAACGCTTCCGGAAGCAACGTCACCCCCGGCGCGCAGGACGTGAGCACGGTAACGAGCAGGGCACCGAGGGCAACGATGCGTATCGGTCTCATGAGCGTCCTTTTCGCGTTCGGCTGTGAGGCGCCGCATTCCACCGCCGGGCCCGTTCATGTTCCTGTCGCCGGCGGGCCCTGGCCGACCGACCACCCGATCCCTTCGGGAGCAGTGCCTACGACAGAGGGCGCCGAGGGTGCGTTGACACCCTCGGCGCTGGGCGGTTGCGGTACCGCGCTTTCGGGTACGGGTCCGTCGGGTACCGCTCAGTCAGCTGCCGGGTTGAGGTGCTCGGCGTGGCGATAGATCTTCCAGCTTCCGTCCGCCTGCTGCCTCAGTACCGATAGGAACGTACCCTCCTGCTGGTCGACGACGCCTCCGCGTTGATCCAGCACGTCCACCGTGAAGGACCCCCGCGAGTAGGCGATCTGCCCGCAGACCTCGGTCTCCTGCGCCTGCAGGGCGAACCTGGAATCCTCGCTGCCCCAGCTCACTTCGGTGCGGAGGCTCTCCATACCTGCAACGGCCTCCCGACCCGGCTCCATCAGCACCGCATTCTCATCCCAGAGCGCGAGCCACGTTGCGAGGTCGCCGGCGTTCCTGGCGGTCTCGTACTGGTCCCACACCTGCGCGATCGCGGCCTTGGCAGCGCTCACGTCCGCTTCGGCCTCGCACGGTTGCGCCCAGGCCAGGGAGGGAACGAGCAACGCCGCCAGCAGCAGCAGCCATCCAAGCCTCGGTCTCATGATGATCCCCTTGCAACGATCCGGAAGGCGTCCGAAGGACGAGCATCGACGAGGCATCCCCCCTCTCGCTTACGACCCCCGGGCACCCCGCGAGATGCCACGCCAGGACCGCACCCCCCGGAAAGGAACTACGGGAGCGAGACGTCGCGTTGGTGGGAAGGTGGGAGCCGCCCGCCCCCAGGGCATATAGTGTAGCGGCCCCACGGCCGCACGCGCATGAGGCAAAGGTCCCCGCCGTAGGGGGCGAACCGGGGAGGAGCACCGTGCACGAGCGCCGACAGCTCGACCACCTGACGAGGAGCGACAGCGAAGGCCTACCCCACACCTTCTTCCGCCGTGACGGCGACACCGACACGCTGGCCGTGCTGTTCCCGGGGTTCGGCTACCGGGCCACGATGCCACTGCTCCACTTCGCCGAACGCAGCTTGTTGTGGCGCGGCATCGACGTGCTCCGGCTGGACCTGGCCTACGACACCGACCCGGCGTTCAGCGGCGCTGACCCCGCCGCACGCCGTTCGCGGCTGCGCCAGGATGCCGAGCGCGCCGTCCGGGCCGCGCTGGGCGAACGGAACTACCGAAGACACGTGCTGGTCGGCAAGTCGCTCGGCACCCTGGCGCTGGCCGACCTGATCGAAGGGACCTTCGTCGAACGCCACCCGACCTGCATCTGGCTGACGCCCTTGCTCAGCAACGAGGGACTGCGCCGCGCCGTGCTCAGGCGGCGGCCCCCATCGTTCTTCGCCATCGGCACGGCCGACCCCCTGTACGAGGCCGCCGCGTTGCAGGAGTTGATGGACGCTACCGGCGGACGCTCCGTCGTCGTGGACCGCGCTGATCACAGCCTCGAGATCGCCGGCGATCTGCGCGCCAGCCTGGAGGCGTTGCGCGCCTACGGCGTGGGGCTCGAGGCCTTCCTCGACGCGTCCGGCTTCGTCGCCGAGGGCGACCGGAACGGCTGACCGTTCCAGCCGGTTCCCTGCTCAGCCGGCGCTGGGCGTGCGCTGCGCTGCAAGCAGATCGCGGATCTCGGTGAGCAGCCGCTCTTCGGCGGGCACCGGGGGCGGGACCACGGGCTCGGCGGGCTTCTCGGCACGGCGCTTCATGGCGTTGAACCACCGTACGATCAGGAAGACCGCCAAGGCGATGATCAGGAAGTTGATGATGGTGTTGAGGAACGCACCGTATTGGATGACGGGAGCGCCCGCGGCGACGGCGTCGTGCACCGACGCATAGGCGTCGGCGTTCTTCAGGATGATGCCGAGGTTGCTGAAGTCGACCCCGCCGAGCAACAGGCCGATCACCGGCATGACCACCTGGTTCACGAGCGAAGCCGTGATGGCGCCGAAGGCGGCCCCGATGATGACGGCCACCGCCAGATCCAGCACGTTCCCACGGCTGATGAACTCCCGGAACTCCTTGACCATGGCGACCTCCCGAGGTCTTCCGCTCACTCTACGTGGATGTCGCTGACGGCACAGCGACGGTTGAGCTCCGTCCCCGACCTTCCTGGCCGGGCGCTGTGTCGCCCATCACGCGCCGCACGCCGTACGGACGGGGGGTGGCCGACGTCGGCGCTCGCACCGTCGGCCCGCCCGGCGAGCGTCGCGTGCAGCGCTTGTTGGTTCCAGGTGGAAGGGGTAGCATCGGCTGCGGGCGCCGGGGGACCCGGCAGAGAGGCGATGTGGCGCACCCCCCTTCGGACAACCAGCATCGGGTCTCCGACCCTGAGCACGGACCCGTCGGGGGCACGCAGGCGTCGCAGGCGGCTCCCGCAACCACGGCAGCCGCCGCGGCCGCGCACCCGACCGGCAGATGGGGGACCCTGGCCATCGTCGGCATCGGCGTGTTCATGGCCACGCTCGACGCCGCCTTCGGCGTCGTGACGTCGCTCGTGCGCGGGCCCGAAACCGTGGCCCGGCGGAGCTGAGTGAGCGCTCCCCCCTACACCCCCCGCGGTTGGCGCAACCTCGACCCGGTCGCCCGCGGCCTGATGTCGGCGCGATTCCTGCGCAGCATGGCACAGGGCGCGCTGGTGGTGGACTTCGTGCTCTACCTCAAGGCGCTGGGCTGGGGTGCCGCTCCGATCGGGCTGCTCTTGGGGGCCACCGGCCTCGTCGGGGCCGCGATGCTGCTCGCCGCCGGCGTGCTCAGCGACCGCTTCGGACGGCGCCCCTTCCTGATGGGCTACCAGCTCGCGTCGGCGGTCGGTGCCCTGGCGGTGGTCGTCTTCCCGCACTCCTGGGTGCTGGTGCTGACGGCCGTGCTCCTGGGGTACGGGCGCGGCGCCAACGGCGCCGCCGGACCGTTCGCTCCGGTCGAGCAGGCGTGGCTGGCCGCAAGCGTGAGGCCCACGGGCCGGAGCCAGGCGTTCAGCCTCAACGCGGCGCTGGGCTTCTTCGGTATGGGCCTCGGCACGTTGATCGGCTCGGCGGTGCCGCTGTTCGCTCGGTTCCTTCCCGGACCCACCGCCTATGAGCCGCTGTTCGTGCTCAACCTGGTGGCGGCGCTCGTGACCACCTGGATGATCGGCCGGCTGCAGGAGGCGCCCCGGCGGGGCGCAGGTCGGGCGGACGTGCCGCGGCCCGCGGCTCGGCAGCGCCGACGGCCGTGCCGTCGGAACCCGCGGAGGTGCCGGCCGCCGGCCGCCGCGCCGCTGGCCCTCTCCCCGCTGGCCCCGCTCCCGCGGCGACCGCCACCACCCCGCCCCCGCGTGCCGCGCCCGCTTTCAGCGGGGCCGGCGAGGCAGCCGCCCTACGGCGACGCGAGAACGTCGCGCTGACGCTCCTGTCCACCGTGAACTCGGTGAACGCGCTGGGCATCGGTCTCATCGGACCGCTCATGCCCTACTGGTTCGCGGTGCGCTTCGGAGTCGGGCCGGAAGCCATCGGCTCGGTCTACGCACTGACCTTCTTCCTCACCGCCATCTCCTCGGTGGTCACGGGCGAGGTCGGCGCCCGGGTCGGCGTCGTGCGCTCGATCGTGGGGCCGCGCACCGTCGGTGTCTTCACGCTCCTGGCCATGCCCCTGATGCCCGCCTACGCCTGGGCGGCAGCGCTCTACGCCTTCCGGTCGATCCTCAACCGCGGCACCGCCGGCACCCGCCAGGCGTTCAGCATGGCGCTGGTACGCGACGAGCGACGTGGGCTGGCGGGCAGCCTCAACGCTCTCTCCTTCCGGATGCCGTCCGCGGTCGGCGCCGCTGCTGCCGGCTGGCTGATGGGGCTGGGGCTGCTCGACCTGCCGTTCTTCCTGGCGGCCGGGCTTCAGTTCGCCTACGTGGTGCTCTTCGGACTGGTGCTCAAACCGTACGAGAACGGGACGTAGCCCCGGCCCACGGGCGCAGGGCGTTCGCGCGACGTGCCATCGACGCGTCGCCGAGCTCGGCGAGCCGGGCGACCGCCCGAGCCTCGTCGGGCCGGAAGCCGCCCTCGGCAGCCATCGTGCATGCGAAGGAGGCGTGCCTGCGGGCCTCGTCCCCGTCGAGTGCGAGGGCGAGGAGAAGGTGTGCCCACGCCTCGTGCTCGCGCATGCGGTGGCGCCGCGCGATGTCGTGCAAGGCCCACGAGGCTGTCCGCGCCGTGTCCTCGTCGCCGACGGCCAGGGCCGTCTCGGCTTCGCCACGCAGGGCCGTGACCCTGGCCAGCGGGTGCCGGCTCGTCTCGGCGAGCCTACGCGCTTCCGCCGCCGCCTCGCACGCCTCGGCCCACCGACCGGTGCGGGCGCTGGTGGCCCCCACGAGGGCGAGGCTCTCGCTTCGCTGGAACGGGTTGCCCTCCGGCCCGAGCGTGCGCAACCCCTCGATCGCGATGCGATAGGCAGCGTCCACCTCTCCCGTAAGCAGCCGCAGGTAGGCGCGCTTGGGCGCTACCGCCGCCAATCGCGCATAGGCACCGTGCCTCCCATACAGCTCCGCTGCTGCGACCAGCTCGCGTTCGGCCTCGGCGAAAGCACCGCGGCTGGTATGGGTGGCGCCGAGGGTCTCCCGCACCCGGGCCTCCATGAGCAGGTCGCCGGAGTCAGCCCACACGTCCAGGGCGCGCTCGAGCCAGCGGCGCGCAGGGTCGAGCAACCCCAACGCGCGGTAGTCCTGCCCCAGGTCGTGGAGCACCCTCGTCAGTCTGGCGCTCGCCGGATCGAGTTGCAGCACGGCCTCGAGCTCCGCGATGCCCGCCTCGTAGCACCCACGGTGCCACTGGAAGCGCGCCAGCGTGAGGCGGTAGCGCGGCTGCGACGGGTCCAGACGGACGGCCTCGGCGATTCGCTCGTGCGACTCTCCGAAGTCGCCGATCGCCCAGCGCACCTCGCTGAGAGCGAGCAGGATCCCTGCCCGCTCGCGTGGCGGCAAGGCACCGCCGATCTCGCTGGCGTCATGGTCGAAGCTCCGCGCCGCAGCATCGTCGCCGCGCAAGGACGCGGCCTGCGCGAGCCCGGCCAGCGCTCGCGCCTCGAGCGACGGTGACGCCGCCCGACGGGCGTCCGCTCGTGCCGCGAGCAGGATCCGGTGGGCGGCCTCTACGTCGACGCTGAGCAACGCGCCCCCTAGGAGCAAGCCGGCTCGAGCGGAGCGCTCGCTGCCGCGTGGTGCGCGCTCCAGGACCCAGCCCAGCCACCGGCGCGCCTCGATGCGGCTGCCCTGCTCGAGCGCGCGTTCCGCGGCCTCGAGGCGCCAGCTCAGCGCCTCGTCCACGCGCCCAGCCTGCTCCAGATGGTGGGCGGCGCGAGCAGGTTCGGCGTCGCGCGCGATCAACGCCTGCGCCGCACGGGCGTGGAGCAGGCTCCGTTGCGGTGCCGACAGCGAGGCCCGCGCGCTCTCCTCGAGCAGATCGTGCACGAAGCGACCCTCGCGGACCATGTTGAGCGCCTCGAGGCGCGCGAGCCGGCCGGCCACCACCGCGGCCGTCTCGTCCACCATCTCGGCGATGAGCTCCGGCGTGGCAGCATCGCGCAGCACGGCGATCGCCTGTGCCAGCCTGAGATCACCCGGCAGGAGCCGATCGAGGCGGTCGTGGATCGTCCGCGCCGCAGTGAGCGCGAGCCGCTCGCCCTGAGCCACTCCGCCGCGGAGCTCTCGAGTCTCCCACCACCCCTTGACGGCTTCGATGACGTAGGTCGGATTCCCTCCTGTGAGGCGGAAGACCTCGGAGGCGTCGAGCTCCCCAGGTGGCACACCGAGTACGGTCAGGAGCTCCCCGCAGGCCGCTTCGCTGAGGGGGCCGACGTCGATCAGCACCGAGATCCCACTCCCGACCATGACCTCGACGACGGCCTGGTAATCCGGCGGCAGTCCCGCCGGGCGGAAGGCGGCGATGCTGCGCGCCCCGCCGAGCCCCCTGCGCACGATCTCCGACGTCGCCCACCCCGTCGCCTCGAAGCTGGAACGATCGAAGTACTGCAGGTCGTCCGCCGTGACCATGGCGACGTGCCGGCTCATGACGAGGCTCAGGCGGAGCACCGCTTCGAAGAAGCGCAAGCGCTCGGCCTCGTCACGGACGGGGGGGCGCGGGGGCGTGAAGAGCTCGGGCAGGAAGCGGGAGAGCTCTGCCCGCACCCACGTGGACAGCTCCGCCACGACCTCGGGACGGTCCTCGAACAAGCGCCGGTAGCCGCGGCGCATGGTGCTGAAGGGGAGCACGGGGTCGCCGGGGAAACCCTCACCCACCATGGTGGGGCCCTTGCTCGTGGCGAAATCGCCCATGAGCCGCGTCTTGCCGATGCCGCCGGGACCGCTCAGGAACACGTGCCGCCGCTCGCTCCACGCCCGCTCCAACTCGGCCCACAGCGCCTCGCGTCCGACGCGCTGGGGCGGACGCAACGTGGTCTCGGGCAGGCGCACTCGTGCGTCGAGCCCGGACGCGCGGTGAGTCGCGCCGGGTGAGCCGTCCGTCAGCTCGGCACCCGCGTCGCCGACGGCGCTTGCGGCGACCTCCAGCGCACTGGAGCCGAGGGTGGGCGGCGGCGAGGGCGCACCTACCCCAGCCAAGGGTTCCCGTGGCGGCAGCGGTCCGGCGGCCACCGGGCTGGTGCGCACCTGCTCGCGGACCCCGGGCATCCACGGCCGGTCCAGCACCGGCTCCGTGCTGACCGGCGGCCGATCGGCCCAGCCTCCGCGCGCGAAGCGAACGAAGGCGCTCCGCTCCTCATCGGCGACCCCCAGCACGCCGGCGAGCACACCAGCCATGCGTTCGGACGGGTGCCGCTCGTCGGACTCCAGCTTCCGGATGGTCGCGACCGAGCAGCGCGCGCGATCGGCAAGCTCGACCTGCGTCAGGTCCAGTTGCCTGCGCCGTCGCTGCAACCAGCCTCCGAACACCGCTCCGTAGTGGGCGTCCGCGCTCATGCATGCCCCCTCCTGCACGGCGTTGGCGATGACGAGAGTAACGCGCAGTGTAGCACACACGTCCGCACGCTGCCGGGCGCCGGGCAACGTGCAGCGGCCGCGCCCGCTCTCGGAACGCGCTCCGACCGGTGCTAGCGGGGGGAGCTCGACACGGCGTCCAAGCGCTCGAGCTCGTCCGGCTCCAGCGTGACGTGCAGCGCCGCGGCCACGTCCGCGGCGTGCTCCGGCTTGCTGGCGCCGGGGATGGCCACCACCGTGTCGCCGTGCCGGCGGACCAGCCACGCCAGCGCCACCTGGGACGGCGTCACGGCCCGGTCGGCCGCGATAGCCTCGAGCAGCTCGATGACGGGGCGGCTGCGCTCCAGCCTGCGCCTCAGGTTCATCCGGCGACCGAGCGGGGTCGCCTCCAGCAGACTGGCATCGCGGTGGAACTTGCCGGTCAGCAGCCCGGAGTCGAGCGGCGAGTAGGCGATGATGCTCACGCCGAGCTCCTTCGCAGCGTCCAGCACACCGTTCGTCTCGATCTCCCGGTGCAGCAGGCTGTAGTGGACCTGGTTCGTCGCCAGCGCGAGGCCACGCTTCGCCAGCTCGGCGTGCGCCCGGCGCATCCGGCGCTCGTCGAAGTTGCTGACGCCTACGGCGCGGATCTGGCCGGACTCGACCAGGTCGGCCATGGCATCCATCTCGGCCTCCGGCGGAGAGAACGACCAGGGCTGGTGGACCTGGTAGAGGTCGATGGGATAGGGCGCCAACGCGGACCGCCGACGCTCGATGGTGCGGGGGATGTTCCCCGCGCTGCGCAACAAGGGATTCCACTTCGTCGCAACGCCGACGCCCCCCGGCGCCACGTCGAGCGCCTGCAGCGCGGCCGCGAGGCCCTGCTCGGAGCGGCCGCCGCCGTACATCTCGGCGGTGTCGAACCAGTCGATCCCACCGTCCAGGGCGGCGCGCACGATGGCCGTCATGCGCTCCTGGTCGATGGGCGGGAACATGTAGCGGAACATGCCGGCACCGCCGGCGAACTGCATGATTCCGAGCCCGATCGGCGTGACGGTCAGCTCGGTGCGTCCCAGCGTTCTGCCTTCCACGAGGGTCTCCCCCTTCCGCGAACCGGCGGGTCTCGCATGTCGATCGTCCCCAGACTACCGCCACCGTCGCTGCAGAGATGGAGTCATCGCTGTCGGGAAACCCACTGCACGCCGGGGCAGGTTCCCTCAGCATTGAGGGCGTCAGTCCCTAGGACGCATGGCTGAATGACGACGCTCGGGTTTGGGGGGGTGCCGGGCCCAACGGTGAGCGGTGATGACGTCGTGCCTTCGGTAGATCGGTTTCGTTGGATTTTGTGGCGCGTGGTCGCCGGCGGTTTCGCGGCCCACGCGACGTTCGCCGTGGTCTTCGCACTGCTGCGTGATCCCGTCATGGCGTGGGCGACCGCAGCCGGGCTGGCGATGCCAACGCTGGCCTACCTCCTGCTGCGCCGAGGCAGCGCGAATGCGGCGTTCGCGACGGCTTGCGTGGACATCGCCCTTTCGGCCGTTCTCGGCACGCTCTTCGCCGGTGAAGCAAGCGGCTTCCTGTTCTACGTGATGGTGCCACTGGTGCTCGTGGCCCTGCACCCCGGCCGGGCGTCGCTGTCGCGTTGGGCCTGGGTGGGTCTGCTCGGGACGGTCTACGTCGGTTTCGAGTTGCTGTGGCCACCGATGGCGGGGCTGGCCAGGTGGCCCGCCCACACCATCCACCTGCTGCACGTGTTCAACGTTCTGGTGGTCTCTGGGGCCATGGTCGCGATGGCGCTGTTGAGCGCCTTCACGGTGACGCGCGCGGAGCATGCCCTGGTGGAGGCCCTGCAGCGCATGGAGAGTCTCGCCCTCCGCGACGGCCTCACGGATCTGCTGAACCGCCGGGCCATGGAGGAGGCGCTCCGGCGCGAGACCGGCCGCTCGCGTCGCACGGGGCGGGGATACAGCGTGCTGATGGCCGACGTCGATCGGTTCAAGAAGATCAACGATCGGTACGGCCACGCCTTCGGTGACGAGGTCCTGCGTGCCGTCGCGGCCCGGCTGCGCAGCGGGCTACGCGAGCACGACCTGGTCGGGCGTTGGGGCGGCGAGGAGTTCCTGATGGTCCTGCCGGAAACCGGCATCGCGGGCGGGGCGCGTGCCGCCGAGAAGCTGCGTCGGGTGGTCGAGGCAAAGCCGGTGGGGATGGACGGACAGAGCGTACAGGTGACGGTGACGATCGGCGTGGCGAGCTCCGACGAGGGCGACGCGCCCGCCGACGTGGTCGAGGCCGCCGATGCCGCCATGTACGATGGGAAAGCGTCCGGTCGGAACCGGGTGGTCGCGAACCGACCGCGGAAAGCCGAGCGGATCGGATGAGTGGGGGCACGCCGAGCGCTGGACGCATCCGACGGGGGGCTGGCCTTGGCCGGCGGGGAGAGGAGTGGGCGTGAAGGGCGTCGCCGCTGACGGCGCCACGACGGAGCGCCTGGCCCGGAGCTCGAGGGGCCTGTGGATCGTCGTCGCGACGGTGTCCTACTCCGTCCTGTTCGTCGCTCTCGGACCCCTGGTCGGAGCGCCGATCATGGCGTTGCTGCTGGTCCCGGCGGCACTGGCAGGGTGGTGGCTCGGGGCGCTCGGTGGGGGCCTGGTGGCGCTAGCCCTGATCGCGCTCAACGCCCTGCTCGCCATCGCCGTCGGTCAGCACGGCGCCCTGCCGGCCGCGACCTTCCCGGGTGCGATCCCCGGCGGCCTGGTGACCCTGGCGGCAGCGGCGGGCATCGGGGCGTTCCACGAACGTCACCTGCAGCTGGATGCCGCCGAGCAGCAGGCCCGCGAGGACCTCGAACAGAGTGAGGCGCTGGCGTCGGCGTTGGGCGCCAGCGAGCAGCGCTTCCGTCTGCTGGCGGAGGAAGCGCTGGTCGGCGTCTACCTGATCCAGGACCGACGCTTCGAGTACGTCAACCGCGCCTTCGCGAACGCCTTCGGCTACGAGGTTTCGGAGATCGTCGCCAGGCTGGGGCCGGACGACCTCACGCTCCCCGAGGACCGTCCGCTGGTCCGTGACAACATCGAGAACCGGCTATCGAGAGGGGTCGAGGCCGCCCACTACGGTTTCCGGGGCGTGCGCAAGGACGGTAGCCTGGTGCCCGTGGAAGTGCTCGGGCGCGTCCTCGACGTCGACGGCCGCCCGGCCATCCTGGGGACGCTCCTCGACCACACCCGCCGGGTCCAGGACGAGGCCACCCTGCGGCTGCGCATGACCGCGCTCGAGGCGGCGTCGGCCGGCATCGTGGTGACCGATGCCACCGGCGTGATCCAGTGGGCCAACCCGCACGCCCTGGCGTTGACCGGCTACGCGCTCGACGAGGTGGTCGGGCGACACACCCGCCTGTTCAACTCCGGGCATCAGTCGGAGGCGTTCTACCGATCGCTGTGGGAGACCATCACCGCCGGGCACGTGTGGCACGGGGAGCTCGTCAACCGCCGCAAGGACGGCAGCGAGTACCTGGAGGAGATGAGCATCACACCGGTGCAGGGGGCCGCCGGCACCATCGAGCGCTTCGTGGCGGTGAAGCAGGACGTCACCGAGAAACGCGCCGCCGAGGACAGCATCCGAGCGCTGAACGAGACCCTCGAGGTCCAGCTTCGACGCATGACGGCCCTCCACCAGATCGACACCGCCATCACCGACGGACGCGCCCCGGGAGAGGCGATGACCGCCTTCCTCACGGCAGCGCGCGAGGGCCTCGGCGTCGACGCCGTCGGGTTGTTCCTGACGACCCCCGAGGGCGATGCGCTGGAGCTGGCACAGACGCAGGGCTTCCGGGCACCTCCGCCACGCATCCGCCTGCCCCTGGGAGAGGGGCTGGCGGGCAGGGCAGTGGCCAGCGGGAGGCCGCGCATCGCCAGAGGCAACCGCGAGATCTTCGAAGCCCTCTACCCCGAGACAGCGTTCACGCTGGACGAGGAGGGCTTCGAGACCTTCGCCGCGGCGCCCATGACGGTGCGCGGATCGCTACGAGGCGCCCTGGTAGCCGGACAACGCAGCGTCGTCGAGACTCCCGCGGACTGGCAGGAGTACCTCGTGGCGCTGGCGACCCAGGGCGCCATCCTGATCGACAACACCACGCTCCTCTCCGACCTTCGCGCCCGCAACGCCGAACTGCGCACCGCCTACGACGCCACCATCGAGGGCTGGTCCCGTGCGCTCGACCTGCGCGACCGCGAGACCGAAGGGCACAGCCGCCGCGTCACCGAGCTGACGCTACGGCTGGGACAGGCCATGGGCCTCTCCGAGGAGGCCCTGGTGCACGTCAGGCGGGGCGCGTTGCTCCACGACATCGGCAAGATGGGTATCCCCGACGCCATCCTCCAGAAGCCGGGCCCCCTGACGGACGAGGAGTGGGACGTCATGCGCCGCCACACGATGCTGGCGCGCGACCTACTGGAGCCGATCACCTTCCTCGGGCCCGCGCTGGAGATCCCCATCTCGCACCACGAGCGCTGGGACGGTCAGGGCTATCCCGAGGGACTGGCGGGCGAGGCCATCCCGCTGGCGGCCCGTATGTTCGCCGTCGCCGACGTCTTCGACGCGCTCACCAGCGACCGTCCCTACCGCCTTGCCTGGACACGCCAGCAGGCGCTCGAGCACATCCGGGAGAACGCCGGCAGCCACTTCGACCCAGCCGTGGTCCAGGCGTTCCTGTGCATGTTCCAGATGTAACGGCTCGAGCAGCGCCATCCGTAGCGCCCCCGGCGGGCGCGTTCGGCACGGCGCGCCTCCCGAGCGTCACGACCCTCGGGACGGTCGCACGGCGCGGGCGGGCTCACGCCACCTGCGCCTCGGCGACCTCGGCGCAGCGCGTCACCGGGTCGCCGAGCGCCACCGTTCCCCCGGTCACGACCCGGGCGTACACGCCGCGCCGGCCGTACGCCAGCTTCGGAAGGCGCGGGTGCACCTCGGTCAAGGTGGCGCACACGGTGCAGGCATGCGTCACCTCCAGAACGGCGCCACCGACCCGCAGGCGCTCCCCCGGCACCATGCCGTCGACACCGTCCAGTACGAGATTCTCACCTAGACTGCCGTGAGCCAGGGGCAGACCCAGCAACGCCAGCTCGCGGTAGCTGCGCGTCCCTACGAGCAGCACCGCGCGCTCGGAGTCACGCCCGAAGTGGCGGTCGCCCACGACGCCCTCGGGCCGGAGCTCGAGCCGCGCCCGCGCGGCCTTGGCCAGACGCTCCGGCCCGCTGTGCAAGGCGACCACCCGACTCATCGGCCCATCACTCCAGCGTGAGCTGCTGCCGCCGCTGCACGACGTCCACCTCTGCGCCGGCAAGGCCCGTGACGTCCTCGACCGTGTACAGCTCCGCACCCTCGGGCAAAGCTTCCTTGTTGCCCCACGACGACAGCACGTGGTTGAGGACGGCGGCGACCTCGGCGTCGGACAGGGTCGGCCATGCCGGCATGAAGCCGCTGTAGCTCGTCCCCTCGACCTCGATGGTCGTCTGCAGGCCGTTCCGCAGGATCAGCGGCAGGATGTCCCGGTCCGCGGCGAACAGGTTGGCCGCATGCCCCGCCAGCGGCGGGAAGGCGCCCGCCATGCCCTGTCCCTCGGGCTGGTGGCAGGCGGCGCAGTTGGCCTGGTACACGACAGCGCCATCGACGCTCTCCAGGTCGCCACTCGCCTGGGCCCTCGTTTCACCGGTGGTGCTCTCCCCGCCTCCGGCGGGGGTCTCCGACGCCGTCTCGGTCGGCGGCGGGTTGGGTCCCATGTAGACGGTCAGGTAGTCCAGCAACGTGCTCTGCTCCTGCTCGGTCACCTTCATGCCGAGCTTCTTCATGAGGCCGACAGTGTCCTCCCAGAGGAAGGCCGGCAACCCCTTGGACTCCGCCACCTGGGTGATCGGATGGCACTGCGTGCACTTGGCGTAGACGAGCTCCACGCCGGGACCCGGCGGGAGGGGACCGCTCCCCCCCTGGGCCCAGGTCTGGGCCGCCGGCGAGAGGGTCAGGACGAACGCCCCGACCAGTGCGGCTACGACGAACAACCCAATGCGCTGCATCATCTGGGATGCTCCCGAGTCTGCGGGCCGAGCCGGCTCAGCGCCCGGCCCAGCGGGGTGCGGCGCCGGCGGTGCCACCGGCGCGTGAAAACACGGTCACGCCTACGACACGGTCACCGTGATGACGTCGGCCCCGTTCCACTCGTATCCGGACGGGTTCCAGCGCACCGTCCCCTGGAGGGGCTGGCTGCGGCCGAGGTCGTCGATGGCCCGCACCCAGATCCGGTGGTCGCCGGCCGGCAGCTGGAGCTGAGCGCTGAAGTGGTGCCAAGCGTAGGTCGAGGACGGGACGTCCACGGCCGCGGCCGTCCACGTCTTGCCTTCGTCGGTCGAGACCTGCACCATCGAGACCGGCACGGTTCCGTCGTTCCAGGCCACGCCGCGCAGCTCCACCGGGCCGTTGACCGTCTCACCGTCGAGCGGCGCGAAGATCGCGCTCTTGACGCGCTGGCGCCAGCTCGGCTCGGAGTTCTCGAAGGTGTAGTCGATCGGCGAGCCAGGCTGGATCGGGTCCTGCGGCACGCGGTAGCGCGGGATCTGGTTGACGTTGTTGGTCTGCATGGTGACGAAGTACAGGCGCGAGAGCCACTTGATGTTCATGGTGCCGTAGTAGCCCGGGATCACCAGCCGTACCGGCCCGCCGTGCGCACCGGGGAGCGGCTCGCCGTTCATGTGGGTGGCGAGGATGGCACGCTCGAGCACGTCGTCGACCGGCAGCGAGTGCTCGAAGTCGGGGTGCGAGGCGCCCTCGGGCGGACCGTCGGCGCCCTCCGCCGTGACGAACAGTGCCTCCGGCCGCGGATCGAGCGGCGGATCGAAGG
Source organism: Deinococcales bacterium (assembly GCA_037386005.1). Lineage (GTDB taxonomy): Bacteria > Deinococcota > Deinococci > Deinococcales > Trueperaceae > JASBRS01. The sequence continues at coordinate 11,077 of JARRMM010000005.1, read as the reverse complement.
TGTCGAGCAGGTCGGACAGCTTCACACCGCTGAAGACCACGTTGCCCATGCCGCCGTGCGCCCACTGCGTGCCGCGGGTCATGACGGCGCGGGCATAGAACGAGCGCCCGTTGCCGCTGCACTGCAGCACCATCTCGGCCTCGGTCTGCGGAAGGTCCGCCAGCGTGGAGGCGTCGATGGTGCGCGGGAACGCCACCAGCCCGCCGAGCGTGATGGACCAGCCCTCGAGCGGGACGGGATCGAGGCTCCGTCCCTGCGGTTCGAGGATCTGGTTGTTGCGCATGTACAAGATCTCCTTGGGCGTGATCGCGTTCTTCCGCAGCTCCTCGAGCGGCGTCTCCATGACGCCCGTGCGGTCGTTGTGCACGATGAGCACGTCGCTCTTGCCGCGGATGACCTGGCTCGCGGCCGCGACGGTGTCCTGCGCACGGGCATACTGCAAGATGGTCGGCAACCCGGCCGAGGCCGCCGCGGCGAAGCCCATGAGCCTGAGCACCTCGCGCCGCTCCAGAGTCGCGCGTTCCATGCGCTGGAACGCTTCGCGCAAGACGTCGTCCATGGCTTCCTCCTTGTCGGCGGCCTGACCGCCTCCGGGGGAGATCACGCGGAGGGGAACGACTCCCGGCGAGAACGAGACACACGTGTCCGGTGAGGCAAGTATGCCGGGATGCTCGGCGGCCGCCAAGTGCAGCCGACACTGCACCTTCGGACCAGTGCGCTGGAGCGCCAGGCCGTGCCTTCATGGTTCCGTGCGAGGAGCGCGGTCCGACCGCCTTCCGGCGCGCGGTCCCGAACACGGGGCCGGGCGCGATCGGACCGCATCCCGCTGGAGAGACCGGGATACGCCGCGGTGCACCGACGTGGCATGATGGTCGCCGACCTCCTGGCACCGGAGAGGAGCCGCCATGCCCGACCCGAGCTCAGCGGACGCCACCCCGCACGAGACGCTCCGCCGGATCCTCAAGAGCCAGTACCACGCCGGGCTCGCCATGCTGCACGAGTGCATCGAGCGCTGCCCGGACGACCTCTGGGCCGACCGCACACCGACCAACGCCTTCTGGCAGATCGCCTACCACACGCTGTTCTTCACCCACCTCTACCTGATGCCGCGCGAAGCGGACTTCCGCCCGTGGACGGGCCACCAGGCGGACGTGCAGCACCCGGACGGCATCCCCGGCCGTGCCGACCCCGACAGTCGCCTACCCCTGCTGCCCCAGCCGTACAGCCGCACCCAGGTGCTCGCCTACTGGCGCGTCTGCGACGGCCTGGTGGACGAGGCGGTGGACGCGCTCGATCTGGACCAGCCGACGAGCGGGTTCTCCTGGTACCGGATGTCGAAGCTCGAGCATCAGCTCGTCAACCTGCGCCACGTCCAGCACCACGCCGCCCAGCTCGCGGACCGGTTGCGGGCGGCAGATGGCATCGGGATCGACTGGGTGGGCGGCTCCCCGGTCGCGTAGGACGCCTGTCCGCCGGCGCAGCGGCCGCAACGATCGAGAGGGGCACGCGGTCAGGAACCGCGCGCCCCTCCGTCCCGTTCGAGCGGGGCCGCGCCGAAGCGCCTCGGCGGCTACTGGGCTTTCGCCAGCGCCGTTACCAGGCTTGCCGCGAGCGGACTCCCCAGGCCGGTCACGAAGTCGTACCCCGCCGTCGTCTGGCACACCGTCGTACTGCCGCTCGTGCCACTGCTGCCACCTTTGGAGCCGTGCCCGTGGCCGTTCCCCGGGCCACTGCTGGTGCTGGAGGAGCAGTTGTCACCCGACGCGATGTCGGTGAAGTTGGCCCCGTAGTCGCTCACTGCGAGACTGTACGTCGGAGACAGCACGTCGGAGCCGCTCGTGAACGTTCCGCTCAACGACGGGGAGCGTCCCTGGTCCGCCAGGGCGAAGAGCGCCGCCCACTGCGGCGAGCCCGCGCTGGTGCCGCCGACCACGAACCATCCGGACACCCCCTGGTAGCCGGTACTGTCGTAGACGGCAAAGCCGGTGCTCGGGTCGGCGTCGTAGGCCACGTCGGGGACGCCGCGGCCGCTCGCGGGCAGGCTGCCGCCGGCGTCCGCCGAATCCGCGTTGGTCATGGAACCCTGGTAGGTAGGCTCCGGCTCGTAGACGCTGATACCACCGCCACTGCCGTTCCACGCCGTCTCGCCGCCGTTGATGACGTTGCCGGACGAGTCGAGCGGCAAGGTGGTGCCCCCCACGCCGACCACGTAGGGGGAGGCCGCCGGGTAGATCACGCCCGTGCCGCTGTCGCCGGAGGATGCCGTGAAGGTCACGCCGGACGTCTGGAAGGCGGCATCGTAGCTTCCCTCGCTCGAGAACTCGCTACCGCCCCAGCTCATGGAGACGGCCACGGTCGGGCCGTACCCGGCCACGGAGTCGCCGCCGTAGCCCGCCGCCGTCGCCACCGCCGTCAGCAGGTTGCTGAACGAGCTGTTCTTGGCTTCCACGAGGAGGATGTGCGCGCCCGGCGCGACGGCGCACGCCCACTGCACGTCGAGGGAGATCTCCAGCGTCCAGCCCTGGTCGGTGCGCGGGTAGTGGGTGCCGCCGTTCTGGTCCACCTTGGTCAGGTCACACGCCGGGAACCCGTAGGTGCTGGCGAACGTCGCCAGGTCGGCCTCGGCGTTGGGATCGTCGTAGGCGTCGACGATCGCGATCGTGGTGCCGCTGCCCGTCGCGGTGAGCCCGCTGAAGCCGTAGGCCGTCCGGATCTGCTGAGGCGAGTAGCCCTGCGGCGTCGTGGACGCTTCGGGTGCCCCCTTCTTGTTCACGATCACACGCGAGGAGCACAGCGCCGATCCCGCCGCGGCCGGCCCCGGGCAGACAGGCGCGTTCGCCGGGCCGGCCGGTCGGATGCCGAGAGGATTACCGTGCCCAACGGGAACATTGAGAGCTCCCAGGGTGCTCGAGCTCGTGTTCGGCTGCGAACAGCTCGCCAACACCACCACGAGCGCCACCACGCCACCTACCAGACCCAACCCACGCCGCCAACCCATGTTCCGACCCCTTTCGAGTGAACCTCATTCAGCAGAGATGCATAAGAATGCCATGTGCACGGCGAGAATGCAAACTCCCCACGGTCCGCTCCGCGTGCGCTCAGGGGCACGGCCACGGACATGGCCACGGGTTGGAGGAGCGCGGGGTTGGCGCCGAGCGAACCTGGCCAGCCGCGATGGCCGCTCGTTCCCCGGGCTCGACGTGCGACGTGGGGTCCATGACCGCTGCCAGGTGGCCTCGAGGCCAGGCAGACCGGAGCGGCGTCCCCCACTACCTGGGCACCACCGCCAGCGTGACCGCAGGCACGACCGTGTCGAACGCAACGCCGACCGTCGCCTGACCGTAGAGCTCACCGGTCGTGTTCCCCACCACGCTGTCACCTCCGTCGTCCGTCCCTGCCGTCAGCGTGAGGGATCCGGGTGCGACGTTGGGGATCGTGAAGGGCACGTCCCGGGTCACGGCGAAGCTGCGTCCGTCGGGTGTCTGCAGCAGCATCGGGCTGGTGGTCGCCAGCGCCTGCTCGGACGCGACCGCGTCGACCCGGCCGTAGCCGAAGACGTCGTCCCTGCCGGCGGCACCCAGGTCGGTGGCGCCGCTCGCCAGCGCCGATGCGACCTGGTCGGGCGTCGCGCCCGGCCGGCTGGTCAGCAGCTGCGCGGCGACGCCCGCGACGACGGGGCTCGCCATGCTGGTCCCGAGCTCGTAACGGTACGTTGGTGTCGGAACGGCGCTGCTCAGGTCGACCCAGGTGCTGAGGATCTGGTCGGCGGCGGTGCCGACATCGATCGCGGTGCCCCCGCCGGGCGCGACCACCCACAGCTCGGGCCCACGGTCGCTGTAGAAGGCGATCTGGTCTGTCGGGGTGGTGGCACCGACCGCCAGGACCTCGGGGTAGGCGGCGGGGTAGGCCACCGGTGTCGGTTGCACGGAGGCATCGTTGCCGGACGCCGCCACCAGTACGACGCCGGCCGCCTGAGCGGCGGAAAGGGCGTCCCGTACCCCCTGGCCCAGATCGACGGTGGCCCCGAAGCTCATGTTCACCACCCGCGCTCGCGGGCTGCCGCCGTTCGTCACGTAGGCCAGGGCGTCGACCAGGGCAGCGGTGGTCATGTCGCACGAGCCGGTGGCGGGGTCGCCGATGTCGACCAGCAGGAGGCCGGCACCGGGAGCGACGCCGGCGACGCCGATGACGTTGTTGGCGACCGCCGCCGCGATGCCGGCCACGTGCGTGCCGTGCGCGGTGCAGGTCGGGTCCGTCACGGTGACGTCGGAGCCAGCGGTGACGGCGTTGTAGCTCCCGCTCACGTTGCCCGCCAGGTCCGGGTGGCCGGGATCGAAGCCCCGGTCGATGATCGCGATCGTGGTGCCGGTACCGTCGCCGTTGGGCCACGCCTGCTCGGCCTGGACGATGTCGAGCGCCCACTGATCCGAGCGGTAGGCGTCGTTGGAGAACGGTTGCAGCGTGACGGGCGCCTCGACGTACCGCACGCCCGGCACAGTGGCCAGGTGCCGCGCGGCCGCCTGGGCGTCATCGGCGCGCACGATGACCACGCCCGCGCGTTCGAACGTTCGCTCCACATCGACGCCCGGGGTGCCCGCGACGGCCGAGAGTTGCAGCGACGGCGTCTGCGCGGGAACCTTGGCGACCCCCACGACGAGCCGCCCCGGAGCCGCCGCGAAGGCCTGCAGGGCCGGGTTCGCAGATGCCCGGAGCGACTGGCTGGTCAACGGGTCGCCGCGTGCGACGGTGACGGTGACGTCGGGGAAGCTGAAGGGCAGGTGCACGCTGGCCGAGCCGGCGTCGCTCTGCAGGGTGAGGACGATGTCGTAGCTCGCAGGTTGCAGGCCCGCCGGGTCCGCCGTCAGGCTCACGCTGGCGGGCCCGATCCCCGTCGACGGCTGGAGCGTGACCCACGAGGGCTCGCTGGAGCTCAGCGACCACGAGCCGCTCGTGTCCACCGTGACCGTGGCGTGGGTGACGCCGTCCATGACGGTCGGGACGACGGCGACGCCCGGCTGCCCACCGCTAGGTGGCGGCGGGCCTGGCAGCACCTCGATGATGTTGCAGGCGGCCAGCGCCACCACCAGGGCGAGCGTCAGAAGCGTCAGGACCGCGAAGGTCGGCGACCGGTTCCTCCTCATGCTGGACCTCCCTCGAACCCCTCTGGCTCCAGCAGGCAGCCTGCACCTAAGAGGCCGATGAGGCGGGGCGGCGATGGGGACCATGCCGTTGACGGCAGAACCCGTCCAGCGGAGTGCGTGCGCGGTTCTCAGCACCGCCGGGCACGGCTCTCTCGCCCCGGCAGGCGCCACCGCGACCGCTGAGTACCCGACGCTCGGGGCTCAAGAAACGGTGAATCGCACGCGCCGGATCTCGAACCAGGCCCGTAGGAACGACAAGGTAGATGACCAGGGCGGCGGATCGTCCGCCGGAGTCCCCGTCCCTCCGCGGCACTCCCAGCACGGCCCTCCTACGCTCGGCGTCGAGGCGGTAACGAGTGCAGCGCTCCTGGGCGGATCGTCAGGCCACCGATGCATGAGGGGTGAACTCCTTGGTCTCCTCCCCGAGCTCTACCAGGAGACCGGCCAGTGCCTGAGACAGAACCGCCTAGCCGGCCCCGGCCGGACGTACGGCATCTTCCTGGCGTTCGCACCCTTCGAGGAGGAGGACGACTGAGTCCACCGTGCGACGTCGGCGCCCGTCGCCTTCCGAGCCTCAAGGCGTCCCGTGTCGCACCGTCTCGCCCCCTCGGCTCCGCAGGAACACCAGCCATCCGGCCGCAGCGCCCAGGAGAAGCACCAGCATCGCAGTCGAGTACGCCGGTCCGGATCCGAACAGCCGCGGCGCCAGCACGCTCGCGATCAGCGCGAACACGAGCGTCTGCACGAACCCCTGCACGGACGCCGCCAGGCCGCGTCGCGCCGGATAGAGATCGAGCGCGAAGAGGGTGACTGCCGGCGCCTGCAGGGCCAGCCCGAACGTGTAGACGGGAAGCGGGAGCACCAGCCAGGGGACGGCCGGCACCTGGCACAGGTTCAGCGCGACGTTCCATGCGGCGCCCACGCCCATGATGGCCAGGCCGAGCGTCACCACGGAGCGAGGCCGGACGACATCGGCGCTACGGCTCGCGGCCCACGCTCCCGCGACCAACCCGGCCACGATCGGTAGGAACAGCCAGCCGTACTGGGTCTCTCCGAGACCGAGGACCTGAGGCACGAAGTCTGCTGCGGACGACACGTACACCAGGAACCCACCGAAACCGAGGGCGAGTGCCGACGCCAACGCCAGGAAGGCCGGGTCCAGCGCCACGCGCACGTACGCTCGCCCCAGCGATGCCGGCCTGAGCGGCTGCCGGTCGCCCCTCGAAAGCGTCTCGGGCAACAGCGCGGAGGTAGCGATCGCCAGCGTGGCGCCGAGCACGGCCAGGAAGGCGAAGGGCGCCCGCCAGCCGAGGGCGGCGTGAAGGTAGCCTCCGATCACCGGCGCCGCGGCCGGCGCCAGCGCGACCACCATCGTCATCTGCGCCATCAACCGCTGGGCCTGCGGGCCCTTGAAGAGATCCCGGACGATCGCCCGCCCCACGATCATGCCAGCCCCGCCGACCAGGCCCTGGGCGGCACGAGCAGCGAGCAGCCAGGCGAAGCTCGCAGCCACCGTGCAGACGAGTGACGTCACCGTGTAGAGACCGAGGGCGGTCACCAGGACCGTCTTCCGGCCGAAGGCGTCGGACAGGGGCCCGTGGACCAGCGTCATGACCGCCATGGTCATGAGGTACAGGCTCAGCGTGAGCTGCACGTCGGCAGGAGCCACGTCGAAGTGCCGCGCCATCGTCGAGAACGACGGGAAGTACGTGTCGATCGAGAACGGGCCCAGCGCGCCGAGGCCGCCGAGCAGGATGGCGAAGCGTGCGGTCCTCATGCCCCTCCTGGGCCCTCGTTCGGGCTCCCACCGCGGCCGCCGCAGGCACGGCCGTCGCTCCATTGTCGCGCAGGCGGACGGCCAGGAGCGAGGCATGGGGGCGCACCGCGGCGGCGCCTCGACGTCGCCCTACCCGGCTCCGCGAGAGGGTGAAGCCTCTCTGGGAGCGGCTTCGCGTCGGGTCTACAATGGACCCGGGCCGGCCCGCAGCGGAGGTGGGACATGCCATGGACGGGCTCAAGCGGATCGCGCTCACCGTGCTCGCGGGATGGGCCGTCGTCGTGTCCTCGCTCGCTCGTGCGGAAGGGACGTACGGGCAGCCTGGCTCCAACCCGATCCGTATCCACGTCGTGTTCAACAACGTCCCCTATCGCGCAGGGCTGGAGGCCAGCTGGGGCTTCGCGTGCCTCATCGAGGGGTTGGAGCGAACGCTCCTGTTCGACACGGGTGGTGACGGCCCCGTCCTGCTCGCCAACGTGCGGCGGATGGGCCTCGACCCCACGAGCGTCGACGTGGTGGTGCTCTCCCACGCCCACGCCGATCACACCGGCGGCCTGGAGGCGTTCCTGGCGCGCCGACCCGACGTCACGGCGTTCGTCCCGGCATCGTTCCCGACGTCGTTCGTACGGAGCATCGAACGTCACGGCGCGACCGTGGAGCGCGTGGCCGGACCGCAGCGGCTCTTCGACGGCGTCTACTCGACGGGCGAGATGGGCGCTGCGCTCAAGGAACAGGCCCTGATCCTGGACACGCCCCAGGGCCTCGTCGTGGTGACGGGATGTGCGCACCCCAACGTTGCTGCCATGGCGGAGCAGGCTCGGACGTACCTGGGCAAGGACATCTACCTCGTCATGGGCGGCTTCCACCTCGGTAGCAGCAGCGAGGCCGACATCCGGGCCATCATCGGTCGACTCGAGGCGCTGGGGGTGCGCAAGGTGGCCCCGAGCCACTGCACCGGGGACGGGACCATCCAGATGTTCCGAGCGGCGTGGGGCGAGGACTTCGTCGAAGGTGGCCTGGGCGCCGTCATCGAGGTGCCGGATAGGCCCTAGACCTAGACTCGCGGACAGGTTCAGGTCGGAGACCACGTTCGCACCTCTTGCACGAGGGCGGCCTGATGCTGCATGCTGCATGTAGTTACGGTCACAGCTCGCTCGGGAGGTCGCATGGATTCGCACGCGTGGTTCGTGGTGGCACGGCTGGTGCACGTCGCCTTCGGTGCGTTCTGGCTCGGAGCGGCTGTGCTCATCGCCGTCTTCCTGATCCCGTCCGTGCGCGCGGCCGGTCCGGCCGGGGGAGCGGTCATGCAGCAGCTCACCCAGGTGCGCCGGATGCCCAACGTCATCCTCGGCGCATCGTGGGTCGCCCTGCTCACCGGCGCCTATCTCTACTGGCGTTCCTCGGGCGGCCTGCAGCCCGACTGGCTGCTCTCACGCGCGGGACTGACCTTCGGCATCGGAGGGCTGCTGGCGATCGCTGCCGCAGCCGTCGGGTCGGCCGTGAGCTCACCAACGGCCTCGCACATGGGCGCACTGGCTTCGCGGATCCAGCAGCGGGGCGGCCCGCCCTCCCCCGACGAGGCCGCGGAACTCCAGCGTCTCCAGGCCCGCATGCTCCTGGCAGCGCAGGCCATCTCCCTGCTGCTGGTCCTCGCCATCGCGGCCATGGCGATCGGCAACTACATCTAGACCGACCACCCTCGGCGCACGGCGCCGCTCCGGGATGGGACCATGTAGGTCGGCCTTCCAAGGTTGCGACCCCCTGCGTCTAGAGTGGTCGCCGTGCACGAGCGGACTCCACCTCGCATGTTCCTGCCCATCGTGGCGGCGGCCGTGTTCACCGTGGTGCTGACGGACAACGTCGTCAACATCCTGCTGCCGCTGCTGTCGACCACCTTCAACGCGAGCGTGGCTCACGCCAGCTGGGCGATCACCGCATACGCCCTCACGCTGGCCATCGGCGTGCCGCTCTACGGCCGTCTCGGCGACTTCTGGGGGATCCGTCGCGTGTTCACCCTCACCTTCCCCTTGTACGCCGCCGGCAGCCTCGTCGCAGCACTGGCACCGAGCCTGCTCGTGTTGATCGCCGGGCGCGTGGTGCAGGCCACCGGCGCTGCTGGCATCCCGGCCGTGGCCACCGTGGCCGTGGCCAAGATGTTGCCGCCGGGGAGGCGGGGGCCCGCCTTCGGCATCATCGCCTCGAGCGTGGGCGTCGGTGCGGCGGCCGGTCCGATCGTAGGGGGCTTCGTCGCCCAGTACCTGGGCTGGCGCGTCATCTTCTACGGGCTCGCCGGGCTGGCCCTGGTCCTGCTGGCGGCCGTGCGCCGGGGGTTGCCGAGGGAGACGTCGGAGCGCCCGCGCGACTTCGACCTGCCTGGTGGCCTGCTCATCGGCACCGCTGCGGCCTTCGCACTGATGGCGGTGACCAACCTGCAGAGCTACGGCGCGGCGTCGCCGCTCACGTGGGGCAGCCTGGCGCTCGCGCTCGCGGGGGGCGGGGGCTTCGCCTGGCGGATCCGCACGGCCGATGCGCCGTTCGTACCTGCTGCGCTCTTCCGGAACCGTTCGTACGTCACCGTTCTCGGCCTGGCCCTCGTCATGATGTGCGCGATCTTCGGCATGCTGGTCGTGGTGCCGTTGCTGCTGGTCCAGGCAGGGGGGAACTCCTCGGCCATCGCGGGCCTGGTGCTCACGCCCGGCGCGCTGGTCATGGCGCTCATGTCACCCCGCGCCGGCAGGCTGTCCGATGCGTGGGGCCCGAAGCCGCTCATCCTGAGCGGGCTGGCGTTCGCCGCCCTCGGCGCACTGGCGATGTCGACCTTCGCAGGTGGCAGCTCGCTCTACGTCGCCGGCGCCGCCATCCTGGCCGTCGACGTCGGTCTCGGACTGCTCAATGCACCCACCACCAACGCCGCGGCCGGAACCCTGGCGCAGGAGCAGACGGGCGCCGGCCTGGGCATCTTCCGATCCGCCTTCTTCCTGGGCGCGGGGGCTGGACCCGCCGTCTTCGGCGCGCTGGTCGCGGCCGGCCCCGTCACCAAGACCTCGGCGCTCAACCCGCTCTACCACCAGCACGCCATCGCCTTCTCCGACACCTTCCTCGCCATCGCCGCGGTGGCCGTCCTGGCCCTGGTCGTGGCGGGCGTGGGCCTCAGGCCCGGGGCCCCGGGCGCTCGGCGCCGGAGCGAGCAGCGGGACGAGGTTCCGAGTGAAGACCGAGGGCTCGGCGAGGCACACCCCGTCGAGCGGGTGCGCCAACGGAGAGGCGCACCGTCCTAGCCAGCTGACGGGCGGCCCTGGAGCGAGGCGTCGCAGCGTGGCGAGCGGCGCGATCGCGCTCGGCCTGCAGCCGGTGGCGCTCGTTGGCTTCGCGGGCGAACCTCAAGGCGGTCGAGGGGTGGTGGGTGGTGAGCATGCGTGCCTCCTTGCACCCACCGTGCACCCCCCTCTACTGGAGCCAGAACAACCCGTCTCCAGTAGAAGGCTTCAGCGCCCGCTGCACGAACGTCAACGGGCCTCGACCAGCCGGATGGTCGTGCGATCGCCCTCGTCGCCGTACTGGCTGTAGCACGGGAACGGCAGGTCCTCCGCCAGCGCCATCTCGACGGGCGCACTGCCATCGTCCATCTCGAGACGCATGACGACGCACTCGTGTCCGGCGATCGTCTCGCTCTTGTCCATGTAGATGCTGCCCATGCCGGCCACCCGCACCGGCTCGCTGCGCACGTGGATGTCCTCCTGGCCGAGTAGCATCGGCAGCATCATGAAGGCCGGTCCGTAGAAGACCATCATCGGACCGAAGGCCAGCGCGCCCATCATCGAGCCCCCCAGCACCGCGCTGCTGAGGTCGTCGTGGGCAACGCCCGTCTGCGTGGTCTTGAGGGTCGTGGCCGTGTCGTAGCTATCGCCCTTCTGGGTGATGTCGACGGTGATGGTCGCCGACTGCGGTCCGTCCGCGCTATCGACGGTCATCTCCCAGGTGTAGCTGTGGCTGCCGGTCGGGAAGTTGTCCGGGCTCCACTTGAAGGCGAAGGCGGATCCCGCGGCCAGCAACGCCAAGGCGGCCATGAGACGGACGGTAGTTCGCATACGTTGCCCCTCCTCGTGGACGCCCTCAATCTAGCGCCAGCAGAGGGCGTGCGCGAGGGCAGGCGCCCCCA
>JARRMM010000004.1:0-39366 GCA_037386005.1 Deinococcales bacterium | reverse complement strand
GGACCAGGCGAATCTTCGCCCGACCGCGGCTCATCGCTCGCCCTTCAGAAGGTCAGTGAGGACGCCCTTCCTGGGCGCCCTCTGGACACCATGCCGACCAGGCGGAACCACGCTCCGCCGGCTCGGGCGCTTCGTGAAGGAATCACGGCGCATGCCACCCGGGCGCGGGGGCATGCCGCCCGCACCGGCGACACGCCCTCGCTCTGTCACGGCCTCAACGGATGCACGCTGAAACTTGTAACCGCGTCCGATCCAGGAGGCTTCGAGCTCGCCAGTCTGCACCATTCCACGTACGGCCCGCGCGCCCACCACAAGGAGCTTCGCGACTTCAGCAGTTGTGAGCAACTGCAGATCGTCTTGAGGGCTCTGCTCGCGACTGGCGTTCTCTCGGGACGTGTTCATACTCGGGTCCCCAGCGTTCCGCGGACTGCTGAAGAGTGGAGTGCGAGCGGAACGCTAGGTCCGCTAGATTGATTGCAGCGTTCCAGACTGCGCATGAGGCAAGGACGGACCCTGGGGCTGTCGCACTGTCGTTGACTGGATGGGGAGAAGTGAGAAGTTGAAGGCATGTGAATGGTGCGCCGGGTTCGCTGGGCGCAACAGAAGTCTGACGCACCGACGGCTCATCTCCTGGGCAGCAGAAACCCGATACGCAAGGGAATCCGCTGATCCATGCCCGAAGGGGACTGCTGGACATCCCGTCCTAGACGAGACCCGTTGCCTGGGTGAAGTTCTTGGCCTGCTGCGTGAGGTGAAAGTGGTCACGGGTGCGACGCCCCTTGCTCGCAACTGTAGGCTTCGCCGTTCCGCGGCCTACTTCCGGGACAGGCCCCAACCAGGCTCAGAGCGGCATATGTCCATGGTCATGTTCTGGACTCCTGGGCCGTTAGGTCGCTGGCAGGAATGCTGTCGGTGACGCCTAACAGATCCGCAATCGAACCCGACGCGATGTCCAGGGAGGCAACCCAGGGCAACACCTTGACCACCTGCCGAAGAATCATCGCTGGCTCACCAGCAGTCGTGCCACTACCCTAGTTTCTACGTTCTGGACGATACTCCTGCGACTAGCCTTGCGCGGCTAGGCCTCGAGGTAGAGGTTGACGAGCTTGCCGAGTTGCTCCACGGCCTCCACCTGCTCCGGTGGGAAGGTCCGGCTGACGTGCAGGCGCTCCGCAAGCAGGTTGGCGAGGCCGTCGGGGAACGCCGACGCACGCTCCCGGTCCTCGCGCAGGGCGGCCAGATGCCCCTCCGGCGTGAGTGGCGTCTCGCGCGCCCAGCGCAGAATGTGCGCGAACGCCTCCACCGGCACCGCCGCCTCGCTGTTGTGCGGTAGGGCGTGCAACAGGAACTTGGCGCGCTCCGGATGGAAGCCGATCATCTGCTTGCTGATGCCCGGCACCGGCATGGTGCGCTCGGGCCGCCATGAAGGGCGCCGCTCGCGCGCGGCGGCCAGCAGCGCTTCCGCGATGCGCACCAGCAGCTCCAGCGCGGCGCTCTCCCCAGGTTCGAATCCGAAGACATAGCTCTGGGCATATCGCAGTGCGCAACGCGCGTCGATAACCGTAGCCGTCGCCTCGCTCGGAGACAGCGCGGACATGGTGAAGCTCCGCGCGCTCGGGTCGTCGGGCAGATGGCCCTCCAGCAGCAGCGAGATCAGCGCGTCGACGCGCGTGGTGGCGTGCAGCTCGAACTTGAAGTCCTCGCGATCGCGAACGGCCTCGAGGTAGAGGTTGACGAGCTTGCCGAGTTGCTCCACGGCCTCCACCTGCTCGCGCGCGCACCTCGCTCGGTGAGATCGCCCGGATCATGACGTCGGGCTCACTCTGATCAGACGAGCCGGTAGTGGAGGTCGCGCCAGGCATGGTGGCCCCAGTATGCGGGCCCGGCCGCGCAACGTTGGAGCGAGATTCACTCACCCGGCGTTCGTTGCGGGCGCCGAAGCCCGCCGCGGTACCCACCCGCCGCGTGGCACTTGGCATGCGGCACGAAGCCTGCCCAGCGCTCGGGTGCATTGTCTTGAGGACGCCGGTGCAGCGCTGCGCCAGGGCTTCGCCCAAGCCACGTGCAACGTCCGCGTGCCTCGCGACACGCCGAACGCGCGGTGGGCTCCGGCGTCAACACTGCGTCTGGCGCCTCACGACTCGCTACCAGTCAAGGGTCGGGTCGCACGCCATGATCAGCCCATCCAACGCGGCTACCAGTGCCGGCGGCGTGCTCGACTCCAGGTATATGCACGCACGCACGCGGACCGGCCGTGGACCGACCGGCGGCGCCAGGCCCGCCGCACTGACCGGATCGCTCTGTGCCAGGTCGCAGCCCGCTAGAGCTGACGACACGGCCAGCACATGGGGAGGTCCACCTGGCTGCAAGTAGAGGCAAACGACGCCACGAACGGGTTGCGCACCAACGGCCAGTCCGATGCCCGCCTCGCTCACCGGATCGCTCTCTGTCAGGTCACAAGCCAGCAGACCCTCCGACACGGACTGCACGTGAGGAGGACCGCCAGGCTCCACATAGAGACAGGCACCTTCGATCATTGGAACGGCGGCGACGCTACCTCCTCCCGGCACCTTTCCGAAGGCAACGGCCACAGTACCAAAGCTCGCGCATGCAGCCACCACCAAGAGTCCCCGGGTCATGCCGCGGACACGTGCGAATGCACGGACCGCCACTCCGATTGCCCTCCTAGGTGAAGACATAAGGCTCCTTCCCGGACGCCAGTGCAGCGCACTCGCGGCCCTCGCACCCGAACCCTAGTAGGAGCACCGTGAGCCCAGCGTGATGCCGCCGTGACCTTTCCTCGGGGAGGTGACAACGCGCTGCTAGCACCGGGTTATCTCGTTCTTCGGCAACAACGTTCAGGGAGCACACGTGCTCACGACGAGCCGGCACCATCATTCCCGGCACGGCGCCCTGGGAGGACTACGGTCGGCTCGATGTAAGCGTGGCGAGCAGGTGCGGGCCACGGTCCACTAGGATGAGTCCATGGGGGCACGTGTCCGCATGTTGGGCGCGCCCGCCATCGAAGGGCGCGACCACGCGCTCGATCTCCCCGCTGGGAAGACTTCCGCCCTGCTCTGCTACCTCGCCTACCGGCACGAATGGGTCGAGCGCGACACCCTCCTAGGTCTGCTCTACGCCCAGTCTGACGAGCGGCGTGCGCGCCAGAACCTGCGTACGCTGATCGCGAAGATCCGTCGCAACGCCGCCATCGAGCGCCTCGAGATCGAGCCAACGAGGTTGCGCTGGCAGGTCGAAACCGACGTCGCGGCGTTCCAACAGGCCCTGACCGAGGGGCGGCATGCCTTCGCCGTGGAGCTCTACGGTGGGCCCTTCCTCGATGGTGTCGTGTCGCCTCACTCGAACGCGTTCCACGAGTGGCTCGAAGCCGTTCGAGCGGAGTTGGCTCAAGGCTGGCGAGACGCGGTGATGGGTCTCGCCAGGTCCCTCTGCGAGCAGGCACGCTACGCAGATGCGGCGCGGCTCACGGGACGTCTCCTGGAACTCGACCCGTTCGACGAGGAAGCGATGCAGATGCGTCTCGCGGCGCTCGCCCGAGATGGACGGACGGCCGTCGCGCTGAAAACCTACGCGGACTTCGCCGCGCGGCTGATCGACGAGCTCGACGTGCAGCCCATGGCTGCGACCGTCCGGCTGGCGGAGGCGATCCGTCAGGGACACGACACGGAAGTCGTGCGCCGTTCGTCGCATGCGGGTGCCGACCAGGATCTGGCAGGCAAGTCCGGCGTGGACGGTCATCGGCTGCTCCCGCAGCCGGTAGCACCGTTCATCGGCCGCGCACGCGAGCTGGCATGGCTCCAAGACCACGTGACGGACACGAGCTGCCGACTGGTATCGCTCGTGGGACCTGGGGGCATCGGCAAGACGGCGCTGGCACTCGAGGTCGGTCGTCGCCTCGAGCGGGCGGGGGAACGCCCGGTCGCATTCGTTCCCCTGGAGACCGCCAGCGATGTCGACGGAGCTGCCTCACTCATCGGCGACGTGACGGGCCTGACGTTCTTCGGCCGCAAGTCGCCGAGCGAGCAGGTCCTCACCGCTCTTCGGCCGCGAAACGACGTACTCATCTTGGACAACATCGAGCAGATCGCGGACATCGCGGCCTTCATCCACAGGCTCTTGGAAGCGGCGGCTAACGTCACGGTGCTGGCCACGTCCCGGGAGAGGCTGGGCATCCGCGCCGAATGGGTCCTCGAAGTGGAGGGCCTGGGGTACCAGGATGGGACCGAGACGGACGCTGCGCGCCTGTTCGAGTCTGCAGCGAACAGGGTGGACCCGAAGTTCGCGCCGCCCGACCACCGAGCGGACGTGGAACAGATCTGCCGTCTGGTGGGCGGCATGCCGCTCGCCATCGAGCTGGCGGCCGGCTGGCTGCCGGTACTGGGTCCGGCCGAGATCGCCGCTCGTTTGGAGGGAGGACTCGAGCTCTTGCGGGGGGAGGCCCCTGACCGGCCGGCGCGGCATTGGAGTATGGAAGCGGTGCTGGACGAGACCTGGGGGCGCCTCTCGCCATCGGAGCGTGCGGCACTCGCAAGCCTGGCCGTGTTCGAGGGCGGGTTCACGGCGTACGCGGCGGACGCAGTCGCTGACGTCCGCACCGACCAGCTCCGGGGGTTACGGAAACACGCGCTGCTCCAGCGTCGGGCCGACGACCGCTTCACGTTTCATCCCTTGGTCGGCCGGTTCGTCCGTCTGCACACGGCCGAAATCGGCACGTGGGAGGTCCTCCGCGAACGGCACGCTCACTACTTCGCGCACGTCATGGAACGAGTCGGGGCCGCCGATACGGAGCGGACCAACACCCCACTTCCGTTGGAGAGGCAGGAACTCCCGAACGCCCTCGCTGCCTGGGACTGGATGGTCGACCACCGTCGGCTCGACCTCCTCGACCGTTCCCTCGACGGGCTCTCCGGACTCGCCCTAGCGACCCGGCTGATCCCGGCCGGCGCCCGGGCCGTCACGCGCGCGCTCCAAGCGGCGGGTCACGAAGATAACCTGCGAGCCCGCTTGCTACGTGTGTACGGCCAACTGCTCATGTGGTCCGGCGATTACGAGCGAGCTTTGGAGCCGCTGCACGCCGCTTTGAACCTGACCGAGAAGCTAGGCAACCGCCACGAGGAAGGGCTCACCCTCTTCTCCCTGGCCTTGCGAGCCGGCTTCCGCCCCCAGTCCGGTTCCCGGGCCAGATCGTTCACTAGGCGTTACTTCTCCCGGTGCATCGAGATCTTCCGGCAGGAGGGCGACCGCTACCACGAAGCTCGATCGCTCATGAACCTCGCCACGATCGCGGATGATCCGCGAACCCGCGAGGCGCTGTTCCGGACCGCCATCGAAGCCTTCCGCTCCTGCGATGGGCCCTACGGCCTGACCCTCGCCCTGCATAATCTGGCGCAGGCGATTCGCTACTCCAAAGGCGCATACGACGAGGCGTGCACCCTTCTGGACGAGGCCGTGGAGACCGAACGGACCAAGGGCCTGGACAACCGGATCGCATGGTGGCTGGTGGGCCGAGCGGACGTGCTCCTCGACCGCGGCCGCCAAGAACAAGCCGAGCGCGACCTCGACGAGGCACAAGAGATCGCAGCCACGCTCAACAGGGGTCTCGGAGCGTGGGAGACCGAGCACGCAACCATCATGCGAGGGAGGCTCCTGTTCGAGCGTGGATGGTTCGACCCCGCCTCCGAGACCTTCGGCCGTGTCGTCCGTTGGGAGTCCGGTTCCGCCGACCCGTTCGGCTACCGGTTGCGGGCCCTCTGCTGGCAGGCCCTCGCGGAATGGCGTGCAGAGAGGTGGGCGACCGGCGAACGGCTGGCGCTCGAGGCGCTCCGCGCCCCCGAATGGTCGCGCACGGCATTCCAGTTCCCATTGAGACCCTTCGGCGCCATAGCGTGCGGCATCCTCGTCGAAGCACACGCCCAGCGCAACGAGCCCGCCGCCGCCAAAGCCCTCGCCACGGCATCCGCCAACGTGAAGAACTTCCGGCTTCTACCGGCCGCGCTACACCTGTGCCTTGCCGCCGCACGCCTGAGCGAACGACTGGGCCTCGCCGACGAAGAGCGCCGACTGCTGGCGTTCGCGGCACAACACCCAGCAGCCGCCGAGTACACGCAAGCGGAGGCCCGTCATCGACTGGCAGCCACGGATGACCCCCCACGACACGACGCTGTCCGTGAAGGCGTGGACGATCCCACGATCGGCACAACTGCACAAGGCGACAACGTTCCGCTGGCGCTCGAAGCCGTGCTGGAGGCGCTGGACGTCATCACGGTGGAGGGCGGACGTGCTACCGCTGGCGGGAACACGGCATGATTACTGCCCACGATGTGTCTTGAACCCAACAACGCCAGGACACCACGACGGAGAGCGACCGAAGCTTCGGCATCCGCCCATTTCGGGTCGGTCCCCATGGAGGTGTATCGGCACCGCCCGGTACCGTGACTCGTCGTTGATGACCCGCGGCAGTGTTTCCCGCTCTCAGTCGTTTTGACCACCCGCCGAAGAATCATCGCTATACCAGCGGTAGCGCCAATCGACTAGTTTTTACGTTCTACACGACGTTTCTGCGACAATTCTTGCGCACCTGACCTGAAGTCGTCAACGACCGGAGCATAGACGAGTGCGAGAGTCGCCCCATAGCCAACAAGCAGCGTACCGACCCCTCGACAATCGCCGCATCGACAAGCTTCACTTCAGGATCGGGAATGGTGAAACCGGAATCTGGCACCAAGCGCAACAGCGTCCACGAAACTGGGGCAACTCCAAACCGCATCTGCGGCGTTTGATTCGCCTGGTCAACTTGTGTGCCAATTGTATGCGACTTCTCGACACGGCGAGAACCTCAGGGACTTGCGGCAATGAGCGGAAAAGGCCAGGCACTGCGAAAGCGAACCTCCGCACATCCCTAGAACCTCACGGAATCTCCGTGCAGGACGTTAATTCGGACTCTCAATCAGCGGGTTGCAGGTTCAAGTCCTATACGACCCACCAATTGACGAAGCGGCGTGCCTCACGCGAAACGAGCCCGTCCCTTTCTCATGGTCCGGCAGCGCGTTCTCTTGGTAGTCAGATGGTCATAGCTGACCGCGGATCAGGGAGACCACGCGTGAGCCGTCCGCTCAGCGCCGGAACCCCTTCAACGCCCGATTGGCCGCCAGCTTGCCCGTGAGGAACCCCATGGGCACACCGCCGGGGCTGTACGCCCACTGCCCGGCCTGCAGGACGCCCGGGATGGGCGTCCGCACCGACCTCGCCACCCGTTGCATCTGATGGACCGCCGGCATGTGCGCACCGTCGAACGCCCAGCCGACGATGGCGCCGTCGGTGTTGCCCGTGTAGCGCTCGAGCGTCAGCGGCGTACTCATGAAGCGCCCGAGGACCTTCGCCTCCAACCCGGGGTAGAGCCTGTCGGCGACGGCCGCCGTCATGGCGTCGGCGCAGTACTCCCGGAAGGCGTCGTACCAGCCGGCCTCCTGGACCCGGCGGGTGAGGCGGTAGTCGAAGAGGCAGCTGACGATCACCCCGGTCTTGCCTGGCGGGGCGAGCGTCGGGTCCCGCAGGACGGGGATCGAGATCTCGTACGTGGTGCGGGCGAACCAGGTGTCCAGGTAGGCCTTCACGGGCCCCTCGGGCAACGGCTCGTCGCGGTAGCGCGCCAGCAATTGCTCCAGGCCGGTCGTGTGATGGTCCCCCAGCCCGCGGGCGTCGGGGGTGTAGAAGAAGTGCCCCTCCGACACGGCCCGGAAGACCTCGGGAGGGTCGTCGACCGACAGGAAGAGCGAGACCACCGAGTCGCTGCCGGAGCAGGCCTCCAGCTCGGCGCGGCGCTCGGTGACCGCTCGAGCGACACGGGCATCGCCGAGGACCGCTGTGTCGACGGCGCGGTAGAGCGCCTTGAGATCACCGCACCAGATCAGGCTCCGGTAGCCCGTGGCCCCGCCGTCGCGGTCGGTGACCGTCCGCGCCTCCGGATCGACCTTGACGATCGGCATCTCGGTCCGCACCTCCGCACCGTGCTCCCGCACGAACCCCTCCAACAACCCCATCAGGGCCGCCGTGCCACCGCGCGGATAGAGGTAGTCGAGGTAGACGCTGAAGTAACTCATCGCGAAGAAGGCGGGGGTCCCCTTGAAGAAGTGCTGCCCGATGATGCTCTGGAGCGCCCGGTCGTCGGTGAGCTCGGCCAGCAACGCCTCGAACGGACCGCCCATGCGGTTGATCCGCCGGATCGTGGCCACGAAGCGGAGCATCCAGGGCAACAAGGTGCCGAAGAGGTAGGCGCTGTCCCGCAGCACGTCCTTGAACAGCGGGTTGTCGATCCCGTACAGGACGTCCATGTCCTTCATGACCGCCTCGATCACGCCCAGGATCCGGTCGATGCCGTCGGCGCTGTCGGGGTAGAAGCGCAGCAGCAGGTCGCGGTAGTCGGCCAGGGACGCCCGCGAGTCGATCCGGATCACGCGGTCCTCGATCCCGAGCGACACCGGGCTGGGCACGTGCTCGAGGTGCAGCCCGAGCTCCTCGAGCATGGGCAGGACGATGCCGGCGTTCTCGACGGCGCGTGGCCCCATGTCGAAGACGAAGCCGTCGCGCTCGACCGACTGCACCAGTCCGCCCAGCTGCTGCTGCCGATCGAACACCACCACCGAGCGGCCCGCCCGAGCCGCGTAGGCCGCCGCGGCCAGGCCGGCAGCCCCACCTCCCACGACGACCACGTCATACGTCATCGGTCAACCCCGTCAGGTCCATGGTCGTCTCCCATAGGGCTCGGCCCACGACCCGGTCCAGCGCGTGCGGCGCCGGTTTCTCGAGGTGGGTCCGGTTGAAGTAGCGTCCGCTGACGCCCGCGAGCCCCGGCGAAGCGGCAAGGGTGTGGAGCGACTCCCCGGCGACGCGCGCGTCCGCGAGCCAGGGGTCGATCAGGCGGCGTTGGTACCAGCGGTAGAGCGGGCCGTTGTTGAGCCCGATGCCCGTCCGGACCTCGCCGGGATGCACGGCGTTGATGGTGACGCCGCTCCCCTCGAGCCGGTCGGCGAGCTCCCACACGGTCAGCAGCTGGGCCGTCTTCGAAGCCCCGTAGGCGCGCAGACCCAGGTAGACGCGTCGACGCCAGGCCAGGTCGCGCAGGTCGAGGCCCCCGAAGCGGTGCCCCTGCGAGTTGACCTGGAGGATGCGCCCGCCGCCCGCGTGTCGCATGCGCGGGAGCAGGCGAACGGTCAGGAGGAACGGGGCGAGATGGTTGACGCAGAACGTGAGCTCGTGCCCGTCGTCGGTGTGCAGCCTGCGCGTGGAGTACACCCCGGCGCTGTTGATGAGCACGTCGACCCGCTCGTAGGCGTCGAGCAGCTCCCGGGACACGCGATCGACCTCGGCGAGGCGCGCGAAGTCGGCCAGATGGAGCGAGACCTCCGTCCCGAAGTCCTGCTCGAGCTGCGCCTGGGCGGCGCGCCCCTTCGCCCCGTTCCGCGCCAGCAGCACCAGGCGCCCCCCGAAGCGGGCGATCTCGCGGGCGGCGGCCAGCCCGACGCCGGAGGTGGACCCCGCGATCACGACCGTCTTCCCCGCCAGCGAAGCCGTGGTGCGGTCGTGCGGGGTCCGCTGGTTCCGCAGCATGTCGCGAAGGTCGGCCATATGGTACTGCTTGAGGGACCGGAACATGGCTTACCCGAACCTCCGACGCATGAACCGTCGGTACAGTCCGGCGAAGCGCGGGATGTTGTCGAAGATGTCACCCCAGAGGTCGTAGTAGTCGCGCTGACGTCTGATCAGACCGTCGTCGTCCAGGGTCAGCTTGGTGCAGCCGTGGAGGGTCGAGCTGGGGAAACGCTGGAACATCAGCGTCATCTCCCACTCGAGGAAGATGACCTGACCCGTCTGGGACACGTCGACGATGTGCATGCGCAGCTCGCGGCAACGCTTCGCGAGCCGGATGCACAAGGCCTCGAATGCCTCGCGCCCCTCGACCCGCTGGATGGAATCCTCGAAGACGATGTCGTCGTGGTAGTGCGGGAACAGGTGCGACCAGTCGGGCTTCCCGTGGGTGTTGTAGGTGCGCGACCACAGCTCGCGCACGGTGTCCGCGTTCAGGCTCATGGCGCGGCGTAGTTGGCGAGGTTGACGACGACCGCGACGCCGAAAACGACCACGAACGCCGCGATCATGACGGCGAGGGTCTTCGAGTACCCCCGCGGGACGATCTGCCCCTCCTGATCCATCTTGGTGATGGCCGGGTAGAGGCGCGCGTAGAAGGTCAGGATCGAGAAGATCAGGGCGATGACGGTGAACACCTTGGTGGTGGGCGAGCCGGTGAGGATGATGCCGATCAACAGCACGATGAAGATGAGTTTGGTGCCGGCGACCCAGTCGATCAGGTACTTCACCAGGGCATGGACCTGAGGATCCTCCTTCGACCGCTCGTACGCCAGGAACACGCCCAGCGCGTTGCCCCGACGTGACCCGGGCGCGAGGTACAGCGTCAGGACGTTGAGGAGCTCCAATGTGCCGAAGGCGACGAGCACCACGGAGAGGGCATCCAAGGCAGGTCTCCCCTCGACGACGCCCAGCCCACGCCCTCCTGGTACGCCCCGAAAACAACGCTGCTGGATCGAGGGCGCCGAACGGAGCCACACGCGCAGCGGGGACAACGCCAACCTGAGGTACCACCAAGATTACCACCGGATACCGTCCAACGCCGGTGCGATGGTACGTTCCCGCACCTGGCCCTGAACCCCGAGCCAGCGCACGGGCTCCGTTCGGGACAGGGTTCTCCGCGTCCGCGTGAGGTACCATCGATTTCGAGGCAGCGAACATGAACCCATTCATCGCGGTCGCGCTCGCGGCGTTGGTCGCCTTCATCGGCGGCTCGCTTCCGTTCGCCGTGTGGATCTTGCGCCTGGCGGCGAACCAGGACGTACGCCAGGTCGGGGACGGAAACCCGGGGGCGATGAACGTCTTCCGGACGGCCGGTGTCCTGCCGGGCGTCGCCGTGCTGTTGCTCGACGTGACCAAGGGCGTGCTGCCGGTCGTCCTCGCCAGGGACGCGCTCGCGCTCGACGGCCTGGCACTGTCGTTGGTGGCGATCCTGCCTGTCGCCGGCGCCGCCTTCTCGCCGTTCCTCGGGTGCAAGGGCGGGAAGGCGCTGGCGGTCACGCTGGGTACCTGGATCGGGTTGACGACCTGGACGATCCCGCTCGTCGCGCTCGTGACGATCGTGACGGCGACGCTCCTGATCGAGCCGGACGGGTGGGCGGTAGCGATCGCCCTCGCGGCGATGCTCGTCGGCGTGCTGCTGTGGGTTCCGAGCGGCTGGTGGGTGGTCGCGCTGCTCCTCCAGGCCGCGATCATCCTGTGGAAGCACCGCTCGCAGTTGGCACGGCCACCCCGGCGCCGACGCACCGGGCCGCGTCCGACATGACCGCCGTGGTCCTGGACCACCTGGCCGGCAACGCCATCGTGGGCATCATCGCGTTCCAGATCATCGCGTTGCTGGTCGTCCTCAGCAACGCCCTCGTGCTCGTGCGACCGGGACGCGACCGCGTCGGCGCCCCGACGCCGCTGGTCTCCCTGCTGGTACCGGCCCGTGACGAGGCCGCCAACATCCAGGCGTGCGTGCGGTCGCTGCTCGCGCAGACCTACCCGAACCTCGAGATCATCGTGCTCGACGACCGCTCCGAGGACGCAACGCGAACCTTGCTGGAGCTCGAGCGAGCGCGCGACGGCCGGCTCAACGTTCTGGCGGGCGAGGAGCTGCCCGCTGGCTGGACGGGCAAGAACTGGGCGTGCCATCAGCTCTCGCTCGCAGCCCGAGGCGAGGTCCTGCTCTTCGCCGACGCGGACACGGTCTTCATCGAGCCGGATGCCGTCCTCGCGATCGTCGGTGGGCTCCAGGCGCATCGAGTGGACCTGCTCTCCGGCCTGCCGAAGCAGGTGCTGGGGACCCTCGGCGAGACGCTGGTCGTCCCGATGTTCTACTGGGCGCTGTTGTCCTTCACCCCGCTGGCGGCGGCCCTGCTGTGGCGCAGGGCGCCCTTCGCGCGCGCGGTAGGGCAACTCATGGCGTTCCGCCGCGCCGCCTACGACGAGGTCGGCGGGCACGCGGCCGTCAGGGGCGACATCGTCGAGGACATCGCCTTGGCCAGGCGCGTCGCACGTGCCGGTCTCGCCTGCCGCATCGTGGACGCGACCACCATCGCCAGCTGCCGCATGTACCGAAGCGGGCGCGAGGCCGTCGCCGGCTTCGCCAAGAACCTGTTCGCGGCGTTCGGGTACACGATCCTGCCGTACGCGTTCGTCTGGGGCTGGCTGGCGTTCGTGGCCCTCGAGCCGATCGTCATGTGGGCGCTCCACACCGCGTTTCCGGCCCGCGTACCGGTCGCGCCCGGACTGCTCATCGCCACCTTCGCGCTCTCGCTCGTCCAGTGGGTGGTCGCCTACGCCCGCCTGCGGCTGCCGGCGTGGCCCGCGTTCCTCTACCCGCTGACGATGATCGTCTTCTTGGCTGTCGCCATCCGATCGTTCGTCGACGCCGTACGTCGCCGGACGGCGTGGAAGGGACGCCGCATCGCACGTCCGCGCCTGCGCTGCTTCTAGGCCGGCGAGCCCACGACCACAGCAATGGCTGCCCGTAGCGTGGTCCCTCGCAGACCTCGGGCCGTCCGTCGGGTATCCGGGGCAGGCCGGGTCGCCTGCGACACGCCGAGAGGGCGTTCCTGAACCGCACACGCTATCGGGAGGTCCTCCGCTTCACGGTCTCTCGGAAACGGGCACGACTCCACGAGTTCGCCGGCGTTGTCAGGTCGCCAGACCTTTGCCCCCGCTCCGCCCAGCCTCCGCTCATTCGCACTCGAGCCCGAACACTCAAGCGTCGGTCCGCGCGTCCTCCAGCACCTCAGCGATCACACGGCGGGCGCTGCTGGCAAGTGTGGGATTGGTGTCCTGGTAGTAGGGGAGCTGGATCAGCGCGATCGAGAGGGCCCAGGCGCGGCCTCGCCTCCAAGTCGCGGCATCCACGTCGAGGGCCGCTCGGTAGCGGTCTCGGGCTGCAGGGGGCAGGAGGGTCCAGGCGATGAGCATGTCCGCAGCGGGGTCGCCGACGCCCAGGCCACCGAAGTCGATGACAGCTCGGAGATGACCATCGCGGCACAGCAGGTTGTCGGGCTTGAGGTCACCGTGGATCCAGAGGGGCGGCCCCTTCCAAGGTGGCACAGCGAGCCCGCGCTCCCAGGCAGCGCTGACGGCGTCGGTATCCAGCTGGCCCTCCAATGCCGCGATGGCTTCGCGAGCATCGGCATCCTGTTCGGTGAGGTCCCAACCACGGCCGGCGCGCGGCGCGCCAGAGGTGTCGAGTCGTTGCAACGCCAACACGAACGATGCCACCTCGGTGGCGAGCGTCCCCGCGTCCGCGAGAGTCCCGCCCCCGGCGGGCTCCCCCTCGATCCAGCGGTAGATGGACCAGTGCCACGGGAAGCCTTCCCCCGGCCCGCCCATCGCGACAGGCGTCGGGATCTCGACCGGAAGGAGCGGGGCCAGCCGAGGCAGCCAGCGTTGCTCCTTGTGCACATCGTCCACGGCCCAGTGGATGCGCGGAAGCCGGACCAGCATGTCGCCACCGAGCCTGAACAGGGCGTTGTCCGTACCTGCAGACTTCACGCGAACGAGCGGCAGACCAGCCCAGTGCGGGAACTGCGTCGCGACGAGGCGCCGCACCAGCGACTCGTCAATATCGACCTCGTCAGCATGCATCTTGGTGTGGGTCACGGTGTGGGCCTCTCCGTCGTGGTCACACTTCAACCGGCCCCGACGCCTCCCCTACGACGCTTGTTCCAGCCCTCGTCCCCCCTCATCCTCGCGCGCTCTCGATGTACTCCCGCACGCGGTCGAGCCACTCCCCCGTGAGGGACCGGAAGAGGCTTCGCTGCTCGATGCCCAAGGCGTGACCTGCACGATCGAGAACCGCGAACGTAGCTCGTGGCAATCTCTCGAGGATCGTCCATGCATCCAAGTACCCGACCAAGGAGTCCTGCCGACCCGCCAGGACAAGTGCCGGAACCTCGAGAGCATCATCGAGGTCACGCACATCGAACGAGAACGTCCTGCTCCGAAAGAGTCGATCGAGGAACGGGTGATCGGCCGCTTCGAAGGCGGGTTCTACGTATGAGCGCAGCGCTTCAAGGGCTTCTCGGCTCTGCACGACGAAGAAGTCCTTGGCTTGTGACTCCTCCGGTGTGAGGGCGTCGAGGAAGTCCGTGTCCTCGACGAGAACCTGCCTCAGCGGCAGCCGCCGTCTCGCTCGATCCCTCTCGACCGCCGGCACGATCAAGGCGAGCCCATCCACCATCGCTCGTCGTCGATGAATCAATCCTAGGGCGATGTAGCCGCCGTACGAGGCCCCTGCCGCCACGAACCGCTGCTCCGGCACCACCACATCGAGAAACCCGGTCACGATGTCGAGTACCTGGTCCTGGCGCGTGATCCATCCCGCGCCAGGCGTTCGCCCCATCCCCGGCAAGTCGGGATAGATCCGCCGCCAGCCCGTGCGCTCGGCGAACAGGGGCTCCATGTCGGCCAGCATCTGTCGATGGTCGGCGTTCCGACCGTGGAGCATCAGGAGCGGCGTCCCACTGCCGCGCTCCTCGTAGTGAACTGGCAACGAATCCACGCAGGCGATCATCTGGACTTCCCGGGTCCTCTCGCATGACGAGCAAGACCGACGTGACCGGTCCGCGGGCACCATTCTAAGGGTGGCCGGCCTCTCCTGCCGCCAGGCCACCCCTTACGTGGAGGGGTCCGACGGCGTCCTCCGCCTCTCCCCCGGCCACCGTGCGATGACCAAGGCGGGGCACGCCCCCAGCCGATCCTCCCTGAGCGCTTCCCGACCTCGGCTACCCCGAGGGCCTCCGGGGCGAAACGATCCCGCTGGCAGCCAGGATCTTCGCGATCGCAGACGTCTGCGACGCGCTCACGAGCACCCTCCCCTGCCACCTTGCCTGGACCCGCGAACAAGCGATCGAGCACATCCGCGACGGCGGCGGACCCCCACTTCGACCCACGCGTCGTCGAGGCCTTCCTGGCGATGCCGCCTGGGTCCACGAGTTGAGCCGCCAGGGAGCGGAAGCTTCGGCGTAGCACACCCGGCTCCGCCGTCCTCCGCCCGCCCCTCTCCCTGCAGAGACAGTCCGCAGGTCTTGCAGGGACCCTTTGGCCCCAGGGGTGCTGTCAGGTCTTGGGGCTCGACACCGCTGTCCTTCGACGAATCCTCGGACCGCAGAGCGTTGCTCGAAGCTCGTGCTGCGTCTAGCAGTTGACAGAACTCCCGAAGCGACAGCTCCTATCGTCGTGAGGTACCGGGCTGCCTCCGGGAACCCCACCCTCGACGAGCAAGGAGGCAACTGCATGAGAGGGAGAAAGCCGCATGATCCCGGCGTCCACGCCAGGCACGGGCACCCCTGCCGAGAGGCGACTTCGACGCGACCGGCTGAGCCACGAGCGCAGGGCCTGCGTCCCTGGCTCCCCTCGACCGGCGGGGCGCTCCTCATGGTCGGCTCGTTGATCGTCGTCAGCGTCCTCGTCAACCCGATGCTCGGCCGCTACCTCCACTGGCGACGCGTCGACATCGGCGCACCGATCGTGTTCATCGGCCTGGCCCTGGCGCTTCGACATCGCTGGGTCTGACCGTGCCGGCCATCCCACCAGCAGCACCGTGCGGACGTTGGGCGCTCCGACACCGCGCAGACCGCACCATCGACCCACCAGCCAGCTCGTCCGGCCGGGGCATCGTGGCCAAGCTCCTGACCGGCACCCATGATCGAGCAGACAGGACAAGCCACCGATGAACAAGATCGCCATCCTCGTTCTCACCGACGCCGAGACCCACGGCGACCTCGGTCGGGCCGTCAACGCCCTGGAAGTCGCCAAGGAGTTCAAGGACGCCGGTGACCAGGTCACCATCCTCTTCGACGGAGCCGGCACCCGCTGGATCGCGGAGTTCTCCAAGCCCGAGCACAAGCGCCACGCGCTGTTCGAGTCCCTCCGAGACGTCATCCACGGGGCCTGCGCCTTCTGCTCCGCCGCCTTCGGCGTCAAGGACGCCGTCACTTCCGCCGGCGTCGCGCTCCTCGACGCGTTCGAGCAGCACCCCAGCATCCGCTCCCTCGTCAACGACGGTTACCAGGTCATCACCTTCTAGGCTCGGAAGCGGTCGTCCCACGGTCGCCCCTTGGAGAACCTCGTGCCGGACAACGCCTTCGCCTTCCAGAACGGCCGAGGACAGCCAGGGCAGCGGTACGAGCCCCACGCGCCTCGACCTCTTCGCGCGCCACCGCGCTGCCGCCCTCCGCGGCGCCTGACCCCCGACCCACGAGCGAGACCGAATCACGCCTCACGGAGCGACTCCGCCATCGTCGTCAGAGCCGGCACGTGCAACCGGTACGTGCCGCGGCTGCCCTCCAGCAGGCCCCGCTCCCGCAGCTCCCCGACGGCCATCGTTACCGACACCCGCGTCGCCGACACCATCGACGCGATCTCCTCATGCTTCAGGTTCGACGCCAACGTCACCCAGCCGTCCGCGCCCTGCTCCCCGAAACGCTCCGCCAGGTCGAGCAACACCTTCGCCACGCGCACCAGCACCGGATCGTACCCGCTCGCCAGTTGCGCGCGGCAGTCGAACAGGTGCCCCGACAGGATCTCGCACACCCCCAGCACGAACCCGGGCGCCTTCAACGACATCTGCAGGAACTGGTCGCGCGAGATCGGGCACGTCACCACCTCCGTGAGCGCCACCGCCTCCGCCCGATACGCCGCTCCCTCCGCCACGAAAGCGTCGCCGATGAAGTCGTCCGGCCCGCAGATCGCCAGGATCCGCTCCTCCCCCTCCGGCGTCGCCACCGTCACCTTCACTTGGCCCTTCGCGATCACGTGCATCTCGCGCGCCGGATCGCCCGCTCGGAACACCGAATCACCGCGACCGTACGGACGCTCCGGGCACACCCGCATGAACACGTCCATGTCCTGCCGAGCGATCACCTCCGAGAAACGCGTGTTCCGAACGATGAACGGTCGATCCGTCATGATGCCCCATCCTAGCGTCCAGGACGCTCGACTCCATCGGCGTCGACGACTGCCGGCACGGCTCGACGCTCCGAAGAACGAGGGTACCGACCGGATCCAGGCCACAGCCGCGGTCAACGGAAGAACAGACGCCCTCCATCGTCCGCGCCTAGCATGCCCTCACGAAGGAGGACCCCATGGCTCGGTTACGCTTCGTGACTGCCCTGGCGGCGCTCGCGATCACCCGCGCGCTCGTGCTGGCGTCCCTCGGGGCGGCCGCCGACGTGCCCCGCAGCACCGTCGGAGAATCCCTGCCCGTGCCGCCGCTTCCCTTCCCCAGCCACGACGACCCCTCCCTGTGCGGCATCCCGCAACCCATGGGCACAGGCGTCACTGCTACCCTGGACGGGCACTACCAAGGGAACCTGGTCGAACCCACCGTCTACCTCTACGACAGCCACCTCCGCAACGCCGTCACCGGGGAAGCGCCGAGCGGCACGCACGTTCAGGTCCTCTACTACCAGAGCAACCCCATCCTCGACTACTACATGGTCCGCGTGCCCACCGCCCACGGGAGCTTCGAAGGCTGGGTCCCCGCGCCCTTCCTCCACGACGTCACCACCCCGTGAATCGCCGAGCGTTCCAAGGTGCCGGCCGCCGAACACGCGAGGGAACCTCAGAGTCGATCAGCGGTCGCCTCCGCGAGGCCTCGTCCACGCCGGCCGGCCGCCGCCGTTGCGCTGACGCGGCCGGCGGCGCCCCACACGAGGCCGGGACGCCGCGACCGCCCAACGAAGGCGTTCACTCCTCGCCCGGGATCGGCAGGAACGGCCTCCCCAGGCCCCGCGCTCGGCGCACCCCGAAGTACAACGCCGTCCCGAACAGGATATGCGCCAGGTACACTGTCAGCGCGAACTTCGCGCCCAACGCCGCGCCGAAGACGCCCGCCCCCAACGCCTTCGGCACCGGGCTGACCAGGAACCCCGTCCCGACCAGCAGCGCGTACGGGAACGCCAGCCACGGCTGTCGCCTGCCGAACAGCAGCAGGTAGATCAGCACGAACGTCACGCCGTTGTAGACGTGATCGGCCCACCCCAGCAGGTTCGAGGCCAGGTCCGGACCCAGCATGATCCGGTTCGTCAGCAGCACCCCCATCAGCATCGGCATCGAGCCCGGCATGCTGTGGAAGGCCCGGAAACCGACGATCCGCACCAGCTCCAGGCCCGCCGTCGCCACCACCCCGACGACCAGGCCCACCAGTAGCGTGCGTCCCAGGCCCCGCCATCCCGCCACCGCCGCGACGATGCCGATCACGATGAGCACGCCGATCGCCGGCAGCGTCACCTCCAGCGCCAGGCGGGAGAGCGAGGCGTAGCCCGCCTCGCTCACCGCGAACAGCACCGCACCCGACACACCCGCCGCCGCCAGCGCCAGCACCCTCGCGAGGCGCTCCATCACCCAGCCGCTCACGCCGGAACCCATGGCTGATCGGGACCGCTCGAACGCGTCCATCTCGCGACCTCCCGTCACTCCGACCTCACTGCGTCGCCGCCGACAGGATCTTCGCGAACACGCCGTCCATCTTCGCGCCGGCCTTGGCCAGCTCCGGCGACACCCCCGCGAACAGCTCCGACGGCCTGAAGTACCCCACCTCGGTCTTGCCGTTCGCGTCGACCCACACGAAGACCCGCAGAGGGATCACGGCGCCGGCCGCGGCGTCCATCTGGAACAGCTTCTTGCCCACCACCGGGTTTCCGATGAAGAACGACTCCGCCCCTTGCAGGTTGAGGCCGGTCGTGGACAGCGCCCCCTTCTGATTCAGGTTCCCGAGCACCATCATCCCGTTTGACGCCACCGCCTTCTTCAAACTCGACACCGTCGCATCGAACGACGCATTCGAGATGGCGTGCAGGAACTGCGGACCGCTCTGGGCGGACGCCATCCCGATCGCCGTCAGCAACGCGAGAGCCACCACCACACCATGGAACGAACCAACCGTCTTGCGCATAGGGATCTCCTTCGTGAGACGATTTCGGCCGCGGCCACCGCGGCCCGCCGGCGCGCTCACGCCGACCCGATCACCCTGCCGCAACCGGCCCCGCCGTTCGGTCAAACGTTTGACGCGGCGTCGCTCGCTCCCCACATCGGGCATGGGCCGACCGCTCCCCCTGACCTGCGCGCACAGCGCCTGGATGATGCCCGCTGCAGGCCCAGGCGCTGGCGCCTTGCAGCTTCCGGCGATCGGGCCGCGTCAATCGCTTGACGGAACGGCTGCCCCACCGCCCACACAATGGGTGCGCATGAGCACGCCCCTTACCCTCATCCGTGACCCCAGGGAGGTCCCATGAGCGACCGCTACGACGCCATCGTCATCGGCGCCGGCCAGGGCGGAGGCCCCCTCGCCGGCAAGATCGCCAAGGCGGGAAAGCACGTCGCCCTCATCGAACGCCAGCACGCCGGCGGCACCTGCGTCAACGAGGGTTGCACCCCCACCAAGACCATGATCGCCAGCGCCCGCGCCGCCCACCTCGCCCGACGCGCCCCCGACTACGGCGTCCACAGCGGCGACGGGGAGGTCCGCGTCGACCTGGGGCGCGTCCGCCAACGCAAACGCGCCATGGTCCAATCCTTCCGGCAGGGCTCCGAGAGCAGCCTCCGCAAGATCGACAACCTCGATCTCCTCATGGGAACCGGCCGCTTCACCGCACCCCACGACATCCACGTCGACCTCAAGGGCGGTGGAACCCGCGCCCTCACCGCGCCCACCGTCATCCTCGACGTCGGCACCCGCCCCGTCATCCCGCCCATCGACGGCCTCGACACCGTGCCCTACCACACCAACGCCAGTCTCATGGAGCTCAGCGAGGTCCCCGACCAGCTGCTCGTCCTCGGAGGCGGCTACGTCGGCGTCGAGTTCGCCCAGATGTTCCGCCGCTTCGGCAGCCGCGTCACCCTCCTCCAACGCGGATCCCAGCTCCTCCCCCGTGAGGACCCCGACGTCGCCGAGACCCTCACCGACATCCTCCGCGACGAAGGCATCGACGTCCGGCTGAACGCGAACGCCGACGCGGTCGAGGCGATGGGCAACGGCCTGCGCCTCAACGCCACCGTCGACGGCGAACGCCAGAGCTTCGATGGGAGCCACCTGCTCGTCGCCGCCGGCCGCCGCCCCAACACCGGCGACCTCGGGCTCGAGCACGCCGGCATCGACCCCACCCCCCGCGGCTTCGTCCCCGTCGACGACCGCCTCCGCACCCGGGTGAGCGGCATCTACGCCCTCGGCGACGTCACCGGCGGACCCGCCTTCACCCACACCTCCTACGACGACCACCGCATCCTCGCCTCCGACCTCCTCGGCGACGGCGGCCACCGCGGCACCAGAGAACGCATCCTCGCCTACACCGTCTACACCGACCCCCAACTCGGCCGCGTCGGCCTGACCGAACACGAGGCCCGCGACGCCGGCCTCGACGTCCAGGTCGCCACCCTCCCTATGAGTAGCGTGGCTCGAGCGCTGGAGACCGACGAAACCCGCGGCCTCTTGAAAGCCGTCGTCGACGCCACCACGGGCCAGCTCCTCGGCGCCGCCGCGCTCGGCCCCGAAGGCGGTGAGCTCGCCGCCGCCCTCCAGATCGCCATGCTCGGCAACCTCTCCTACACCACCCTCCGCGACGCCCCCATCGCCCACCCCACCTACGCGGAGTCGCTCAACAACCTCTTCGCCAAGCTCTGAGCCCGCTAGCCGGCGCCGCGGCCGCCGCCGGCGTGAGGGCCGCTCAACTCGAGGCAACCGGGCCCGAGGTGGCCCGTGTCGGTGATGCCGGCGCGCGACCTTCCAGCCCGTCTCGGCTGGCAAGAACGTGGCCCTGATCATCGAGAAAGGCGGAGGGGCTCGAATCAGCCGCCCCCCTCACAGACGCGAACGCACCACCGTCACGCCGCGTGACCCAACCCCTGGACTCTCCCGTGCACTGGAGACCCTACGCTTCAACCATGCCGACCATCGAGCTCCTCTACTTCGACGACTGCCCCTCGTGGCAACACGCATGGAACGACCTCGGCGAGGCCCTAGCCGCCAGCCGCATCGACGCCACCGTACGCCTGCGCAACATCGACGACCTCCCCGACGACCAACGCCAAGGCTTCGGCGGCTCCCCCACCCTCCGCATCAACGGCCGCGACCTCGCAGGCTATGACGGACCACCCGTCCGCGCCTGCCGCCGCTACCTCGACAACGAAGGGCGAGGCTGGCCCGACCCCCGACAGCTGCGACACGCCCTCGAGGCCGCGTCCAAGGACGACAGCCCCTAGCGCCAAGCAGCCCCAACGCCCACAGGAGCCGTGCCACACACGAGGCCGTACGCCCTTCACCTACGACCTCCCGCACTGAGGGCTACGGAACAAGCGCTCAGCGTTCCACGGTGGCAGCTTGCGAAGCCGAGGTCCCCACGATCACGCACACCGCGGCCGCATCCTCACACGCTTCCCCCAGGTGGTCGTCGGCCCACGCCAGGCTCTCCACCAACGCCGCCTCCAACGCCGCCAGCTCGGCCACGCGGCGACGCGTCGACACAAGGTGGCGCTCCAAACGCTCGCGCACCTCACCGCACGGCCGCACCCCTCGCTCCCGTAGCGCCAAGATCTCGCCCACCTCAGCCAGCGAGAACCCGAGTCCCTGGAAGCGCCGCACCGCGGCAACCCTGCGCTCCGTGCCCAACGGGTAGTACCGGTAGCGGTTCTCCCCCCGCTCGACCGGTAGCAGTCCCTCATTCGTCCAGAACCGCAAGGTCTTCACACTCTCGCCCGTGAATCGTGCCAACTCGCCGATCCGGTAGCGAACCATGCTACGAGCCTACGCCCAGCCCACCTTCCTTCGTGTCTGTCGCGCCTATGCTGCCTACCGTCCGGAAAGCCGAACCAGCGTCGTGCGTCAACGGCCGCCAGAAGCGCGCCTCCAACGCACCGCCGCCTCCGATCGGCCGCTAGAACAGCAGAGGGATCCTGATGGCCCCCCACACGATGTGCCAGTAGAGGTAGTAGATCAACCGGAACGCGTACATCGAAGCGAAATCGAACCGGCGGAACACATAGAGCTGGGAAGCCGCGATGGCGAAGACATGAAGCCACGTGTAGACGTCGACCCACCCCGTGCCGCCGCCGGCGACGACGACCTGGAACGTAGGCTCCAGCACGGCCACCAACGCGACCGCGAACCAGATGACCCGCTCCCGTCCGGAACGACGGAGCGTCACACCCAGCGCGGGGATCAGGAAAGCCAAGGGCAGGAGATGGAACACCACCTCCGCGGTGAGCCCGATCGCCGGATAGAACAGCAGCGCTTGAGGCAACGCCAGATTGATGTCTTCCGGATAGCGAAACAGCACGTCGGCCATGACGATCGCAACGGCCAGCACCGTCGCGAACACCGCCGACAACGCGATACCGCTGATCGTTGCACGCCCCTCGATGATGACGAACCCGAAACGGGAGAGTACCCAGAGCGCTGCAGCTCCACCGGCGGCAGCAGCGAGCATCACCGCCAGTGGCTGAGTTTGGCCGTAGAAACGGCCGAAGTAGGGACCCGACGACGGCGCCACGACGATCGTGAACACCACCGCCATCAGGCACAACGCCGTGTAGAACCCGTACTGTCGACGTAGACTCCACGACCGTCCCTGCGTTTCACCGGCCAGGCGAACCCGGCGCATACCGTGCCTCCATCTCCCAACAGGATGACCGACATCGGTCCACGCGGACGGTGCCGCGCGCACGACCCCCACACCGCGCCACTCCACCCCCCGCCGAGCTGCTCGCCTTCGCGAGGCCACCACGCCTTCGGCCACCATCCCGGAAGGCCCATCCGTCGGGCCACGCACGAAGGTCGGGGACAATGTTCACTTGCCTAGACGCCGTGTTTCCTGTACGGCTGGATTGATCCCATGGGCCGCGCGAGGCGGCGATGCGTTCGCCGCGCGACCGACCCACCTCGATGCCCTTTGATCCACGTTCGCCAACTCGATTCCTGGCACGGTCCCATGAGCGCCCCCTCGGGTCAGGGAAGGAGAGGGTATGGGCACCGATCCGTGGACCGGTGAGGGAGAAGGCCGGTCGAGCGTGCCGTGGGGAGGAAAGCGGCGGAGGACGACGATGCGCACATGGCTGGTGATGGTTGCCTTGCTGACCGGGTGGGCCTTTGCTCAGCCGTGGCCGGCAAGCACGCCCGAGGAGCAGGGCTTCGACGCCGGCAAGCTCGCCGACGCCGTGCTCACGATGCGGGAACGGAGCATCGACATCCACAGCCTGCTGCTGATGCGGCACGGCGCCGTCTTCGTCGACGCCTCGTTCTACCCGTACGACGGCACCACCGTCCACGAGGTGGCGTCCGTCACGAAGAGCGTCATGACGACGCTTGTCGGAATCGCAGCGGAACAGCGGAAGCTGGACCTGGATGCCCCGATGCTGTCCTTCTTCCCCGACCGGCAGGTGGCCCACCTCGACGCACGCAAGGAGCGCATCACGGTCCGTCATCTCGTGAGCATGGCCTCGGGCCTCGAGTGCACGGCGGCCAACGACGAGCAGACCCTCAAGGAGATGCAGGCCGCCCCGGACATGGTGCAGTTCACCTTGGATCGCCGGATGGCGGCGGAGCCCGGAACCACCTTCGTCTACTGCAGCCCCGGGATGCACGTGCTCTCCGCCATCGTCCAGAAGGCGACCGGCATGACCGCACTGGCGTTCGCCCGCGCCAACCTCTTCGAGCCGCTCGGCATCGAGGAGGTGCTCTGGAACGCGGACGCGCAAGGCCACAACTGGGGATGGAGCAACCTCTACCTGCACCTCCAGGACATGGCGAAGCTCGGGCAGCTCTGGCTTCAGCAGGGCCAGTGGCAAGGACGGCAGATCGTCTCGCCGAGCTGGGTCGCGGCATCGGTCGCATCCCAGATGGACGTCCCCGGAGATGACGACGACTACGGCTACGGCTGGTGGGTGAATCCCGGAGAACCGCCGTCGTTCTATGCCATGGGGCGGGGCGGCCAGCGCATCGTGGTCGTGCCCGCGTGGAACCTCGTCGTCGTCACCACGGGCGGCGGCCTGGACTGGGACGAGATCGAGCCGCTCCTGACGTCCGCCGTGGTCGACCTGGAGCACCCTCTGCCTGCAGATCCGACGGGCACGGCGAGGCTGCGTGAGGCGGTCGCGGCCGTCGCGACAGCGCCCGCGCCCAAGCCGGTGGCGGCGTTCCCTGCGATGGCTCGTGAGATCTCCGGACGGACGTACGTCTTCGACACCAACCCGCTCGGCATCACGGCGTTGGCCCTGGACTTCGGGACTGGCGACGAGGGCCGGATGCAGATCGTGCTGACCGGCGCCGAGGGGCCGCAGGTGTGGCCGATCGGCCTCGATGGCGTCTACCGCATGAGCCAGGGCCCCTACGGGCTGCCCCAGGGGCTGCGAGGTTCGTGGCTGGACGAGCGGACGTTCGCGTTCGAATACGACAACATCGCCAACAACGACCACCTGCTCTACCGCCTGCACTTCGACGGCGACCGGGTCGTCATGGAAGGGAGAGAGACAGCGCACGAGCTGGGAGCTCGCTTCGAAGGTCACGCAGAGCATCGATAGCGGTGGTTGGAACTCCCACAGGCGTGTGGGCCCTGCACCGACCCGCACGGCCCGCGTCCCCGCTACCGTCACATCGGCCCCATCATCGTGTTGCGTGTTCCCGCCGCCTGGGGGAGATCGTGGAGGGCAGCCCATGACCGCACACGCACGCGCACCTGACACCAGGGCTCGCGCCGAACGGGCAGCGGACAGCGCGCCCGACGCGAGCTGGAGAGGCTTCTACCTCGCCGGGGGCATCTCCGCGCTCGCCTACATCCTCGTCGGTCTCATCGTCCCCTTCGTGCTGTTCACCACCACGCCCTATCACGCGCTGCAGATCAGCAGCGCGGACACGCTTGCGTTCATCGCAGACCACCGGCTCTGGTACTTCACGTTGCAGACCACCGTGCTGGTGTCGAGCATCTTCGCCATCATCGCCTTCGCCGCGTTCTTCCTCGCGCTCGAGCGCGCCGACAAGAGCCTCGCCGCACTCGGCGCCATCATCGGCGTCACCTGCCAGATCCTCTTCCTCGCCTACTACCCGGTGCTGCTCGGCCTCATCGACCTGAGCGACAAGTACGCCGCCGCACCCGCAAGCGATGCCTCCGCCATCGCCACCGCCGCCATGCCGCTCATCGCCCAGAACAACGCCTTTAACCCTATGTACGAAGGCATGTTCGCCGTGGGTATCCTGTTCCTCTCCCTCGCCATGCTGCGTGGCATCTTCCATCGGGCCATCGCATACCTCGGGATCGCCACCGCCGTCTCCGCCTTCCTCGCGCTCTCCCTGTTCGGTGTCGTCGGCGTGAGCTACTTCTGGTGGTGGCTCCTGTTCGTGTTCTGGTTCGTCGCCGCCGGCTGGAAGCTCATCCGGCTGGGAACGGCCTCTCCCTTCGAAAGGAGCGGACGTGCGTCCTTCCCAGGCTGACCGAGGTGTGGCGCGCGCAGCGCGAGTCGGCCTGGCCGTGATCTCCGCGTTCGTCGCCGCCACCGCGTCATCGGCGGAAGCCTCGCGCGCGTCACGACATGCGACACAGCCCACCTCGCGACGACAGGCGCCGTAGGCGGGAGCGCGACGCTCCCCACCCAGGGACCCGATGCGAGCCAGCCACAGCCAAGGGAAGGGAACCACGTATGAAGCTTCGGCACGCACTCCGTGACCTGCTGGGAGCGCTCGCCCTCTCGGGAGCTCTCGCCATGAGCGCACAGGCCCAACCCCTGCCCACCGGCGCCCTGCAAGCGGCGCTGGCAGCCGCCGTGGCCAGCCCGGACACGCGATTCCAGGCAGCCGTCCTCGCCGTGCACCGCCCCGGAGAACCGATCTGGTCGGGCGCCGCCGGCACGGCCGAGCTCGCCTCGGGCACCCCTCTCACCCCCGACGCGCGCTTCCGCGCCGGCAGCATCGCCAAGCCCTTCGTCGCCACCGTCACGCTGCAGCTCGTCGAGGAGGGCGCGCTCGCACTCGACGCCCCCATCACCACGCTGCTCCCACCCGAGGTGACCGACCGCTTCCCGCAAGCGAGCCGCGTGAGCGTACGCATGCTCCTGCAACACACCGGCGGCATCCCCGAATGGATCGACGGTACCGTCATCGACCGGATCGGCCGCGACCCAGGGAGGATCTGGAACGTCGACGAGTTCCTCGACCTCGCCGCCGCCAAGACCCCGCCCTTCGAACCGGGACACGGCTGGGCCTACGCCAACACCGACTACAACCTGCTCGGACTCATCATCGAACGCGCCACCGGCACGAGCTGGCGCGAGCAGGTGCGCCAGCGCATCGTCGAGCCCCTCGGCCTGGCTTCGACCAGCCTCCCGGAACCAGGCGCCACCGCCATCGATGCCCCCGTCATGCACGGCTACGGCATGGTCGACGGCCAGCTCGTCGACCTGACCGCCTCCGACCCGTCGATGGCCGGAGCCGCCGGAGGCAGCGCCCTCGTCACCACCACCACGGACCTCATCACCTTCCTCGACGCTCTCCGAACGGCCGAGCTATTCCAGGACGCCTCCACCCTCACGGCCATGACCACGTTCGTCGACGCGCGCAACCCCGGCGGCCAGACCGGCTACGGCCTGGGCCTCGAACGCTACGTGTTCCCGGGAGGCTTCGAAGCCATCGGCCACAGTGGGAGCAGCCCCGGCTACTTCGCCTTCGTGGGTTACCTGCCCGACCTCGACGTGACCATCGCGCTCGCCGTCGACGCCATGCTCGACCCCACGCCCGTCCTCGTCGCCGCCATCACGGCGCTGACACCCCAGGACCGTTGACATGCAACGCCAGCCCGGAATCACCATCGAACGCAGGCACACGCGAGCACGACCGAGCCTGGCGACGGCCGCGAGGCTCTGGGGCGCACTCGCCGGCCTCGGCGGCCTCGTCCACGGCATCGGCGAGGTGGTCCAAGGGAACGTCACCACCCCGGGTCTGTTCATCCCTTCGTGGACGATCGGTCCCATCGCGGACAACCTGGGTGGCGAACCCGGCCTCACCGTCATCCCGAACTTCCTCGTCACCGGCATCCTGACGATCGCGCTCGCGTCGCTCCTCATCGCCGTCTCTGCCCGGCGAGCGGCAGCGGGGCCGAGCGGTTGGGCCCTCCTCGCCCTCTCCACAGGCATGCTCCTGGTCGGAGGCGGCGTGGGACCGCCCGTGATCGGCCTGTGTGCGGGCGTCGCCGCGCTCGCGAGTCGACGCGCGCGAGCGCGCCAGCGCAAGACCGGCCGGCCGACCGAACACCGCACCCTCTGGCCCTGGCTCTTCTGGCTCGCCCTGGCCGACACGCTCTTCCTCGTCTTCGGATCGCTCTTCGCCGCCTTCGTCCTCGACGTCGATGTGTCCAACGCCTTCGTGGTCGCCTTCCTGGCGGCGGTCGTGCTCCTACCGATCACCATCGTGGCGGGGAACCGAGCGGCAAGGAAGGAACCAGCGACATGACCGCACTTCGTGCACGCCTCGAACGGCACGCCGTGCTGGCGTACTCGGTGCTGACCCTCCTCATCTCGTGGGGATGCCTCGCGCTCGCCCTCGGACCCCGTGCGTTCCCGGCGTCGGCCGACCAACTCGAATCGGTCACGGCAGGGCTCGCGATCCTGGCAGGCCCGACCCTGGCCGCCCTCCTGCTCACCAGCGTCCTCGACGGAGCGGTCGGTCTCCGCAGCCTACGGTCACGCCTGCTGCGGTGGCGCGTGCCGCTGGGCTGGTACGCCGTGGCGCTCCTCATCGCCCCCGCCGTCGCCGCCGCCACCTCCTTCGGGCTCGCGCTGTTCGCCCCGAACTACCTGCCGGCCATCCTCACCTCCGGCGACCAGGGTGGCCTCCTGACAGCCGCCGTCGCCTCGGGCATCATGATCGGCCTCTTCGAGGAGCTCGGCTGGACGGGGTTCGCGGTGCCTCGCCTGCGACAACACCATGACGCGCTCAGGACGGGACTCCTCCTCGGTGTGGTGTGGGGCGCCTGGCACTTCCCGCTCTTCTGGCAACGCGACAGCTTCGTCACGACGCTGGGCCTGGCCCTCCTGCTGGCGCGGCTGTTCTCCTGGCTACCCCCGTTCCGCACGCTGATGGTCTGGGTCCATGAGCGGACCGACAGCCTGCTGGTGGTCGTGCTCATGCACGTGAGCCTGGTGATGAGCACGCTCCTGCTGCAACCGGCCGTGACCGGAACCAGCTTGTTGGTCTACATCCTCGTGTGGAGCGCGATTCTGTGGGCGGCGGCGCTCGCGGTCACCATGACGGCCCGAAGACGGCACAGCGCCCGAAGGCCCCGACCGGGCATGGTGTAGGCACAGAGCGTCGCGCGCGAGGTCGGAGGACGCCCTGGCGACGTCACGCCATCGGCCTCCTCGGCACATCGCTCGCGCAACGAGCGGCATGACGGGAGGAACCACATGGGACCACAAGGCCTAGGGATCTTCTTCGCAGGCTTCTTCGGCGGCCTCGGCCTCTTCTTCATCGGCATCGGCGTGCTCTGGTACGTGTCGCTCTCCCGCCCCAGGAAGTAGGTCGGCCGTCGTGGACGCAACCAGGGTGAAGCTGTCCGCTCTCTGGGCCGTGGTGATGTTCAACATGGCCTTCGCCGACATCGTGGGGTTCCTGCACCCCGGGACCCTCCAGGCCATCCTCGATGGGGCCGTCGGCTTCGAACCCACGCCCGGACTGCTGCTCGTGTTCTCCGTACTCATCGAGGTACCGATCGCGATGGTGTTCCTGAGCCTGGTGCTGCCCGTGGGCGCCACCCGCTGGCTGAGCACGCTGGCCGCGGTCCTCACCACCGCTTTCATCGTGGGGGGCGGCAGCGCGACGGCCTCGTACGCCTTCTTCGCGGCCGTCGAGATCGCCGCCATGGCGGTCATCGTGCTCTACGCCTGGCGCACCGCGCGCCCGCGCATCAGGGCTCACGAGGCTTCGGTCTGAAGGTCGACGGCGGCCGACTCCCGCCGATCACGCGGCACCGAGCACCAGGTCGGGATGCCATCCAGTTGGGCCGACCGAGACGGAGCCGGCATGGGACGGGCCGAGCAAGCTACCCGTTCTCTGCTCGAAGGCGACATGCCACGGAACCGCTCCGCCCTCGTGATGGATCGGTCCCGGATGCACGGGCAGGCTGGTGTCGAGAGCCTCGGGATGCACGTGCGCCGTGTGCACGCGTCCTTCGGCGTGGGTCTGGGTGAGCACCACGGCGTATCGCGGCGCTCGCGGATCGATGGTCCCCTGCGGGTCCAGCTCCATGGCGGCTCGCGCGGTGGCTTCCCAACCCATCTCCAGGTCCGGTGCGTTCTCGGCGGTGGTGATGAGCAGCCGTTGCGCCGCGCGGTTGAGCGGCGCCGTGCTGTTCGAGTGTGGCGTCATGAGGCGCCCCCCACCACCCGGGAGGCCGGCGTACAAGCCCAGCGTCGAAGCCTGCACGCCCTCGGCGAGCACGTTCCCGGCGACGGCGAGCATCAACAAGGCGGTGGCGGCAGCGAGCTTGACGCTTCGAGGCATGGATGGTGCGCAACGCATGGGTCCTCCTCCATCGCTCGGGCGGCCTGGCAGCCACCCGGAGCGGGTGTGCCGGTCACGCTAGACAGCGCCCGCGTGAGAACCCATGGAAGAGCCTGAACGCCACGTATCAGCCGCTGCTCACCACCCCACATCTGCGCATGGGCACGGTATCGCGCGGCTCACGGCCCTCCCATGCCCGCACTTCATGAAGGCGTGGCACGCAGCTTTCGGCACTGCTCGATCCCACCACGGTGGCCAGGCGATCCGAGCGGACCGGGGTGTCGTAGCCCTTGCGCGCCACGCGAATTGTGCGCGATTTCCCTTGATGCGCTACTGGGCCGGCGATAGCGTCATGGGCGAGTACTGCTGATTCGCAAAGTCAAGTCGACATGGACCTGCCGGTCATGAAGGGGGGCGAATCGGAAAGGTACCAGTGCGCTGCGGACCGTCCACGGCTCCAGCGCATTCGCGTGGCGGATGGAAGGTGCCCCGCGGAGCCCAGCGCCCAACGGCCAACTCCAGCAACCAACCATCACATGGACGCCAGGTCACGTACGAAGACGCAATCCGAAATGGTTTCCCGATCGGTACAGGCATACCCAAGAGCTTCCAGCGTGCAGCCTGAAGGGAACGTCATGAAGCGAATCGTCCTACTGCTCGTCATTGCGCTCGGCCTTGCGCTGACCGGATGCAACACGGTCACCCCGAATGACACGACGTCCACGCTCCCCTCGCTCGCAAGCCCCGTCAACATAGCTTCGTATGGAGGTGGCTACACCATCCCCACCGCGACCGGCACCACCGTGACGTTCACCACGGCGGCGACGATCACGCCACAGGGGAACGCACCCGTTGCCGTCGGGCAGGGGGCCAGCTACACCCTCTCCAGCGCAGGCATCTACCAGGCGTGCACGGCCAATGGAGGCACCCCAGCGTGCGCCTCCATCCCCGTCTTCGACCCATCCACCGGATTCGTCACCGGCGGAGGTTGGTTCGATTCCCCCACGAACGCCATCACTACCGAGTTCTTCAACGGCTTCGAAACGGACACCACGGGCTGGTCCGCGTACAACGGCTCCAACGTGAACCGCGTCCCCTCCGGAACGGACGGCATCACCGCTGCTTCCGGTGGGTACTTCGCCGAGGTCACGCAAGGGAGCCCTAGCTCCTCGAGCTACCCGGGCGCCTACACACAGTGGGGCGGCTACCACGCCAGCTTCCCCAGCGGCGGCTACTACACCTCGATCGACATCTACCTCGACGTGAACGGCGGCTACGCCGACGACACCCGCTTCGACTGGGACTCCTCGATCAGTGACACCAGCGGCGGATTCAGGCGCGACTTCATCTTCAACGCCGGCTTCTACGACAGCAGCGATACGACGGGCCCCGGCGCCGGCACCAACCGCTTCGTCATCAGCGCCAGCAACAACTCCAGCCCAGGATCCGCCTACCCCAAGGACCCCGGCAGGGATCCCATCGCCATCACCACCAGCGGCTGGTACACCTTCCAACACCACTTCTACGAGACCAGCGGGGGCGTCCTCGCCGTCGACCTGAGCATCCACGACGCGAGCGGCAACCTCGTCCACACCTGGACCCTGAGCGACCCGACCGACATCATCGGAAGCACCGTCGGAGGCAACCACTACGGCTGGTTCGACGACATGGCCTTCC
This sequence comes from Deinococcales bacterium, assembly GCA_037386005.1. GTDB lineage: Bacteria > Deinococcota > Deinococci > Deinococcales > Trueperaceae > JASBRS01. The sequence goes on along the minus strand of JARRMM010000004.1, from coordinate 8,042 downwards.
CCTACCTCGCCATCGACAACACCGCCCGAAACCAAGCCCTCGACGTCACAGGGAAGGCCAGCTTCGGGTTCGTGGCCAAGTACACGAAGCACCGGCCCATGCCCGTCGGGAGCATCCAGTTCCAGGTCCCAGCCGCCAACATCAAGTTCCACAGCACCCGATTCGACTCGCTCCAGGTCAACGGAAGTGACGCCAAGGCCCAGATCACCGGGACCGGTATCGTCAACGGCCGCGGGAGTTACGACTTCACCCTGTGGGCCACCGAAGGCGCGCCCGGCAGCTTCCGCATCCGCATCTCCAACGGCAACGGCGTGCTCTACGACACCGCCATCCAAGCGCCGCTCGGAGGTGGAGCCATCGCCGTGCACTAGCTGTACCGACCAGATCCATCGATCGATCAGGGCCACGGCGGGCTGTGCACGGTGCGCAGCCCGCCAACGACCGGGAAGCACCGGCCAGGCACCACGCACCGGCCGCGATCACTCAGTCCGGTCGCCGCCCCAGTCGGCCGACGGCCAGCCCGAAGAAGGCGGCGGCGAACGCGACCAGCACCAGCACAGGCCGCCACGTCTGGGCCAGTCCGGCTCCCCGCAGCAGGACGTTGCGGAAGCCGTCCATCGCCCAGGCGGTGGGCGTGAGGTGGGCGAAACGCCGGAAGGTGGGTCCGGTGACCTCGAGCGGGAACCAGGCGCCGCCCAGTCCGGAGAGCACGAACATCGCCACCAGCGACCACGCCACCACCTGCTCCTCGGTCCGCGCGAACGCGCCGAGGAGCATGCCGAGGCTCGTCGCCCACACGCACAGCGCCAGGGTCAGCAGTGCCGTGGCTGGCGGGCTGGCCAGGTAGTCCACACCCAACACCCACTGCCCGAACGCCTCGAGCACCAGCACCTGGCCGAGGACCACTGCCAGCATCGCCAAGGCGTGCCCGGCCAGGATAGCGGCCCGGGAGGTCGGCGTGGTCGCCAGGCGCGCCAGCGCCCGCTGCTTGCGCTCGATGACCAGCACCATGGCGGACAGGATCAGACCGTAGACGGCGAACTGCACGATCATCCCCGGTGAAGCCTGATCGTACGGTCCCTCGGACATCCCCGTCTCCGACGTCGAGCCGGAGCCCGAGGCGTGCACCTCGAGGGTGAGCGGCGGCGAGCGCCAGGCATCGAGGACGGAGGCAACGTCGGGAACGGCGCCGCCGTGGGCCGCGACCGCGCCAGCGGTCGTGGCGGCGACCGCGTCCGCCACGCGCTGCGCCGCCAGGAAGCGCTGGACCGCCGCCTGCACCGCCTGCGCCGTGGCCAGGCCTGCCTGCGTGCTGCGGTCCACCACCAGCGTGACCGGCTCGGGCGCGCCGCCCTCGAGGGCGCCTCCCCAGCCGGCTGGGACGCGCAGCACGCCGGCGTAGTCGCCGCGCCGCACCAGATCGTCCACGTAGCGGGTCTGCACGGCGTCGAGCGACTCCGGCCGCGCTCCGCCGCTGTCGGCCAGGGCGCGCCGGAGCTGCGCCGAGAGCGGGCTTCCATCGGCGTCCACGACGCCGACTTGCAGGCGCGCGTCGTGGCTGCCGGCACCCGTGGTCGGGATGGCCAACCCGAAGAAGAGGGTGAACGCCACCGGCATCAGCAGCAGGAAGATGAGCGCGCGGCGGTCGCGCATCACCTGCAGCAGGTCCTTGCCGGCGATCGCGAGCACCTTCACGACGGCACCCCCTGCGCGAAGCGGCGGCGCAGCAAGGGCACGCCGACCGCCAGGCACGCCAGGCCGATGCCGACGGTGACGGCGAGCGGCAGCGCCATGGCGCCGACGCCGCGCCCGTCGACACACAGGCGCCAGCCAGCCATCGCCCACCCCTGCGGGGTGAAGCGGGAGGCCAGCTCGAACGCCGGTGGCAGATCGGTGAAGGTCGCGGTCATCAGGCCGCCGACCATCCCCGTGACCGTCAGCACCACCCCGAACATCGGCCCACTCTGCCGGCTGGTGCGTACGAAGGCCAGCAGGAGCACGCCGAAGCCAGCGGCCGCGACGATCAGGGCTACGCTCGCCAGCAGCACCGGCGCGGGCCGTCCCCAGCGGATCCCGAAGACGAGCGCGGACACCGATAGCAGCACGGCCACCTGCACCGCCAGGGTGATGGCCGTGCCGAGGAACTTGCCGCCCAGCACGGTGGCCGCCCCGGTCGGGGTGGTGTAGAGCCGCGGCAGCGTGCCCTCCTCCTGCTCGCGCAGCAGACTCGAAGCGCCGTACGCGCCGGTGAAGAAGACGAAGAAGATCATCATGGCGCCCATCACCTGGCCAGCCATGCGCGTGACGAAGGAACCGGTGGCGCCTACCGGAGCCTTCAGCGTGACGCCTTCGCCTGCGTCATGCTGCGCGCCCATCGCGACCCGCATGGCGGCCTGCGTGGCGAGCAGGCCCGCTGCCGGTCCGGCGACGCTCTGGGTCGTGAGCCGAGCCGCCAACGCGCTCGCCGTGAGGGCATCGAGCGCTCGCTGGATGACGTCCTGAGCCACGCCGGCGCCGAGCGGCCGGGCCGGGTCGGTCGTGAGCGAGGCGGCGGCCGAGGCGACCTCGCCGAGCATGGCGGCGGTGAAGTCCGCCGGGATCACCAGCGCCGCGCCGGCCTCGCCACGGGCCACCATGGCGCGCGCGGCAGCGCCGTCGTCGACACGCACCACCTGGACCAGGGAAGCGAGCTCCGGCGCCGAGAGGGCGTCCACGAGGGTGCGGCCGGCCGCGACCGGGGCGCCGGCGGGCGGCGCGTCGAGGTCCGCCACGGCCAGCGTCACGGTGGCGATCTCCGGCGTACCGGCCGGCGAGCTGAAGGCGAGATCGATGAGGCCGGTGAGCAGCAGCGGCGCGCCCAGCATCATCACCAGCAGCAGTCCGCTGCGGAACTGACGACGTAGGTCCTTCCAGGCCAGGGCGAGGAGCTTCACGGCCCGTCAGTCCCTGAGCGCGCGGCCGGTGAGCTGGAGGAACACCGACTCCAGGTTGGGCTCGGTCACCGTCACGGAGCGCACCGGCGCCTCGTGGACGGCCGCCCGTTGGAACAGATGCGGCAGGGCCGTGTCGCTGTCCTCGGCCAGCAGCCGCAGGTGACCGCCCGGGTCCGCGCCGTCGACCCGCACGCCCGGCAGGTCTGCGAAGATACCGGCGAGCTCGTTCAGGTCGGGCTCCCCCGCGAACTCCAGGTCGATCACGTCGTGCTCGCCCACCCTTCGCACCAGCTCCTCGTGGGTGCCCAACGCCAGCACGCGACCGTGATCGAGGATGGCGATGCGGTGCGACAGCTCCTGGGCCTCCTCCATGTAGTGGGTGGTGTAGAGGACCGTCGCGCCGTCACGGTTCAGCGACTGCACGTAGTCCAGGATGGCGCGGCGGCTCTGCGGATCGATCCCCACGGTGGGCTCGTCCAGCATCACCACGCGCGGCTCGTGCAGCAGCGCCACGGCGATGTTGAGGCGGCGCTTCATGCCGCCGGAGAAGGTCCCCACGCGGTCGCGCTGGCGCTCGGCCAGGCCGACCACCTCGAGGAGCTGATCGCAGCGGCGGCGCAGGGTGTCCCCGCGCAGGTCGTACATGCGGCCCCAGAAGCCGAGGTTCTCTCGCGCGCTCAGGTCCGGGTAGAGCGCCACGTCCTGCGGCACCACTCCCAGGGCGGCCCGTGCCGCGACGCTGCCGATGCCGTGACCAGCGATGCTGGCGCTCCCCGCGTCGGGTCGCAGCAGGCCAGACAGCATGCTCATCAGCGTCGTCTTGCCAGCGCCGTTAGGGCCGAGAAGGCTGAACAGCTCCCCCTCGTGGACCTCCAGATCCACCGCGTCGACGGCGGTGACGTCACCGAAGCGCTTGCTCAACCCGGAGACCACGATGGCGCCGCTCATCCCTGCCCCGCTCTCACACTCAACATCGCGCGATCATGTGTCCCGCGCGCGGTCGCAGGCAAGAGGCGGATGTCCTCGCGGACCGCTGCCTCCGGCTAGACTCGAGGCGGATGGCGCGGTTCCTGTTGATCCGGCATGGGCAGGCGGACTACGAGCTGGCCGAAATTCGGCGGCTGAAGGGGCTGGGCCGCGACCTCGTTCCCCTGACACCCGCCGGCGTGCGGCAGGTGGAAGCCACTGCCACGTCGCTTCCGGCGCTGGCACTGCTGTTGAGCTCGCCTATGACGCGAGCGCTGCAGACGGCGGCGATCCTTGCGGGGCGGCTTGGCGTTCCCCTTCAGGTCGAGTACGAGCTCCACGAGTGGCTTCCCGATCTTACCGGCACGTACGACGGTGTCGAGGCCGTCCGGCTCGCCCATGAGGACTACGTGCGCTGTAAGGGCGAATGGCCGCCGGGGGAGCGCCGCGCCTGGGAGCCTCGTTCAGCAGTGGTTTCGCGTGCTACGGCCGTGCTGCGGCGTTATGAACACGTAGGCGGCCATGTCGGCGTCGTCTGCCACGGAGTCGTGATCGATGCGTTGACAAGAGTGTCGGTCGAGACGGCGGACTGGGTGGAGTACTCCGGTGGAGCCTGACCGGCACCACCCCCGACCGGAACGCCGCGAAGGCAGAACCGGATACTCTTGGTTTGAAGATACCGTAATTGTACCAGAAACCGGGTCGCACATGCGGGAACTCCGGTACAGACGTCCACACCCGGCACCCCTATCCTGCGTTATCGCTTCGTCGAAGGCGCTTGGGCGCCGGGCCCGAGAGCGTGTCTGACGTGGAGAGACGGTGAGACAGGCTCACCGGAACACGTCAACGCGCGCCTTCGCCGACGTGTCGACTCGCCCAAGCGAGCGTGCGGAGGGGATGCCATGGACCACGCCACCATCCGAGTCCTCCTGGTCGGTGGACCGCCCGGAGCCGGCAAGACGACGTTGGGAGCGGCCCTGTCCCATCGGCTGAGGATCACGTCCCTCACCGTGGACGATCTCGTGGTCGCCGCCCGGGCGATCACGACGCCCGAGACACACCCCGGCCTGTGGGCCCTGAGCCGCGTGCCCGTCCACGAGTACTTCACCGACAGCTCGGTGGAGCAACTCGTGGCCGACGCCGCGCAGCGGCACGAAGCGACCTGGCCGATGGTACGGGACGTGATCCGGAAGCACGCATCTGCCGGCGGGTCCCCCATCGTCATCGACGGGTGGCACGTTCGACCGCATCAGGTCGCGGAGCTCGGCCTCGACAACGTGTGGTCGTGCTGGATCGCGGCTGCGCCCGAGGTGCTCGAGCAGCGTGAACGGGCGCTCCTACCAGGGTTCTTCTCCGGCTCCTCGGATCCCGAGCGGATGCTCGCGAACTTCCTGGCCCGAAGCCGCTGGCACAACCACCTCATCGAACAGCAGGCCACCGAGCTGGGGCTGACCGTCCTGCACCAGTCCGGCGATGTGACGGTCGACGACCTCTGCGACCAGGTCGTGGAGGAGCTGGGGCCCCGCCTGCCCCGGCCGCTGATGCCGTCGTCGCTGACGGCGGGCAGCGGTTAGCGGAGCTGCCGGGCGGAGCCCGAGCCCATCGCCTACAGCGTGGGCAACCCCGGTGGACCGAACCACACCAGGGACATCCTACCCTTCCCGGCGACCCGGGAGCGACCTAGGGTCCAGACGGTGAACGGGGCCCCCTAGCCACCGCCGTGGTCGCGGTAGCGACCCTTCCCGCCCGCTCCTTCTTCCAGCGCTGTAGCTCCATCGGCGCCCGCGTTCATCCGGAAGCACGGCACCGTAGGAAGGGCACCCTGCCGAGGGCACCGTATGGAGGGAACCATGCAGAAGACCGCCGCCCCAACCACCGGCCTGCACCGCGGCACGAACCCGGCCGTCGGCGTGCTCCGCACCCTCGCGTTGATGAGCGCCGGCAGGGTCCGCTTCCACCCCGAGGATGTCGACCGCGTCCTGGAGACCGACGACGGCGCGCGCTACCGCGTGTTCCGGCACGTGACGGTGAGCCGCGCCGCTCGCCCGCCCGACGCACTGTTCATCGTGCGCTTCACCGTGGAGGGCATGACGGTCCGCCAGAACATCCGCTTCTCCCGCGTTCCCATGTTCGTGTTCATGGGCTTCGCCGGGTTCCGCTCCAAGTACTGGTGCGTCGACGACACCACCGGAGCCTACCAGGGCGTCTACGAGTGGCAGACCCGTGCCCACGCCGAGGCCTACGTCGCGTCCATCGCCCTGCGGTTCATGACCAACCGTTCCATCCCGGGTTCTCTCAGCTACCGCATCCTGGACCGCGTCGGCGACGCCCCCTGGCCGATCACGCTCCACCGGCCCGAGGCGGCATCGTGACCCGCCCGGACCCGTCCGACGCGGCCGCCCGTGGGGCCTTCCTCGACACCATCCTCAACCTCTCGCACTACCACCGAGAGCACGAGCTCTTCTACTCGCGCGCGCCGCTCGAGGTCGCCGCTCGTCTTCAGACCGCCTCAAGGGCCCTGAAGGCGCTGGCCCTGCGCTGGCACGACCGCCCTCGAGGCCACGCCGTCTCGGCTCCCTCCGGCGGCGGGCCCGGCCGCTATCGCGGGTGCGAGGACCTCAACGATCCCATCGCCACCGAGACCCTCGGCATCCTCTTCATGGAGGGCGAGGGCGAGCCGGCCGAGATCGGCAAGCTCAAGGCCGATCTCAGGGCCATGGCGACGGAGCACGAACGAGGGGGCCGGTGGCTCGACGAGGCCATGACGGGTTCGTGGGACGCCGCGGACGCCCTCGCGCGGATCGCTCCGCTGGCCGGATCCCTCGGCGACCGTCACCGCATCATCGTCAACAACTGGCAGATGGCCACCCACAGCACCCTCATATCCAGACTCCTGGAGCGCGCCACCCGCCTCCTCGGCTCGGTCGAGCTGACGCCCGCGGCTCTCCGTAACGATCTCGACGGCAGCCAGACCGCCCCCGCGCTCGTCCTCTCAACGGCCGAGCTGCTCGACCAGGCGGCCGACCTCTCCGCACAGTCGGCTCTGCTCGTGCACGACAGCGAACCGCGCTGGCGGCGGTTCCGAGCACGGGTGCAGCGCTTGGCAGCGGACCACAAACAGGGCGCGTCGAACGACGCCGATCATCCCGACCCCCAGCGCTGACCCCGTCATGAACGCTGTTCCCGCCACCACCTGAATCCCGTCCGGGCCTGGCAACCTTGGCGAGGCTCCAGAACGCCCGCGCCTTCCCCTTCGCACGGGCCGTCAGACGCGACCCTGACCGCCCGCCCCCGGGCGCAAGCCACTTCCGACGCGTAGGCTGGGGCCGGCGCCTTCGAACGCTTCTCGACCTCGAACGCCGCGAGCCGCGCAAGGGACGGCTGGTCCCGCAGACCGGCCCGGCGCCCGCGGCGGGCCAACAGCCACAAGGGAGACGGACATGCGCATCCTGAACGAGGCCCAGGTCACCGAGCTGCTGCCCATGCGCGCGTGCATCGAGCTGATGGCGTCGGCGCTGGCAGCACTCTCCCGCGGAGACGCCCAGGTGCCGCTGCGTTCGGTGATGCGGCTGCCGCGGGGGCACGACGTGCTGGCCGTCATGCCCGCGCACACGGGCGACCCCGAGGTGCTGGGCGCCAAGATCATCACCGTCTTCCCGGACAACCAGAGCCGTGGCCTCGATGCCCACCAGGGAGCGGTGCTGCTGTTCCACCCGCGCGACGGCCGCCTGCTCGCGCTCCTCGACGCCTCCGCCGTCACGGCCATCCGCACGGCGGCCGTGTCCGGGCTGGCGACCCGGCTGCTCGCGCGCCCGGACGCCGGCACCCTGGCGCTGCTCGGAAGCGGGGTGCAGGCGCGCACGCACCTGGAGGCCATGGCGGCGGTGCGGCAACTGCGGACGGTACGGGTGTGGAGCCGCACGGCCGCACACGCCGCGGCCTTCGCCGAGTGGGCGCGAGCCGCGCTCGGGCTCGAGGTGATGACCTGCGCTTCCGCCGAGGAGGCGGTCCGCGGCGCGGACATCGTCTGCACCGTGACCTCGTCGCGGGAGCCCGTGCTGGAGGGAGCCTGGCTCGAGCCCGGCACCCACGTCAACGCCGTGGGCGCCTCCCAGCCCGACGCTCGCGAGTTGGACAGCGACG
>JARRMM010000003.1:35000-52209 GCA_037386005.1 Deinococcales bacterium | reverse complement strand
CCGCCGCACGCCTGCCCCATCTGCGAGGACGTACGCCAGTACGTGCCGGAGGAGGGGCAACGGTGGACCACGACGGTCGAGCTCGCCTCCAGGCACCGGAACGTGGTGGAACGGCTCGAGCCCTCCCTCTACGCCATCCGCAGCGAGCCGCGCCTCGGCATCGGCCAGCGGGCGCTGCTCCTTCAGACGCCTTCCGGGAACGTCCTGTGGGACTGCATCACCCTGCTCGATCGCCCCACCATCGAGGCGGTTCGCGCCCTGGGCGGCGTCGACGCCATCGCCATCAGCCACCCCCACTACTACAGCGCCCAGCGCCTATGGGCCGAGGCCTTCGACGCACCCGTGTTCCTCCACGGAGCCGACCGTGGCTGGGTGGTCGACCCTCACCCGCGCCTCCGCGCCTGGGAGGGCGAGACGCAGCATCTCTGGGAGGGGGTGACGTTGGTCCGGGCGGGCGGGCACTTCCCGGGCGGCACCGTCCTGCACTGGGAGGCAGGCGCCGGGGGGGCGGGCGTGCTGCTCTCGGGCGACATCCTCCAGGTCACGCCCGATCGGGGCGTGGTCGGGTTCATGTACTCGTACCCGAACTACCTGCCGCTACCGAGCTGGGAGGTGGACGCTGTGGCGGACGTGGTGCTGCGCCTGGCGTTCGACCGGATCTACGGCGCGTTCCCCGGTGGCCGCATGGCCGCGCCAGGTGGCGCGGCCGGGTCGCTCGAGGATCCGAGGGGAGAAACGTCAGGCCGCGGCCTGGGCGAGCTCCCGGAGCTGGTCGTAGGCCGCCTGTGCCCGCTGCCGCAGCTTGGCGTTGTCGGCCTTCCCGGCCATCATCAGGTGCATGTTCATGTGCTGGTCGACGTCACCGAAGATGCTGTTGAGCACCTCGACCTCGGCTCGCGAGCGCAGCGCGTTGTCGTCCCGGAACATCTGCGTGTACATCGACTCGAACTGGCGCTCGTCGATGACGTTGGTCAGATACTGCTCCAGGACGTCCAGGTACGGCTTCAGGCTGGTGCCGGCGTTGCCGGTCTCAGCCGATACCGGCGCTCCTTCCGGAACGCGCTCGAACCCGGCCGCCAGAGCCTCGGGCGTGATGCCCCAGTTGTTGGCCTCGAACACGGGCGCTCCGTCCTTGAACAGGATCACCTGCGGCGACTCGTGCCGGAGGCCCGTCCGCTCCGCCACCAGGTTGCTGGCGGGCCGAGCCTCGACCACGCGGATGACGCCGCACATCAGGTCCTCGCGACCGGCGAGCCGGTCTTCCAGGAAGCCGAAGCCTTGCATGGTCTTGTGACACGTCCCTGCCTTGAAGATGACGCTCGACGGGAAGCGACCGAGGAACTCCTCCACGGCCTCCGGGCTTGTGAGTAGGACAACGCGATCGTTCAGCATGCTCGCTCCTCCTGCGCTCTCCCAGTCTAGGCGACCGGGCGGGCGGGACGATGTCGTGGTGCGCACCCTGTTCCGAGCGGAAGGACCTCGCGGGCGGTCGGTGCCGGGCAGCGCGCTTCGTTGACCGCCCCCATGGCGCCTGATACACTCACCCTTGCCACCGACGGGACGGAGAGGTGTCCGAGTGGTTGAAGGAGCACGCCTGGAAAGCGTGTAGGTGGGAATCCCTGCCTCGCGGGTTCGAATCCCGCCCTCTCCGCCATCAGACGCGAGGATCGCCCCCCGGCCTTTGTGGCCGAGGGGCGTTGTCGTACGCGGCGCCGAGCCTGAGGCGAGGGATCGCCCCTCACGGCAGGCGCGCGATGGCCCTGGTCCGTCCGTCCGACGTCGTCGGCGCCACCCTCACGCGTCGTCGAGGATCTTCCAGTACGAGTCCTTGCGAACGACCGCGCCGTCCTCGAACTCCAGCAGGTCGACGCCGCGCACCTCGATGCGCTCGCCCGTGGGCCGGGTCCCCGTGAGCGTCCACTCGGAGACCCCGAAGGCGTCTCCACAAACCCAGTGCGCGTCCTCACCGTAGTGCACGTCGGGCAGCCCCTCGAAGCGGGTCGCCAGGGCAGCCCTGACGTTCGACTTGCCGTCGAAGCGATCCCCGCGCGGCGCCACCCCCCGAGGCATGTACAGCACACAGTCCTCGGCGAAGTGCTCCATCACGGCGTCGAGGTCGTGGCGGTTGAAGGCCGCCAGGAGCGAACGCAACGTGCCTCGGATGCCTGCAGCCGATCCGGCCATGGTCGTTCCCCCATCTGCCCCGCGCGGTGTCCACGGGGCCGCGTGTTGGTTCGGGGACCAACCTACCGCTCCCGCAGCCGCCTCCGTGTTCGGGACGCGCCGCGTCTGGGCCGGACCCTCGCCCTTCTCGAAACGCGAGAATCCGCCCTTCCCTCCCGCGCACGACTCCGATAGGTTCGGGGTGTGCCGGAATCGCCCCCCAAGGTTCCGGCACCTTCTCTCGTCCAGATCGCTGCCCCCCGGCCCCGCGCCGCGGGCCGCCCATGAGAACGCGCCCCCGGACCCGGGTCCGGGGGCGCGCACCGTTCGACGCTCCGGGGAGCGCCCGTGAGGGACCTCAGGCCTGGGCCGTGGCCCCCGGGCCGACGACCTGCATCAGCGCTTCGGCGAAGGCGTGCTCGGGCTGCGCACCCAGCACACGCGTGGCGTTCGCGCCCGTGACGATGGTGTCGGGCACGCCCGAGATGCGGTGTTGCTGCGACAGGGTGGGGAACTCGTTCGCCTCGATGCCCTCGGCGATGATGCGGTCGTTCACGTACGCGAAGCGGAACGCCGTCAGCACCGCGCGCGGGCAGTAGGGGCAGGTGGGGGTGACGAAGGTCTGCAGGCTGATGGCGTCGCCGATCCCCTGGACGCTCTCCAGCGTGGGGGTGAGCTCGAGATCGTCACCGCCCAGCATCAAGAGCGCCTCGAGCAGCGTGGTGAACTCGTAGCCGCTGGGGATGCCGGCGAAGCGCATGTTGCTACGGGCCGTGCCCTTGCGACGGAACAGCGTCGTCGGCGCCCGCGTGATGCCGAGCGCCTTGGCCTCCTCATCCGTGCTGAGGCTGCGCTCGACCACTTCGACGTGGCCGTTGAGCTCCGCCACCTCCTTGAGGAGCTGGATCGTCGCTTCCTGCTCACCAGCCGGTTCCTGCCCGGGGACGACGACCTGACCACCCTTGTAGACGATCATCTCCACGTCGTGCTGGAGGCCGCTCAGTGCGTCCCGGACCTGACTCCGGATGTTGTCATCGAGAAAAGCCATGCGTGGCTCCCTTCCATCCATGCTCTCCGCTGCCTAGGCTAGCACATACCCCAGGTGGGTATCTAGTCGTGCGGGCGACGCCGAGGTCTCACCCTCGTCATAGGCGTCCTACGGTGGTCTCACGCCGACCCGCTAGGGTGACCCCATAGCACGGAGGAGCGCCCCAGGAAGGCGCGAGAGAGGAGCTGTCCCCATGCGTCCTAGGGAACACGTCTGGCTTCATGATGATCGCGGCACCCACGTCACCGCAGCGGTCCCGCCGGCCGCCTGGCGCGGGGAGCGGGGGTGCGTGGTCGGCCCCTTCAGCAACGCTCAGTGCGCCCGCACGTTCCTGCTGCTCCGTCACCGCGGCGGAGGCGGCACCCGCATCTTCCCCGCCGGCCCCGCCTTCTACGTGGAGATGCTCACCTGAGACCGCGTCGCGGCCGTCGGCCTCCGTCGTCGACGCAGGATTGTCCACGTCGCCGGCGCACCGCGGGTGGTAAGCTACGCCCGTGCCGGAACTCGCCACCCAGCCGCTCGGCGTCTTCGACTCCGGGGTCGGTGGCCTCACGGTCCTGAGCGCCCTCCACCAGGCCCTCCCGAACGAGTCCCTCCTCTACCTCGGCGATACCGCGCGCGTGCCGTACGGCTCCAAGCCGCTGGACATGGTGCGTGGCTTCGCGCGTCAGATCAGCCAGGCCCTCCTCGCACGGGGGGTCAAGGGGATCGTGGTGGCGTGCAACACGGCGTCCGCGGCCAGCCTCCCGGCCCTGGCGGACGAGTTGCCGGTTCCGGTCTGGGGTGTGGTCGAGCCCGGCGTGCGCGCCGCCCTCGACGCCACCCGCTCGGGCCGCATCGGCGTGCTCGGCACCGTGGGCACGATCCAGGCCCGCGTGTACCAGGACCGGCTCGAGGCCGCCGGCGCCACGACCTGGGGCAAGGCCTGTCCCCTGTTCGTCCCCATCGTCGAAGAGGGCATCTCCGACTCCGCCATCGCCGCTCTGGTCGCCGAGCACTACCTCGCGCCGCGGCCCGCGCTCGACACGGTCATCCTGGGCTGTACCCACTACCCCGCTCTGAAGACGACGCTGCAGGCCGTCCTCGGCGACGACGTGACGCTGGTCGACTCGGCCGAGTCCACCGCGGCGGTGGTGGCGCGCGACCTCCGTTCCATGGGGCTCGCCGCCCCGGCGGGCAGCGCCGGTGGCGTGCGTCACCTGGTCACGGGCGACGTCGAGACCTACCTCCACACCGCCACCATCCTGGGCGGCCCCATGGGCCCCGCCGAACGCATCGTCCTGGATGCGCTCGAGCCCACCCCCCGCTGAGGCCCACGACCGCTATGCGAACGACCCGCCGCTCCGACGAGCTACGCCCCATCAAGGTGACCCCCGGCTTCAACCGCTACGCCGAGGGCTCGGCCCTGGTCGAGTGGGGCTACACCACCGTGCTGGCGACCGTCACCATCGACAACAGGCTGCCACCCCACCTGCGGGGCCAGCGCGCCAAGAGCGGCTGGCTCACGGCCGAGTACGCGCTCCTGCCACGCAGCACCCAGGAGCGCAGTCAGCGCGAGCGCCTCTACGCGGGCGGGCGCACGCAGGAGATCCAGCGGCTGATCGGCCGTGCGCTCCGCAGCGTGGTCGCCCTGGAGATGTTCCGCAACCGCACCATCATCATCGACATCGACGTCTTGCAGGCCGACGGCGGCACGCGCTGCGCCGGCATCACCGCGGGCTACGCCGCCCTCCATCACGCCGCCAGCCGCCTCGTCTTCGACGGCACGCTGTCCGAGTGGCCGCTCCAGCACGAGCTGGCAGCGGTGAGCGTGGGCGTGGTCCAAGGGGAGACCTACGTCGACCTCCAGTACAGTGAAGACGTGCAGGCCGAGGTCGACCTCAACGTCATCGCCACCCGGGAGGGCGAGGTCGTGGAGGTGCAGGGCGGCGGCGAGGACCGGCCCATCCCTGCCGAGACCTACGTCACGCTCGTGGCCAACGGCGTCACCGCCGTTCAGCGCGTTCTGGACATCGTGAGGCCCCAACTCCCATGAGCCGCCTGCGCATCGTCATCGCCACCGGCAACCCCGGCAAGCTGCGGGAGTTCCGTCGCGCGCTCGGCCGTCTCAACGTGGAGCTGCTGTCGGCTACGGAGGCGGGCATCACCCAGTTCCCCGACGAGACCGGCGCGAGCTACGAGGAGAACGCCCTGCTGAAGGCGGGCTACGCCGCCCTGCGCAGCGGGCTCCCCGCCCTCTCCGACGACTCCGGCCTCGAGGTCGACGTGCTGGACGGGGCACCCGGCGTCTACTCGGCCCGATACGGCGGCAACCTCCGCGACGGCGAGCGCATCGCCTACCTGCTCGACAAGCTACGGGACGTGCCTCGAGGGGCGCGAGGCGCCAGCTTCGTGAGCACGGTCGTGCTGGCCACGCCGGGCGGCGAGGTCAAGAGCTTCGTGGGCGAGTGCCGCGGCGAGATCCTGGAAGGACCGCGGGGGGACGGCGGCTTCGGCTACGATCCGGTGTTCTTCAGCCCCGAGCTCAGCAAGACCTTCGCGGAGGCCGACGCCGACGCGAAGGACCGCGTCAGCCATCGCGGGAGAGCGCTGCAGCGCTTCCTGGAGTGGGCGCTGACGCCGATCGGCAAGCGCACCATGCAGGAGACGGTGCCGCGACGCGACGCGAGGCTCTGAGAGCCGCCTCCGGACCGGTCACCACTCCCTAGGAGGCGTGCTCCGCACCGTCTCGGTCGCCTGGCGCAGGTCGTCGGCGAAGCGCTGCTCCCAGACCTCCAGCTCCGTACCGGTGACGTCCGTCAGCGCGAGCTCCCCGTCGAGGGCGGGCTGGCCGGCCAGCGCGGCGCGCCAGCGCCGGACCCAGTCGGGCTCGTGGCGCGTCAGCGTCTGGCTGCGCAGCAGGCACTGCGCCGACGCGACCACGCGCTGCCTCGGGTTGAGACGCTGACTGTCCCGGAGCAGGGGCTCCGCGAACGGCTTGCGCCATCGGAACAGGTCCACTTGCTCGGCGACCGCGTCGATCCAGGCATGTCGGTCGTCCCAGATGTGCCGGAGCGGCAGCAGCGCGGCCTCGAGCAGCCAGTCGGGATGGCGTGGGCCCGGGCCCGGATAGGACTCCTCGCGGCTGGAGCGGTAGAACAGGATCCGCCCGAGCTCGTAGCTCAGCGCCCCCGCCGACCGGGGGGAGCGCTCATCGAACCCGCGGAGCGCGTGGCGCAGGGTGCCGGTGACGGGGTTGGCGCCGCTCGCACGAGGCTCGGCCAGCAGCTCGAGCCGCAGCGGCCCCTGCCAGCTCGCCCCCAGGTAGCGGGCCACCACCGGACGCAGCACCTCGACCAGGGCGGCGGCCGCCTCGGCGCGCTCCTCCTGGCCGCGCGGGAAGCGCAGCTCGATGTCGGACCGGCTCCCCTCGGCCACGCCGTCCAGCCGCAGGGGTCGCCGTGCAGGGTCCACGATGGGGCCGGCCGGGTCTCAGACCTGCACGGTCACGCGAGCGCCGTCGCCGAGCAGGTGCACGGCGTCGCTGAAGCGGATGACCCGCGACTGGAGCCCCATCGTCACGCTGTGGGTACGGGCACCGTTCTTGAAGAACTTGACCCCCCGCAGCAGGTCGCCGTCGGTGATGCCGGTCGCACTGAAGACGATGGTCTTGCCCGGCGCCAGGTCTCCGGTCCGGTAGATCCGGTCCACCGAGGCCCCCATCGCCTCCAGCCGCTTCTGCTCCTCCTCGTTGCGAGGCCGGAAGCGCCCCTGGATCTCGCCGCCGAGGCACTTCAGCGCGGCCGCGGCCAGCACACCCTCGGGCGCGCCGCCGGTGCCCATCACCGCGTGCACGCCGGTACCGCGGACCGCCGCCGAGAGGGCGGCGATGACATCGCCGTCGCCGATGAGCTTCACGCGCGCACCGGCGTCGCGCACCTCCTGGATGAGCTCGGCGTGGCGCGGCCGGTCCAGGATCACCACCGTGAGGTCGTCCACGGCACGATCGAGCGACAGCGCCACCGAACGGAGGTTGGCGGCTACCGGCCAGGACAGGTCCACCATGCCCACGGCCGGCGGGCCGACCACCAGCTTCTCCATGTAGGTGTCGGGCGCCCGGAACAGACCGCCCTGCTCGGCCAAGGCGATCACGGCGACCGAGTTGGCGACCATGCGCGCGGTGATGTTGGTGCCCTCGACCGGGTCCACCGCGATGTCCACCGGCCAGGCACCCGCTCCGGCGCGGCCGAGACGCTCGCCGATGAAGAGCATGGGCGCTTCGTCGCGCTCACCCTCTCCGATGACGATCTCACCACTGATGTCGAGCTCGTTGAGGACCCGCCGCATCGCATCGGTGCCGGCCTGGTCCACGAGCTCGGCGTCCCCCTTGCCGGCCACACGGCTCGCGGCGATCGCCGCCTGCTCGGTCACGCGAACCGTGTCGAGCACCAGGGCGCGTTCCATGTCGACCGAGCTACTCCCGGCCGCCGGGCGCTCCGCCCGCGGCCTCGCCGTCTTCTTCGAGGACGCCATGCCCTGCATTGTGCCAGCCGGGACCCGACCTTGTCACGTTGTACGGGGGGCGGTACCCGGTTGTGGGGATGCAGGCGGCTCTGCTCGGGCCGGTCGGCTCACCGCTCCGGCGCGTCGCGGTGACGCCGCGCCAGCTCGGCGGCGACGTCGTTGAGCGTCAACCCCCGCTCGGCGAGCAGGACCGTCAGGTGGAACAGCAGATCGGACGCCTCCGCCACCAGCTCGTCGTTCTTGTGCTCGAGGGCGGCCACCACGCTCTCCCCGGCTTCCTCCACCACCTTCTGCGCCACGTAGCCGAGCCCGCGCTCGTGCATGCGCCGCACGTAGCTCCCCTCGGGCAGGTCGCGCAGCCGCTGCGCCACCACGCCTTGCAGCAACGTCATCACTTCACCCAGGGTCGCGCCGGAGGTGTCCTCCGCGGCTCCGGCCGCACCCTCCTCGGCCTCGGTCGGCGGCTCCGCCGTCCGGTAGAAGCAGCTCCGGTGGCCGGTATGACACGCCGGGCCCGTCTGCTCCACCCGGTAGAGCAACGCGTCCTCGTCGCAGTCGTAGCGGACCTCCACCACGCGCTGGACGTTCCCGCTGGTCGCGCCCTTGCGCCACAGCTCGCCACGCGAGCGGCTGTGGTAGTGGGCCTGCCGCGTGGCGAGGGTGGCCTCGACGGCCTCCCGATCGGCGTAGGCGAGCATCAGGACCTCGCTGGTCGCCGCGTCCTGCGCGATGACCGGCACGAGCCCGTGGTCGTCGAATCGGAGCGTGGGCAGCGTCATGCCGACCAGTCTACGGCGCGTCGCCGCAGCACCCCGTCGGATGCCGCCGATGCCCGGCCCGGCCCTCAGCCAGCCAGCGCCTGCGCCAGATCGGCCACCAGGTCGTCGGGGTGCTCCAGGCCGACCGACACCCGCAGCAAGTCGCGCGGCGTGGCGCTGCCCTCCCCCTCGATGGAGGCCCGGTGCTCGATGAGGCTCTCGACCCCACCCAGGCTGGTGGCGCGCGTGAACAGGCGTACCCGAGCGGCCACCGCCATGGCCGCGGCCTCACCGCCACGCACCCGGAACGACAGCATGCCGCCATAGCTCGCCATCTGGCGCGCGGCAACCTCATGGCCCGGGTGGCTCGCCAGGCCCGGGTAGTAGACGTGCTCGATCTCCGGCCGTCCCTCCAGGAAGGCGGCGATGCGCGCGGCCCCCTCGACGTGGCCGCGCATCCGGTACGGCAGGGTCCGCAGGCCGCGGTGGACGAGCCAGCAGTCGAAGGGGCCGGGCACAGCGCCTTCGTTGTGCTGCAGGAAGCGGATGCGGTCCCAGAGCTCATCCGGGCGGGCGGCGATCACGGCGCCCCCGAGCACATCGCTGTGCCCTGCCAGGTACTTGGTGGTGGCATGGACGACCAGGTCGGCTCCCAGCCCGAGCGGGTCGGCCACACCGGGGGGTGTCCAGGTGGCGTCGACCGCCACCAGCGCGCCGCGCTCGTGCGCCACGTCGCACACGCCCGCCACATCGGTGATGCTCAGCAGCGGGTTGGAGGGTGTCTCCACCCACACCAGCCCCACGTCGGGGCGCCAGGCACTGCGAAGCGCATCGAGATCGGTGAGGTCGACGGTCTCCGCGGTCAACCCCCAGGGGCGCAGCGCGCCGTCGACCAGCTTACGGATCCCGTGGTAGAGCTCGCGTGGCAGCAACACCCGCTCCCCCGGGCGCAGCGACCGCAGCACCGCCGAGGCCGCGGCCGAACCGGAAGCGAAGGCGGCCGCGTCCGCACCACCCTGCAACAGCGCCAGCGCCGACTCGAGCGCGCGCCGGTTGGGGTTGTCGCTCCGCGTGTAGACGTAGCCGTGGGGGTAGCTGCCGTCCACCGCCCGCTCGAAGGTGGTGCTGAGGTGGATGGGCGGCGTCACCGCGCCGGTGGCCGGATCGACCTCCAGTCCCGCGCGGACCGCCAGCGTCTCGAGGTGTGGACGTTCGTCGCTCACGGTTCCCTCCCGCTTCGTGCCCGGGCCGCGACTCAGATGCGGCGCACGACCAGGCCGGCCTCGGCGCAGACGCGCTTGACCTCGTCGACGGTGACCTCGCCCCGGTGGAAGATACCGGCGGCGAGTGCGGCGTCGGCCTCCCCCTGGAGCAGCACGTCCCGCAGGTGCTCGGCGCGTCCCGCGCCGCCCGACGCCACCACCGGGATGTCGACCGCTCGCGCCACGGCGCGCGTCGCCTCGATGTCGAAGCCCGTCTTCATCCCATCCGCGTCGATGCTGTTCAGCACGATCTCACCCGCACCGAGCTGCTGCCCCCGGACCGCCCAGGCCACCAGCTCGAGCCCCGTCGGCCTCCGTCCGCCCGCCACGTAGACCTCCCATCCGCTGCCGGTGCGCTTGGCGTCGATCGAGAGCACCACCGCCTGGCTGCCGTAGTGGTCGGCGGCCTCGCGGAGCACCTCGGGGCGCGCGACCGCCCCCGAGTTGATCGACACCTTGTCCGCACCGGCCAGGAACAGCGCCCGGAAGTCGGCGAGCGTGCGCACGCCACCGCCGATGGTGAGCGGCATGAAGCAGCGCTCGGCGGTACGCGTCGCCACCTCCAGGATGGAGGATGGCGCCGCGCCCTTCGGCCGTGGCGGTGATGTCGTAGAACACCAGCTCGTCGGCGCCCTGCTCGTCGTAGCGGACCGCCAGCTCTACGGGGTCGCCGACGTCCTCGAGCTCGCCCCGCTCCGCCCGGCCGAACTGCTGCCCGCGCGTGACCCGGCCCGCGGCCACGTCGAGACAGGGGATGATCCTGCGCGCCAGCATGGGCCGCAGCATACCCCCGGGGCCTAACGCTCGAACAGCGACAGCACCTCGATGTGGTGGGTGTGGGGGTAGAAGTCGAAGGGCTCGAAACGCGCCAGATGCAGCCCGCCGCGCTCGAACGCCGCCACGTCGCGGGCCCAGGTGGCCGGGTCGCACGACACGTACAGCAGCCGCGGCACCCCGCTGGCCAGGATGCTGCGCCGCACCTCGGCGGAGAGCCCGGCACGCGGCGGGTCGACCGCCACCAGCTCCGCGTCGGCCGGCAGCGGCGCGCGTCGGGCGTCGGCGCGGACGAAGCGTACGTTGGCGAGGCCCAGCCGCTCGGCGTCGCGCTCACCCCGGGCGACCGCCGAGCGGTCGATCTCCACGGCGGTGACGGCCTCGAAGGATCGCGCGAGGTGGAAGGCGATCGCACCGCCCCCGGCGAAGAGATCCCAGGCGTGGTGCCCCCTCGGGAGCCAACGTTCCAGCTCCAGGTAGAGTGCCCCCGCCGCGTGCGCGTTGGGCTGCGCGAAGGAGGTCGCGGCCACGGTGAGCTCGAACCCTCCGAAGCGCTGGCGCAGGGTGCGCGCCCCGGCGAGGCGCGAGCTCCCGCGCCGGAAGCGACCCCGCGGGTCGAACGGCGCGTGGCTCACGCCGACCAGGCCCGCACGCACCAGCTCGTGGGCGAGCGGCACGAGGTCGCGCTCCGACCGGGTCGTGACCAGGGCGACCAGCGCCTCGCCGGCGTCGTTGCCGCGCATCGCCACCTCACGCACCCCACGCAGCTCGTCCACGCGCTCCCGCAGCACCGCCCAGGCGGCCTCGAGCGCCTCGTTGGCGACCGGATCGACCTCGAGCACGACCAGTTCGTGGGAGCCGCTGCGCCGGTACCCCAGGCCGCGCCTGGCAACGGCGGGCTGCACCGCGCTGCGGTAGCTCCACAGCGCCGGCGCGGGCCGCACACGGGGCACCTCGCGCTCCTCACCGCAGGCGCGACGCAGCGCGTCGGCCACGACCTCACGCTTGAGCTCGAGCTGGCGCTCGTAGGCGACGAACCCGTAGTCGAGCCCCGGATGGCGCGGCGGCTCCACGCGCTCCGCGGCCGCCTCCAACACCTCGACGACGTGCCCCTGCAGCACGCCTCGCGCCGGCTCCAGCTCGGCCACCACCCGCTCGCCGGGAAGGCCACCCTTGACCAGCGCGACCCGCCCGTCCGGGAGCCGCGTCAACGCGGCCCCTCCGTGGACCATCCGCTCGAGCCGGACCTCCTGCCTCATCCAGGTAGTCTACCGGCCCGCCCTGCGACCGAGCGGTTTCGCCCACGGACGCGCGCTTTCTCCGGGGAGGCGTAGGGTCGCCCTGCTATACTGCCGGCATGAAGCGCTCGCTGCAGGAAGTCGTCGAACTGGTGGTCTTCGGGCTCATCGCCCTGCTCATCGGCACGGGCGTGCTGTGGCTCGGCGGCTGGGTCCTGGGCCTGATCGGCCTGCTGTTCAAGTTCCTGGCGGGCCTGATCTGGTGGCTCCTGCGGTTCATCGTGCCCGTTGCGATCGTCGCCGGGATCATCTACTTCCTGGTACGCGTGCTGCAGGGCGACCGTTCCAGCCAGCCGGCAGCCCCCGCGAGCGCCCCGGCGACGGCGACACCCGCGAGCAGCGCGACCACGCCGGCGGCGACCGCGCCTGCTGCGGGCGGCACCATAGCGGCGCCGGAAACGTCGGCAGCTCCGAGCGACGAGGCCGGCAGCGCGGAGCCCGAGGCCGCGAGCGAGACATCGGGGGAGTCTGACGAGGCTCCTCAGGAGGCGGGCGCCGATGCCGACCGGCCGGACGACGACCGACCCGACGACGAGAAGAAGCACAACTGACCGATCGCTGAGCCGGCGACGCGACGCGTCACGACCGTGGGCGTCCACGGCTGGCTGGTAGACTCGGCTCCATGCTGCGGTGGTTGGGCACGCGGTGGTT
The DNA here is from genome assembly GCA_037386005.1 of Deinococcales bacterium. GTDB lineage: Bacteria > Deinococcota > Deinococci > Deinococcales > Trueperaceae > JASBRS01. The sequence goes on along the minus strand of JARRMM010000003.1, from coordinate 39,752 downwards.
GGCCACGGTGCTGGCTCTGGTGCCCGTCGTGATCCTTCTGAGCGCCTTCTCCGAGATCTGGATGGGGCCCAACGACTACGGCGGCATGCCGTCGCCGGACGCCATGCCCTCGCCCACGAGCTACCCGGTCCTGCAGAACCTGCTCGCCGGCGCGAGCCCCCAGGTGGCGGCAGGCGCCCATACCTACCACGTGGTGTGCGCGACCTGCCACGGCCCGACCGGCAAGGGCTTCGCGGAAGCCAAGCTGGCGTTCATCCCCGACCATCGTCACTGCGAGCGCTGCCACCTCCCCGGCAACCCGCCCCGTTGGTCGGACACGCCGATCACACCGCACAACAGCTTCTCGCTGGGCGACCCGCCGGCGCTACGCGGCACCGACCTGCTCCAGGAGTACCCCACGCCGTCGGCGTTGTTCCGCTTCCTCCGGAAGGCAATGCCGCGCTACGATCCAGGGAAGTTCAGCGACCAGACCTACGTCCAGCTCACGGCGTTCCTGTGGGCGCTCAACGGCGCCATGCCGTCCGAGAGCACGCTGACGGGGCCGCTCGCCGACCTCGCCCCCCACGCCGCACGCTAGGGTGCCGGCCTGAGGCCCACCTTCGCGGGGGTCCTTTGTCCCCGCGGGCCGGAGCTCGAGCCGCTGCCCCCACGACGACGGCCCGCGCTCGCTCTCGAGCGCGGGCCGTCCCTTCGTCCGGAGGGGGAGCTCAGCTCCGCACGTCGAGCACGTCGCGCACGGCGTCCCCGAGCAGGTTCCAGCCGAGCACGAAGATCACGATGACGAGGCCGGGCCAGGCTGAGACGAACCAGTAGGCGAGCGGCTGGCCGGGCGGGCCCTTGATCCAGTCGCGCGCGAAGCTGATCATCTGGCCCCAGTCGGCGTAGCCGACGGGAGCGCCCAGCCCGAGGAAGCTGAGGGCCGCGGCGGTCAGCACGATGGCCCCGATGTCGAGGCTCGCGATGACGAGCAGCGGGCCTAGCGAGTTGGGCAGGATGTGCCGGAGCACTACCCTAGGCCCTCGCGCCCCCAGAGCTCGCGCCCCGTCGACGAAGTCACGCTCCTTGATGGCCATGATGTCGCCGCGAAGGATGCGCGAGTAGGGCGCCCACTGCACCGCCGCGATGGCGATCATGACGTGGGTCAGGCTCTGGCCCAGGATGGTCACGATCACGATGGCGATGACCAGGTTGGGCATCGACAGCACCACGTCGACGAAGCGCATCAGCACGTTGTCGAGCCATCCCCCTGCGTAGCCGGCGATGGCGCCGACCAGCGCTCCCATCAGCATCCCGAAGCCCACCACCAGGATGCCCACGTAGAAGGCCGAGCGCGTGCCCCAGACGAGGCCGTAGTAGATGTCGTAGCCGCCACTGGTCGCGCCCAGCCAGAGCTTGCCGCTCGCCGGGGCGGGCACGGACGAGTAGCTCGCGCGCGGGATGGTGAAGCACGACGAGGGCGGGGCCACGATCGAACGCCAGAACGTTCCCGTCCACGGCTCGACGATCTTGTTCGTCTCGCCCATGCCGAGACCCAGGTCCCGCACGCAGGTGTTGCGGATGGTCTTGAGCTGGAAGTAGGTGAGCTGCGGCGCGAACACGGCGATGAGGATGTAGAGGATGACGATGACCGTACCCGTGATCGCCAGAGGGTTGCGCCGGAAGCGCTTCATCGCCTTCGAGCGCCAGAAGCCGCGCTCCGATTCCCTCAGCGCCGCTGCCGGCGCGGTATGGAGGTCGTCTGCGGAGCTGTCCATCAGTCGTACCGGATCCTGGGATCGACGAGGGCGTAGAGGACGTCGACGACGAGGTTGGCGAACACGACGACGACCGCCGTGAAGACCGCCCCGCCGAGCACCGAGGCGTAGTCGAGCTGCGTGGCCGCGTCCGCCAGCCACGAGCCCATGCCGGGGTAGGAGAAGATCGTCTCGGTGATGACCACCCCGTTGAACAGCAGGATGATCGTGAATCCCGAGACCGTCAGCACCGGGATCAGCGCGTTCCGCCGCGCATGCTTGTTGTTGACCACGCGCTCGGCCAGGCCCTTGGACCGGGCGGTGCGCACGTAGTCCTGGCCCAGGGCGTCGAGCAGCGAGGAGCGCATCACCCGCATGATCTGCGCGCTGGTGACCGCCGAGAGCGTGATCACGGGCAGGATGAGGTGCCAGATCACGTCGAGGAAGATGCCGAACTTCCCGTTGAGGAGCGCGTCGAGGAATAGAAAGCCGGTGTAGTGATGGAAGACCCCGCTGGCCGTCAGGTTCGACAATCGGATCGAGTCTGCCACGGTGACCTGTCCCGGCTGGAACCAGTCGAGCCCTCCGTAGAAGACGACCAGCAGCCAGATCCCGAGCACGAACGTCGGTAGCGACCAGCCGATGATCGCCAGCACCCTGGAGATCTGGTCGATGATCTTGTCACGGTTGAGCGCGGCCGCCGTACCCATCCATATGCCCACCCCCACGATCGGGAGCAGCGCGGCGAGCGCCAGGGTGACGGTGCGAGGGAAGCGCGTGGCGATGGCCTGCGCGACACTCATCTTGGCGACCCTGGAGTAGCCGAGGTCGCCCTGGACGGCGTTCTTGATCCAGCGCCAGTACTGGTTGTACCAGGGCTTGTCGAGACCGTACTGCTTGATGACCACGTCGATGTGCTGAAGCTGGGCGGGTGACGTGATGAAGGTGGACGCCCGCTCGGCGGGGCTCAGGAGCTGCATCAGCAGCACGATGATCAGCGTGACGCCGAGGAACACCAGCGGAAGATAGAGGACGCGCCGAAAAATGAATGTGAACAAGTGCGTATCACCCCATGCCTTCCGCAGCCGGGGGCGGCCGGCAGGCCGCCCCCTCGCTGCGGTCGGATCGCGTCCCCTACTTGGAGACCGCGCTCCAGAGGAAGGTTCCGTTTCCGATCAGGGGGTTGTAGTACACGCCCTGGAGGCCGGAGCTGGTCACGAGGATCGGCCAGGCCCGCGGGAGCAGGATGATGGGCTCCAGCTGGTGGGCGAGGTGACCGATCTGGCTGTACAGCAGCTTGCGCGCTTCGGGGTTGGTCTCGGTGCGCGCCTGCTGGTCGAGCTGGTTGATCTGCGGGTTGGAGAAGCCGATCTGGTCGGCGTAGTAGCCGCCCTTGGCGTAGAAGACGTGGATGAAGTCATCCGGGTCGGCGTAGTCCGCGAGCCAACCCAGCGCGTAGGCGGGCATGGTGTGCTGGCTGGCCTGCTTGATGAAGTCGGGCCAGGCGACACCGCGGGTCGTGATCTGGAACTTCGGGTTGATGTACTCGAGGTTCGACTTCAGGATCTCGACCGCCGTCTGACGCGCCGTGTTGCCGGTGTTGTAGAGCAGCGTCATCTTGAAGCCGTTGCTCCACAGCTTGCCGCCGAACGCGGCCTTGCAGTGCTGGGTGGCCTTCTCCAGGTCGAGCGAGTAGGTGGGGATGTTCGGGTCGTACCCCAGGAAGTTCGAGGGCAGCGCCATGGTGATCTTCTTGGCCTGACCGAGCTCGACCTGCTGGATGTAGGCCTGCCGGTCGAAGGCGTAGCTGAAGCACAGCCGCACGTCCTGGTTGGCGAAGAAGTCCGGCGGGATGCCGTTGCCGTCGAGCTTGCCCGAACCGATGTTGGGGTTGTTGTCGGCGGTGATCTTCTCGTTCAGGAAGACCGCATCCGCGGCCGCTTCGGACCAGCCGAGCTTGCCGTCGAGGTTCCAGACCTTGACGCCCTGCGAGCCTTCGACCTGCTTGACGTCGGCGCGGCTACCCAGATCGATGTAGTCCGCGTTCCCCTTCTGCAGGTTGAGGATCCGCGTGGAGACTTCCTTGTCCCGGTTGATGAGGACGTTCTTGATGGCGGGCTGGTCACCCCAGTAGCCGGCGTAGGCCTTGGCCACGAACTTCTGACCGGGCACCCACTGCACCATCTCGTAGGGGCCGGTGCCGTTCATGTGGTCCTGCAGGTAGGAGTTGTTGTGCAGGTCGTAGCCGATCCACTTCTTCCAGGTGGCCTCGGTGCCGTCCCACTGCCCGTTCTCGATGGCCCACTTCTTGTCGATGATCGACGCGGCCGAGAACAGCATGCGCGCGAAGAAGGTCGGGCTGGGGCTGGCCAGGTGGAAGACCGCGGTGTACGGATCCGGGCAGGTCACGCTGCTGTCGACCGTCTGGAAGTACTTGTGGTAGTCCGCGTCGGTCGCGTTCTTGCCCAGCGCGTCGTTGGCGTTGGAGCCGTAACCGCTGAGCGGCTCGGCCAGGATCCAGTCGCCCGACTGCGCATTGTTCGTGATCACAGCGCGCTTGATCGAGTACGCCACGTCGGCGCAGGTGAAGGGGTCGCCGTTGTGGAACGTGACGCCCTTGCGCAACGTGAAGGTATAGGTCGTACCGTCTTCTGAGACCTTGTAGCTGGTCGCCAGCTGCGGCACGAAGTCCTTGGCGCTGGCACCCTTGTAGGTGTACAGGGTCTGGTAGACATTCTGGATGACCCAGCTCGAGGAGGTGTCGTACGCCTGCGCCGGATCGAGCGTGTCGATGGACGCGAACATATCGGCGACGAAGGTGTCCTTCGGCGTCTGCGCAAAGGCCGCCGTGGCCATCAACGCAACAGCAAGTAGAATGAGAATTCGCTTCATGTTCCTCCCACATCCGAGAGTTTGTCGTTGTCCCGCAGGCCGCTTGGAAACGCGACTCAGCGAGGGCTGATCGGAATCCGCGAAGTTGCCTCGCCACGCCTCCTTTCGATCAGGGCACTGGCGCCCC
>JARRMM010000003.1:0-30000 GCA_037386005.1 Deinococcales bacterium | reverse complement strand
GACCTCCACGACCTGGCGGACCGCATCGAGAAGGCGCTGGGCGAGTCGGTGCTGGTGCACGCCGGTGGCGACATGGCGGTGCGCTCGATCGGCATCGTCAGCGGTGCCGCCGCCTGGGACGTGGTGACTGCGCACGAGGAGGGCCTCGACGCCTTCCTCACGGGCGAGCCCAAGCACGACGTCTTCCACGAGGTCTTCGAGCGCGGCATGAACGCGCTCTACGCCGGGCACTACATGACCGAGACGGTCGGCGTGAACCTGCTCGGTGAGCGGCTGCACGAGACGTTCGGTCTCGACACGGAGTTCATCCTCCTGCCGACAGGGCTCTGAGACGGGGTTCTGAGTGAGCGACCCCTGCTTCATCGTGTTCGAGGGGCCCGAGGGAGTCGGCAAGTCGACGCAGGTGGCCCTGCTCGGCGAACGGCTGCGCCGCGAAGGCGTCGCGGTGACGGTCACCCGCGAGCCCGGCGGCACCCAGACCGGGGACGCCATCCGCGAGCTGGTGCTCCACGCCGACGTGGCCATCGACCCGTTGGTGGAGTTCCTGCTGTACAGCGCCAGCCGCGCCCAGCACGTCCGCGAGGTGATCCGGCCGGCGCTGGAGCGGGGCGAGGTCGTGCTCAGCGACCGCTTCGCCGGGGCCAGCGTCGCCTACCAGGGCTACGGCCGCGGACTCGACCTCGACTTCGTCGGCGACCTCAACCGCCGCGCCACGGACGGCCTCCGCCCCGACCTCACGGTACTGCTCGACCTCGACCCGGCGGAGGGTCTGCGCCGCGTTGCGGGCCGGGGGGCGGAGGACCGGCTCGAGCGCGAGGACCTGAGCTTCCACCAGCGCGTGCGCGAGGGCTTCCTGGCACAGGCCCGGAACGACCCGAGCTGGCTGCTCGTGGACGCGTCGGGGCCGGCCGACGCCATCGCGGAGGCCGTCTGGAAGGCGGCCTCGGAGCGCTGTCGCTGGGCCTGAGAGGCGTGGCGCACCCGCGCGCCGATGGTGCGCGAGCGTGACGGCGGCCTAGAATGGCCCTCGTGCGACCCTCCTTCCGCCTTCGGCGCACACTCGTGGCGCTGGCGGGTGCCGCAGCGCTGCTGAGCCTCAGCGCCTGTGCCGCCGGCCCGCAACGGCTCACCGTCAGGGTCGACGCGACCTATCCCCACGACCCCAACGCCTTCACGGAAGGGCTGCTGTTCGCGGACGGGCACCTCTACGAGAGCACCGGCCTGGTCGGGCACTCGAGCGTGCGTGAGGTCGACCTCTCCAGCGGCACCGTCGTCCGCCGTCGCGACCTCCCGCAACCGTACTTCGGAGAGGGGCTGACGCTCGTCGGCGACCGCCTCATCCAACTGACCTGGCGCTCGCACACCGCGTTCGAATGGGACCGCGCCACCTTCAACCCGCTCGGCCAGTTCCACTACGACACCGAAGGCTGGGGGCTGTGCTTCGATGGCACCTCGCTCTACATGAGCGACGGCAGCGCCACCCTCTACCGGCGCGACCCGAAGACGTTCGCCCTGCAGGGCACGCTCACGGTGCGGCAGAGCGGGCGGCCCGTCAAGAATCTCAACGAGCTCGAGTGTGTGGGCGACAGCATCTACGCCAACGTGTGGCTCACCGACCACATCGTGCGCATCGACAAGGCCAGCGGCCGCGTCACCGCCGTGATCGACGCCTCCCCCCTGCGTAAGCGCATGCCCGCCCTGAACGACCCCAACGCTGTCCTGAACGGTATCGCCTACGACCCGGCGACGCGTCGCTTCTTCGTCACGGGGAAGCTGTGGCCGAACCTGTTCCAGGTGAGCTTCGTCCCGCCGGGGGGCTGATACGCTACGGCACGAGCCCGAGCACGACGACGCCGCGCGGTCTGCGCCGCGCGGCGTCGTTGATTACGCTCGCTGAACCTCTCGTCGCGACCGACGGGCCGTGGATCGCCCACGCAGCCCGACCGGACGGCGAGCGGGCTAGTCGCCCGAGCTGCCGGCGCCGGCGGCGGCGCCTCCCGAGCTCTCCTTCGAACCGCTCGAGGACGTGCTCGAGCCGGCCCGGCTGTCGTTGACGTAGAAGCCGGACCCCTTGAAGGCGATGCCCACCGGCTGGATCACGCGCTTGACGGGATCGCCGGTCTCCGGATGCTCCGTGAGCGCCGGCTCGGTGATCCGCTGGTGGACCTCGAACGTATCCCCCGTGCTCAAGTTCTTGTAGACATACGTTGGCATGCGTCCTCCACGCGCTCTTGGCTTCCAGCGCACGGCACCCGCCGCACTGGCACTCGGCCGCGCCGAGTGCCATACTACCACCCTGCTACGCTGTTGGCATGTCCCACACGCCATCTCGCCGCACGGCCGTAGCCGTGTTCGGCGCCGGCGCCTGGGGCACCGTGCTGGCCTCGCTCCTGGCCGAAGCCGGTTCCGAGGTGACGCTCTGGGCCCGGCGACCCGAGCATGCGGCGGTGCTGGCCGCACAGCGCCAGAACCCCGACTACCTGCCCGACTTCCCGCTGCCTGCCGGAGTGCGGCCGACCGCCGACCTCGCGGCCGCCGCCGACGCGGAGCTGGCCGTGGTGGCGGTTCCGAGCCGGGCCGTGCGCGCCCTGGCCCGCGCGCTGCCAACGCGGGCGCATTCGTCCGTGCCGCTGGTGCTCGCCGCCAAGGGGATCGAAGCGGACCGGTTCCTAAGGCTCAGCCAGGTCGTGGAGGAGGAGCGACCCGGCACACCGGTGGCGGTGCTGTCGGGCCCGAACCTGGCCGCGGAGATCGCCGCCGGCAAGCCCGCCGCCGCGACCGTCGCCAGCACCGACGCGGTCCTCGCCCAGCGCACCCAGGCGCTGCTCGTCGACTCCCCCTTGCGCGTCTACACCAGCACCGACGTCGTCGGCGTGGAGATCGCAGGCGCGCTCAAGAACGTCATCGCGCTGGCCTCCGGCATGTGCGACGGCCTCGGCCTCGGCGACAACAGCAAGGCCGCCATCATCACCCGCGGCCTGGCGGAGATCGTGCGGCTCGGAATGCACCTGGGCGGGGACCCGCGCACCTTCTACGGCCTCGCCGGGCTCGGCGATCTGGTGGCCACCTGCGCCAGCGCCCAGTCGCGCAATCACCTGGCGGGCGTGCGCTTCGCCCACGGTGCCACGCTGGCGCAGATCGAGGCCAGCCACCTCACCGCCGAAGGCATCCCGACCGCCCTGGCCGTCCACCGGAAGATGCTGGAGATGGGCCTCGAGATGCCCATCTCCAGCGAGGTGTACCGGGTCGTCTACGAGGGGAAGGCGGTCGAGGACGCGCTCCGGGCGCTGATGGAGCGGGAGGCGAAGGCGGAGTGAAGTCAGCGTCTATCAGCGATCCCCTCCGGGCCGAGCTGACAGCACCGACAGCGTCTGCGCAGGATCACGCTTGACGATCTCGGCAACCACATGGCAACGGACCGTTCCCGTGAACGCGCTGGAACCGAGGACGGGCTCCGGGGTCGCCGCGAAGACGTACGTGGTCCCCTCGGTGAGATCAACAGCAGCCGTGAGCGATCCACTTCCGTAGCCGCCTGCTGGGATCGTCACGGGCGCGAAGGATCCATTCAAGAAACTGAAAGTGGTGCCGCCATTCGAGCTGTATGTGGCCGAGGAGGAGAAGGTCTGCGCGCTCGACGCGCTCACCGACAGTTGCACATGGACGATGGCCCTCTCGCTCGCCGACGCCGTATATCCCGGCGTCTGACATACGTGGTGGCTGGCGTCGACCGTGATGCTCCCCACGACCAGGTCCTCGAAGAACACCGTCGGTCCCTTCTGCAGCGACGCCACGGCGGCCTCGTTCGCATCGACGGCGGCCTTCACGGCCGCGAAGTTGGCGTTCATCTCACTCGCGCTGATGACGTCGCCGTCGCTGAAGCTGTTGGGGATGGTGACGGCCGCGCCCCAGACCAGCAGGCCGAGCGCGGTCACGGCCAGAAGTACGTACCGGAGTTGGATTCGTCTCATAGGAAGGACCCCTCCCGTGGGTCGCCACGATTCTCGAGCGAACGCCTCGCGACGACTCCCGCCGCCGCGCTTGGGCGACGGGTCCCGCTCACGGACCCCAGGTCGCCTGACCCCAGATGGCGGTGCCCCAGGTACTGGTGCCCGTGCCACCGCCACCGCCACCGGAGCTGGCGCCGCCGCAGGCCGCCACCGCGAGCAGCAGCAAGACGCTGCCCACGACGACGAGCACGAAGCGTCGTCGCATGCCGGACCTCCCTCCTCCCCCAACGCTGCGTTGCAGGTTGCGGCACGTTGGGCGAAGCGAGCGGAGAACGGGTTGTGGCCGCGCAACCACCCTACGGGCCCCTCCCGCGCGGCCGGGTACCGGCATCACAGCGCCTCGGCTTCCCGGGCAGACAGGGGCGACAGGGCCCGCGCGACGGGCAGCGCCCCTGGGAACCCCCGCACGCCGTCCTTGCGTACACTGGAGGTCGGAGCCGCGCCGGGGCGCCCATACGGGCACGCCCGCCACGCCCACGGAGGACCCCTTGACCAGCGCCATCTCCGCCACCTCGCTCACCAAGCGCTACGGCCGCACCAAGGCGGTCGACAACGTGAGCTTCGAGATCCGCCCCGGCGAGATCGTGGGGTTCCTGGGCCCGAACGGCGCCGGCAAGACCACCACGCTCCGCATGCTGGCGGGTCTGGTCCGACCCAGCGGCGGCGCCTGCGCCGTGCTGGGGGGCACCGTGCCAGGGCCCGAGCTCCGCCGCGTCGGCACCATGATCGAGGAACCGAGCTTCTACCCCTACCTCAGCGGGCGCGGCAACCTGCGGCACGCGGCCATCCTGCACGGCGGCGTGCCCGAGCGGAGGATCGACGAGGTCCTGGCGTTCGTGCGCATGGAGCAGGCGGCGGACAAGAAGGTGCGCGCCTACTCGCAGGGCATGCGGCAACGCCTGGCGCTCGCCCGCGCCCTGCTCTGGCGTCCGCAGGTCCTGCTCCTGGACGAACCCACCAACGGCCTCGACCCCGCCGGCATCGCCGAGGTGCGCGAGTCGCTGCGCGACGTCGCCGCCGAGGGCGTCACGGTCCTGGTCTCGAGCCACATCCTCCCCGAGATCGAGAGGCTGGTGGAGCGCATCCTCGCCATCGATCGCGGCTCCCTGCGGTACGACGGTCCGCTCCAGGGCCTCCTGAGCGCGGCCGACGCCCAGAGCGTCAGCTACGAGATCGAGGCCTCGGACGGCGCTGCGCTGCAGGCGGCGCTCGGGCGGCTCGGGCTCGAGCCCACGCCCCACGGCGCGCACGGAGCCGTCGTCTCGGTACCTCGGGAGGACGCGGCCGGCCTGCTCGCACGGCTCTCGGCCGAGGGCGTGGAGGTCCTGGAGGCGCGCCGCGGCGCGGCCACGCTCGAGGACGCCTACCTGCGCCTGGTCGGCGCCGAAGGGCGGCCGACGTGACCGCTGCCCTCAACGTCCTCCGAGCCGAGCTGTTCAAGGCCCTGCGCAAGCGCCGCTTCTACGTCCTGGCTGCCCTGTACTGGGTGCTCCTGCCCGCCGTCACTCTGATCACGGCCGCCGTCCTGGACCGCAACCTGACGGCCTCGTTCGCCAACCAGCAAGGCGCCGTGGAGCAAGCCCTGCAGGGCTTCGCCTCCCCCTTCGGGCTGGCGCGGCTGGCGCTCATGGCGCCGGCGCTGATGAGTCCGACGGCCTACATCATCGCGGTGGCGCTGTTCGCCGGCCTGTTCATCGGGGAAGAGCGCAGTCAGCACATGTGGAAGACCACGCTGGCGGTGCAGCCTGCCCGGCTCGCGGTCCTGGCGGGCAAGCTGGCTGCGGGCATGGTGTTGCTCGGCGTGCTGCTGGCGGGCGGCCTGGCCGCTTCCACCGCGGCCGGCGCCGCCGGAACGCTGTTCCTGCCGACCACCTTCGGCGGCCCATGGGGTCAGGTGGCCGGGCTGTTCGCGCTGCAGTGGCTGCAGCTCCTCACGGCCCTGACGCTCGCCTACCTGCTGGTGTTCCTGGTGAGGAGCGGCACGCTCGGCATCATCCTGGTCATCTTCCTGCCGGCGCTGCTCGAGGGCCTCTACACCATCCTCAACACCCTCGCCCAGCTCCAGCCCCTGACCCGCTTCAACGCGGTGTTCCAGGCCCTGAGGCTGAAGCAGGCGTGGGAGGCGCTGCCGCACTACTTCTTCACCGCCAACCTGTACGCGCCGTCACGGCACCCGCTCAGCGCCTTCCTGCAGAGCACCGGCACCCCACAGAACGCCGATCTCGGGCCGATCGGCAACCTGCTGGGGCGCGGCTTGACCCTCGGGCACGCGCTGGCGGTGATGGCCGGGTACTTCCTCGTGTTCGGCGCCTGGCTGGCGTGGGTGATGGTGCGGAGGGACGTGGAGTAGCGATGGCGGACGCGCGCTCGCGCCTCGAGACCCTGCTTGCAGAACGCATCCTCGTCCTGGACGGGGCGATGGGCACCATGATCCAGCAGCTCGCGCTCGACGAGGCGGCCTACCGGGGCACCCGTTTCAGAGGCCACGACCGCCCGCTGCAGGGCGCCCACGACGTGCTGTGCCTGACCCAGCCCGACGCCATCCGCGGCATCCACCGCGCCTACCTCGAGGCCGGCGCCGACATCGTCGAGACGAACACCTTCAACGCGACCGCCGTCGGGCTCGCGGAGTACGGCCTCCAGGACGCGATCCGCGCCATCAACGAGGCCGGTGCCAGGCTGGCGCGTGAGGCCGTCGACGCCATCGCGACCGACGACCGGCCGCGCTTCGTGGCGGGCTCGATCGGGCCCACCAACCGAACGGCCAGCCTGTCGCCCGACGTGGAGCGCCCCGGCTACCGCGCCATCACCTTCGACGCGCTCGAGCGCGCCTACGCCGAGCAGGTGCACGGCCTCGTCGACGGGGGCGCGGACCTGCTGCTGATCGAGACGGTGTTCGACACGCTCAACGCCAAGGCTGCGCTGGTGGCGGCCGAGCGAGTCTTCGAGGAGCGCGGCGTGCGGCTGCCGGTCATCGTGTCCGGAACCATCGTCGACGCCAGCGGTCGCACCCTCTCCGGCCAGACGCTGGAGGCGTTCGTCATCTCGCTCGAGCATGCCCGGCCCTTCGCGTTCGGCCTCAACTGCTCGCTCGGTCCCAGCGGCCTCGCCCCCCACGTGGAGGAGCTCGCCGGCCTCACCGACCGCTTCACCCTGGCGTACCCCAATGCCGGTCTCCCCAACGCCTTCGGCGAGTACGACGAGGGACCGGGCGAGATGCTGGCCGTCATGGAGGGATTCCTGGCGCAGGGCTGGGTGAACGTGATCGGCGGCTGTTGCGGCACCACGCCCGAGCACATCCGCGTCTTCGCCGAAGCCGCCGCGCGCCACGCACCTCGCCGGCCACCGAGGCGCCGCTCCCAGCCGCGCTTCGCCGGCTTGGAGCCGCTGGTGGTGCGCAGGCCGGGGGATTTCATCAACGTCGGCGAGCGCACCAACGTGTCGGGCTCGCGCCGCTTCGCGCGGCTCGTGCGCGAGGGCGACTACGAGGCCGCGCTGGCGATCGCCCGGGACCAGGTCGAGGGCGGCGCGCTCATGATCGACGTCAACATGGACGAAGGCTTGCTCGACAGCGTCCAGGCCATGGCCACCTTCCTCGACCTGATCGCGTCCGAGCCCGACATCGCGCGGGTGCCCGTCATGCTCGACTCGTCGGACTTCCGCGTGCTCGAGGAGGGCCTGAAACACCTGCAGGGCAAGGGCGTGGTCAACTCGATCTCGCTCAAGGACGGCGCGGACGAGTTCCGTCGGCGCGCACGGATATGCCGGCGCTTCGGCGCCGCCGTGCTGGTGATGGCGTTCGACGAAAAGGGACAGGCGGACACGTTCGAGCGCCGCATCGCCATCCTCGAGCGTTCCTACCGGATCCTCGTCGACGAGCTCGATGTCCCCCCGCATGACGTCATCCTCGACCCCAACATCCTGACGGTCGCCACGGGCATGGCGGAGCACGACCGCTACGCCATCGACTACCTCCGCGCCGTCCGGTGGGTCAAGGCCAACCTGCCGGGCGCACTGGTGTCCGGCGGCGTGTCGAACGTCAGCTTCTCGTTCCGCGGCAACCAGGCCGTCCGCGAGGCCATGCACGCCGCCTTCCTCTACCACGGGCGCGAAGCCGGCATGGACATGGCGATCGTCAATCCCGCCATGCTCGAGGTGTACGAGGAGATCCCCGGCGACCTGCTCACGCTGGTCGAGGACGTGCTCTTCGCACGCAAGCCCGACGCCACCGAGCGCCTGCTGGCCCAGGCTCAGACCCTCGGCGCCGGCTCCAGGGTCGAGACCAGGGCGCTGGCCTGGCGCGAAGCGCCGGTGGCCGAGAGGCTGCGTCACGCCCTGGTGCGCGGCGTAGCCGACTACGTCGAGGAGGACGCCGAGGCCGCACGCGTGGAGCTGGGCTCGCCGCTGGCCGTGATCGAGGGCCCGCTGATGGACGGCATGAACGTGGTGGGCGACCTCTTCGGGGCCGGCAAGATGTTCCTCCCCCAGGTGGTCAAGAGCGCCCGGGTCATGAAGCGAGCGGTCGCCTACCTCACCCCCTTCCTCGAGGACGAGCAGCAGGAGACCCGCAGCGCCGGTCGCATCCTCCTGGCGACGGTGAAAGGCGACGTCCACGACATCGGGAAGAACATCGTAGGCGTGGTGCTCGGCTGCAACGGCTTCGAGGTGATCGACCTCGGCGTGATGGTGCCGGCCGAACGCATCCTGGAGACGATCCGCGAGCGCGGGATCGATGCCGTGGGCCTCTCGGGCCTGATCACGCCCTCGCTCGACGAGATGGTGCACGTGGCGCGCGTGCTCGATCGCGAGGGCGTCGCACTCCCTCTGCTGATCGGCGGGGCCACCACCTCGAGGGTGCACACCGCCGTGAAGATCGCTCCCGCCTACCACGGCGGTGTCACCGTGCACGTCCCGGACGCTTCGCGGGCGGTCTCGGTGACCGCGCGAGCCCTCGACCCCCGCGAGGGCGCCGCGCAGCGCGCCGAGGTGGAGGAGTTGTACGGCACCCTCCGCCGGCAGCACGCCGAGCGGGGGGCCGCGCGCCGGCTGCTGTCGCTGGCCGAGGCCCGCGAGAACGCTCTCCCCTTCGACCCGGCCACAGCCGACGTGCGACCACCGCAGGCGCCCGGCATCACCCTCTTCGAGGACTACCCCTTGGAGGACCTGGCCCGCGCGATCGACTGGGGGCCGTTCTTCCACGCCTGGGAGATGAAGGGACGCTTCCCTCAGGTCCTCGACGATCCGGTGCAGGGCGAGGAGGCGCGCAAGCTCTACGAGGATGCGCGCACGATGCTGGACCGGATCGTGACGGGCCGGCTGCTCAGGGCACGCGGGGTGGTCGGCCTATGGCCCGCCAACCGCTCGGGCGACGACATCGAGGTCTACGCCGACGAGAGCCGTACCGAGGCGCGCGCGGTCTTCCACGGCCTCCGCCAGCAGACTCGCAAGCGGGCCGGTGAGCCCAACCTGTCGCTCGCCGACTACGTCGCGCCGCGCGGCACGCCCGACTGGATCGGGGGGTTCGCCGTCACCGCCGGCCACGGCGCCGGGGCCCTGGCCTCACGCTTCGAGCAGGAGCACGACGACTACCGGGCGATCCTCGTCAAGGCCCTGGCCGACCGCCTCGCGGAGGCCTTCGCGGAGCGTCTCCACGAGCGCGTTCGCAAGGAGCTCTGGGGCTATGCCGAAGACGAGGCGCTCACCGCCGACGACCTCCTGCGCGAACGCTACCGTGGGATCCGGCCGGCTGCCGGCTACCCGGCGCAGCCCGATCACACCGAGAAGCGCACCTTGTTCGAGCTGCTGGACGCCGAGCACGTCGCCGGCATGCGCCTGACCGAGTCGATGGCGATGCTGCCGACCGCCTCGGTGGCGGGCCTCTACCTGGCCCACCCTGCCGCCCGCTACTTCGCGGTCGGCAGGATCACCGAGGAACAGGTCACGGACTACGCGCGTCGCAAGGGTCTCGATCGGGCCGAGGTCGAGCGCTGGCTGGCCCCCATCCTGGCCTTCGAACCCGACGTCCGGACCTGACGCGGGCGCGTCAGCCAGCCAGCAGCGCCAGGCCACCCAGGTTCAGCCAGACGGCGACGACCGCGCCGTGGAGCAACACCGCGGGCCACAGCGATCCCGTCCGCTCGTAGAGCGCGGTGGCCGTGATCCCGAGGAGCAGGGCCTCCACCAGGAAGGCGGGGGTATCGAACACGCCCTGCGCTGCCGGCCTCACGAACGCTGCGGCGATGGGGTGGACGGCCACGTAGGCGATGAGGGAGACTGCCCACCAGCGGGCGCGCTGCTCGAGCGGGAGCCCCGAGCGTGCGGGGTGCGGCAGGAGGAGCCCTCGGAAGAAGCACTCTTCGAGCAGCGCGGGCACCAGGAACGGAAGCAGGACCGTCCTTGCGATGCCCGCTGACGCGGCCGGGGGGAGCTCGATGAGCCCACCGGCCCAGGCCAGCGGAGCGGACAGCACCACCAGGAGCAGTGCCCAGACGGCGCTCTCCAGCCATCCACGCCGGCCGGGCAGGGTGCCCAGCCCCACGGCGAGGTCTCGCACCCTTCCCCCGAGGGCCGCGGTCACCGTACGCGTCATCCCCTCCATCATGCCGTCACGGCGACGTGAACTCCGTTCAGCGATGATGGCCACCATCAGCGTCAGCCTGTTCGTGGAGATGCTCAACCTGCGCTCGGGTGCCCGGGGGCGGCCCGTGCGCCTCAGGCCCCGCGTCCGTCCCGGGGAGGCGTCCCGCTGAAGCCCCCGGGCCCCTCGAGGATGCCCTCCAGGTAGGCGCGCGGCCCGACGCGGATGGGCATGAAGTAGATGCGGGCGTCCCGCTCGCGCGCGAAGCGCAGGGCCTCGGCCGCGAACCGACGGCTCCAGCTGAGGCTGGGCTCGAAGCCGGCCGGGAAGACCACGCCGTTGCGGGTCTGCCAGTAGCGGGCCGAGCGCTCCCCCACCACGCTGGTGAAGCCCCAGAACACCGGCACGTCAGCCATCAGGTCGGCCCACACCTCCAGCAGCCGCAGGTCGAAGAAGGGCTGGGTGAACAGCCCCTCGGCGCCGGCCTCCAGCTTCTGGAGGGCGTACGTGCGCTCCCGCACAAAGCCCTGACGGTAGGGATCGAGGGCCGCGTAGACCTTCACGTGAGGGTGCTCGCGCCTGATCTTGCGGATGACCTGGATGGGGCTCGAGCCGTAGACGGGCCGGCTCATGTCGCTGGGCAGGTCCCCCGCAATGACCAGCACCTCGTCCAGGCCACCCTCCTCCATCCACGGACCGGCCTCCAGCGGCCGCTCCAGATCGACGTCGATGGCGCGAAGATGCGGGATGGCGTGAGACACGTAGCTCCGCGCCTGATGACACCCCTCCCAGCTCCGCAAGGGGAAGCGCACGATGTCGGGAACGTTCACCGTGTCGACGCCGGGGAAGGCGGCGGTCATCTCACGGAGCTGGTCCTCGAGCGACGTGGCACTGCGGGGGACCAGCTCGATGGAGACTCGCATCCGCCGATTGTAGCGGGCACCCGCCGCCCGCCGCAACGCCGCCGACGGTCGTCGCCGGCTGCTGTAAGAGTTTCGTAAGGCCGCTCCTGTAGGCTGTCCCCGAGGAAGCGATGAAGCCCGATCTGCATGTGGGCGCTTGGATCGGGTGGAGCTAGTAGCGCAACCGGCCTCATGGACGCGGACCGCACCGTCGTGCCGTTCCGCCGTGACCTGCCTGTGAAGCGCCCACCGGACGTTCGGTGTGGCGCTGTTGTTCGTGGGACCGCCGCACGGATCCGTCAAGAAAGGTTCGGAGGCGATGAACCGAGACTCCCTAGTTGGGCATCATGGGACTCGGGGAGCCAGTGATGCAACCGGCCGGACCTGGTACCGCATGTGCGGGCCCGACGGCCCGTCGTCGCGCGCGCCAGCAATCCTTCGGTTGCATCCGTCCGCGAAGGGGGACGACGGATGCACCGCTACGCCATCACCACACTGATCGTCGCGGCCGCCTGGGGGATCGTTCCGGGCCATGCCCTGGCTCAGGCCACCGCTCGGACCACCGTCACCGTGCGCATCCCGACCGTCCTGCGGCTGCGCATCGACCAGGCCACCAACCGTGACGCGCACTCGGTCGACTTCCAGATCTCGGACGGCAAGGTCGACCCCGGCGGCCTCGACGTAGAGGTGTTCGCCAACACCGCCTGGACGCTGACCGTAGAGGATCGGGGAGGCGACGGCCCCTCGCTGCAGTACGAGCGCGCGGGCACGGGTCATTGGCTCGCCCCGGAGAGCCAGCCGGAGATCGACAGCGGCGGTCCTACCGGCGGTTGGCAGCGTGTCCCGCTCGAGTTCCGGGCCGACCCCTCGGAAGCGCTCGTCCGTCCCAACGGTCATCGCACGCTACTGTTCACGTTGACCCGTCCCTGAGGAGTTTCCGGGCCTGCGGACCGGCCTTGCGCCGATCCCCCGGAGCGCCCCGTCGCGTCCGCTCGGCGACTCGCCGGGCCTCACGCGCTCGGCGAACCGAGCCGCGGGCCGCCTACGCCTCGTCGACCTCGTCGTCGTCCGGTTCCGCCGGGGGCGGCGGCGGGGCGGTCCGCACCGTCCACCAGAGCAGCACGCCGACCACGAGCACGATCAACGCCACGCCCAGCGGGTTGCCGTGGAACACGTGCACCGCACCCGCCATCTGCAGAAGCGCCAGCGCGGCGAACACGGCGCCCACCACCAGGAACAGCCGGGCGAGCATGGTGTAGCCGCGTCGCGCCTCATCGGTCATGGACGGCCATTATAGCCGCGTCACGCACGCGGGCCGTCGCCGCGCTTCAGCCGGTCAGCTGGGCGTAGCGGAAGCAGTCGACGGTGTGGTCGTTGACGAGACCGGTGGCCTGCATCAAGGCGTAGACGACCGTGGGCCCCACGAAGCGGAAGCCGCGGGCCTTCAGGTCGCGGGCCAGCGCCACCGCCGCATCGGTGACGGCCGGGACCTCCGCCGCCGAGGCGCGGTTCCCCTGGAGCGGAGCCCCGGGAACGGACCGCCAGGCATAGGCATCGAAGCTCCCGAAGGCCTCCTGCACCCGCAGGAACGCCTGGGCGTTGAGACTCGCGGCGCGGATCTTGGCGCGGTTGCGCACGATGCCGGCGTCGCCCAGCAGCCTCGCCTCGTCGGCCTCGGTGAAGCCCGCTACGCGTGCGATCTCGAAGTCCGCGAAGGCTTCCCGGAAGGCATCGCGCTTGTGAAGGATGGTGCGCCAACTCAACCCCGCCTGGAAGCTCTCCAACACCAGCATCTCGAACCAGCGCCGATCGTCGTGCACCGGGACGCCCCACTCCTCATCGTGGTAGTGGCACATCCGCGGGTCGTCGCCGGCCCAGGCGCACCGCGTCAGGCTCATGCCTCCCCCGCCGCGTGCAGGACCAGGGCCGCGTAGATGAAGTCGTTCACGGGTGTGGGGACCCCCAGGTCCCTCCCCCAGCGCGAGGCCGCGCCGTTGAGGGCCTCCAGCTCGAGGGGCTTCCCCGCCGCCAGGTCCTGCGCCAGCGACGAGGTCATGGTGGGCTCGAAGCTATGCGTCGCAAGCTCCATCGCCGCATCGACGGCATCCTCGGGCAGGGCCACCCCTCGAGCGGCCGCCAGGTCGGCGATCTCCTGCATGGCAGCCCGCAGCAGCCTGCGGGTCTCGGCGCGTTCGACGATCGGTCCGATGGGCTTGCGCGTCAGCGCCGTCATTCCGCTGAAGGCGCAGATGAGCAGCCACTTGCGCCACACCGCGACCATCGGGTCGGCCTCCAGGCTCGCCTCCACGCCCGCCTCCTCGAACGCCTCGAGCGTCGCGTCGGCTCTCGGGTCGGCTGCGCCGGACAGGGGTCCGAACACGATGCGCGCGAACGGGCTCTTGTGCACGACCTCGCCCGGCGACACGATGACGGCCTCGATGTAGGCGACCCCACCGAACACGCGCTCGTCGCCGAACGCGCGCCGCAGCGTCTCCACACCGTCGATTCCGTTCTGGAGGGTCAGCACACGGGTCGCGGGACCGACGATCGGCGCGATGCGGCGGACCGCCTCCTCGCTGTCCTGAGCCTTGACGGTGAACAGCACCAGGTCGGCCTCGCCGGCCTCGCCCGGTTCCGCCAGGGCCGTCACGGGGTGCAGATGCACGTCGCCCAACGTGCTCCTCAAGCGCAGCCCGTCCCTACGGAGGGCGTGCAGGTGGTCGCCGCGGGCGACGAAGCTGACGCGGTGACCGGCCTCCGCCAGCCTCGCTCCGAAGGTCGCGCCTACGGCGCCGGCTCCCATCACCACGACGTTCATGGTCCGAAGGATAGCACCGCGCTGGCCGCCGTCCTGAAGCCAGCCTGGTACGGGTCGGGCTCAGTCGGCGCCCGGGGCACCGCGGCGACCACGCTTGTGCTCGTACATCCGCTCGTCCGCTCGCCCGAGCAGCGCCTCGAACGACTCCGCATCGTCGGGGTACAGGGCGGCACCCACGCTGGCGCTGAGCTGCACGGTGGTGTCGGGAAGGTGGATCGGCTCCTCCACCGCGTTGATCAGCCGCTCCGCCACACGGTCCAGCGTGGAGACGTCCGCGTCGCCCAGGAGCACGGCGAACTCGTCCCCTCCGATGCGGGCCACCATCTCCCCCGGGCGTACGTTCTGCTTCAGGCGTTGCCCGATGACCCCCAGGACACGGTCGCCGCTCTCGTGGCCGTGCTCGTCGTTGACGGTCTTGAAACCGTTGAGATCGAAGTAGATGAGCGCCATGCGCAAGCGCCGCTTGCGCCAGACCCAGAAGCGGGACTTCAGGTGCCGACGGTTGGCCAGGCCGGTGAGGTCGTCGTGGTTCATCAGCTCCACTGCCTGACGGAGCACGTCCTTGTAGTCCGTGATCGATCGGAAGAGCACCACGACGTGGTCCTCTCCCGCGGGCACCACCGTGACGGCGTACCACCACGCCGGAGGGGGGATGGGCCCGGCCGCGGGCTCCCCTTCGGAACGCGACTCACCCGCTCCCGCCCGCTGCGAGCGGAACGGTGGCACGGGGACGGCGTACTCGAACTCGCGGGGGCGTCGGCCGTGCAGGACCGAGGCAAGTCGCCGCAGCAGGCGGGGATCGAGATGGTCCGGATAGACGCTCCGCAGCCTGTGCCCGATCAGGTCGCTGGCCGACAGCCGCAGGATACCGGCGGCCACCGGATTGATCTCGACCCAGACGAAGTCGCGCAGCCGCCCGGCGTCGTTACGCAACGCCCTGAAGACCACGAGGCCGTGCGGCAGGTTCCGGAAGAAGCCCTCCCAGATCCGGGCCCAGTGCTGGCCTTGGTCGCCGTCCATCATCCGTGGCTACCCATCCTATCCTTCCAGCGAGGCGCACCTGCGCACGCTCAGGCGTCTTCCTCGTCACCCAGGGCGACGGGCAGGTCGTCGTAGCTGCACCAGTCGCTCCACGACCCCGGGTAGAGGCGCGCCCCCGCCAGGCCGGCCACCTCCATGGCGAGGATGGCGTGGGCCGCACTCACCCCGGACCCGCAGTAGCTCACGACCTCGGACCGTCCGGCGGTGATCGCGAACTGCTCACGCAGCTCCGCCAGCGACCGGAACCGGCCGGACGCTGTCATGGTGCGCTCGTACGGACGGTTGACGGCCGAGGGCACGTGGCCGGCCTTGGGATCGATGGGCTCGGTCTCGCCGCGGTAGCGCTCCGGTGAGCGGACATCCAGGATGCACACCTGCGGGTCGTACAGCATCGCGCGCAGGCGCGCGCGGTCGACCGCCATCTCGGACCGGAGCCTGACGCTCAACGTAGCCGGGGCGAAGTGGGGCTCGTCCGGGTCGACCGGGCCGCCCGCTTCCCGGTAGGCGCCATACCCACCGTCGAGCACCCGGACGTTGGCGTGCCCGGCGTAGCGCAACAGCCACCAGGCACGTGCCGCGAACATGGTGCCGCCCTGGTCGTACACCACCACCTCGTGCTGGTCACCGATGCCGTGCTCGCCCATCCACGCCGCGAACGTCGCCATGTCAGGGAGCGGGTGGCGCCCACCGTGCCGCTCCGGCGCTGCCGCCAGGACTTCGTCCAGATCGACGAACAACGCACCCGGGACGTGCCCCTCCCGGTACATCCGGCGTCCCGCCGGCGGATCGAGCAACTCGAAGCGCGCGTCGAGGATGCGCAGTTGGGGATCGTCCAGCCTTCCCAGCAGCGTGTCGACGTCCATGAGAGGGTTCATGACGCGAGTCTACCGGCAGGAGTCGGCGAAGCCGCGTCGTTACAATGCCGCATGCAAGCCGCGCGCCGCATCGATAGCGCCCGCAACCCCCTCGTCAAATCGGTTGCCGCCCTCCGGACCCGGCGCGAGCGGGACCGGACGGGAACCACGCTGGTGGAGGGCCTGCGCGAGACGGAACGCGCCTCCGCGGCAGGGCTGCGCGTCGTGCGCCTGCTGCTGGCGGAGGAGCTCTGGCCGGCCGGGACCGAAACGGCCGCCGAGGCACTGTGCCGGACGCCGGCTCTCGAGACGGCGGAGGTGGTGATGCTCTCGGCCGACGCCTTCGACCGCATCAGCCTGCGTCAACACCCCGACGGGGTCGCCGCGGTGGTGGTCTCCCCAGCGCGCGACCTGGAGCACCTGGTGCTGCCCAACGATCCCCTCGTGCTCGTCCTCGACGGGATCGAGAAGCCGGGGAACGTGGGCGCCCTGCTCCGCACCGCGGACGCGGCAGGGGTGGACGGCGTCGTCGTCACCGGCGACGGCACCGATCTCGGCAACCCGAACGTCGTCAGGGCCAGCATGGGGAGCGTCTTCGCGCTGCCGGTGGCGGCAGCCTCCACCGACGAGGCTCGCACCTGGCTGCAGACGACCGGGCTCCGCCTGGTCGCAACCACTCCGCATGCACGCAGCGCTCACTGGGAGGCCGACTACCGCGGCAGCGTCGCGGTGGCGCTCGGCTCCGAGCACGCGGGGCTGGACGCCTCGTGGCTCGCCGCCGCCGACGAACGCGTGCGTATCCCCATGCGCGCGCGTGCCGCCGATAGCCTCAACGTCAGCGTGGCCGGCGCCGTCGTCCTGTTCGAAGCGATGCGGCAACGCCAGGCCTGAAGCCGGGCCGATCAGGGCTGCGCCGAGCGCCCGGCGGTCAGCAGATCCCGGACGGTCGCTCGGAAGTCCTTCCCCTCCAACGGCTTGTTCACGATGACGTCGGCCCGGGCGACCCGTGCCATCTCCCTCGTCCGCTCGTCCGTGAGCGCCGTCAGGATGACGACGGGAACGTGCTGCAAGCGTGGGATCCGCTTCAAGCGGTGGCAGATGTCGATGCCGGACATGCCCGGCATCGAGACGTCCAGGATCACCAGGTCGGGCGTCGTCTCCTTGAGGTAGTCGAGCGCCTCTCGGCCATCCTCCACCGCGTCCACGGTGTGGCCGTCGGCCGTGAGGAGCATGTCGAGCACGAGTCGCTGCCCCTCGTCGTCATCCGCCACCAGGATCCTCGCCGGCTCATCCACACGTCCAGCTTACGAGACTCGTCGGCGGGGGCGTGCATCGCGACGCGCCCCCCGTGGTAGGACGGGGCATGCACGGGGTGAAGCCCGCAGCGACGCCGCCGTCCGGCCTGGTCGCCAGCCTGGCGGTGCAGGACCTGGCGGCGACACGCGACTTCTACGTCCGCGACCTCGGCCTCTCGTTGATCGTGGAGGAGCCCCACCGCTTGGTGGTCCGGGTCGGGGAGACGCTGCTCGCGTTCCGCCAGCACGACGGCCCGCCCAGCCTCGGGGACGACCTGCAGCTCACCTTCCAGTGCGACGACCTGGGGGGCCTGTTGCAGCGGCTACGCGCGCTCGGCGTGGAGGTCGACGTACCGCCCACCGCACGCGGCACGGCCGTCGGCTTCAGCGCGCGCGATCCCGACGGCCGGCGCATCGCCTTCGCGCCCGGCCCCGGCGTCTCCAGCGCTCAGTAGAGCACCTGCATCTCGAGCTTGGCCGGGCCCGCCCGGTAGATGTCGTCGGTCGCCACCAGGCCGATGGTGACCGGCCCGTGCAGTCGCAGCAGCAGGCTCGTGAAGATGTCGTCGGTCACCGGGCCGAAGTCGGGGACCTGCATCTCGTCGAGACCCGCCCGCCGGAGCTTGCGGACCGCGTCGCCCTTGAGCTGCGTCAGCGCGTTGCGGATCTCGTCCTGACTGGCCGGCAGGTCCGGCGACCCCAGGTGGATCTGCCGGCTCACCACGAGCTGCCCCTTGTCGAACAGCTTGGTGTTCTCGATGGCCTCGATGGTCACGTCCACGGTCGAGCTGAACTGGTTGCGAGGCGAGATCAGCCGCACCAGGTCGGAGCCGGGAGTCTGCGCGATGACGTCGACCAGGCTGTTGAACTGTTCCGGCGTGACGCGGATCTTCTCGACTCCGCGCCGTGCCACGTAGGTCGTCGCCGCGGCGATGAACTTGGTCAGCTCGTCCTTGATGGCCGCCGGGTCCTGGGCGTAGATGGCGCCGGCGTAGATCAGCTCGTCCTTCTGGAAGGTGACGTCCCCACTGGTGGCGCGGTTGTACTCGGCGCTCACCTCGTTGAGCTTGCGGGCCTGCTCCTCGAGACGGCCGTTGAGGGTCTGGAGCTGTCCCTGCAGGTCCTGGACCTTCTGGTTCTGCTGCTCGATCTGCTGCTGCAGCTGGTCCTTCTGTTCGCTCAGGAGCTGATTCTGCTGCACGAAACGGGTGTTCTCCTGCGAAAGGGTCTGGTTGCGAGTCTGCAGCTGCCCGTTCTGTTGCCTCAGCGCTCCCGCCTGCGTCTGCAGCTGCGTCTGCTGCTTCTGCAGATCGGACACCTCGCTCTGGAGCTGGCCGACCTGGGAGGTGAGCTGCTGCGTCTGCTGCTGCAAGGCCGTGGCCTGCTGCTGCGCCTGGTCACGCTCCTTCAGCGCCTGGTCGCGCGCCGTCTCGGCCTGCGCCTGAGCATCCTGCGCCTTCTTGAGACCGGCCTGCGCAGCCTGGAGCTGGCTGTCCGCGCTCGCCAGCCGCTTCTCGGTGTCGGAGAGCTTGCCCTGGAGCGCGTCGAGGTGCTGGTTGGCGTCGTCGAGCTGCTGCCGCGCGGAGGCCACCTCCTTCTGGAGGCGTTGCGCGTCCTGTTTCGCCTGCGCCGCATCGGTCTGGGCCTGATCGCGCGCCTTGACGGCCTCCGCCTGCGCCAGCTGCGCCGCCTGGAGGTCGGACTGGGTGCTCTGGAGCTTCGCCTGCGCCTGCTGCAGCTGTGCGTTGACATCATCGACCTGCTGGGTCAGCTGGTCGACCTGGTCCTGGAGCTGGCTGCGCTGCGCCTGCAGCTTGTCACGCTCGTCCCGGGCCTGGTTGCGCTCCTGCAGCGCGGCGTCACGCTGGGTCTGGGCGTCCTGGATGGTCTGTTGCGCCTGCGCCAGCTCGTCCTTCAGGTTCGCGAGCTGCTTGTTGAGCCCGTTGACCTTGTCCTGTTGGACCTTCTCCTGCGCGCGCAGACGCTGCAGCTCGTCGGCGGTGCGCTGCGCGTTCACCAGCGTCTGGGTCGCGTTCTGGAACGCCAGCGACAGCACCCCGAGCGTGGTCAGCATGATGACGATCCCGACCACCACCCCGACGATCTGTCCGGTGCGGCGCGGTCGCGCGCCGAACAGGCTGAGCCGGCGCCGCCCGACGAAGGTCCCCAGCCGATCGCCCATGAAGGCGATGATGCCGGCCAAGGCGGCCAGCAGCAGCACGAGGCCGAGAAGGTAGACCACTCAAGCGCTCCGGGGGCGGCCGACGCGGCTAGGTTCGCGCAGCATCGTCACCCGGCCCTCAGATCTGGAAGTCGGTGCCAAGGTAGTAGGTCCGCACGTCGGCATCGTTGGCGAACTCCTGCGGCGTGCCGTCGAACCGCACCCGTCCGTCGAACATCAGGTACACGCGATCGGCGATGGCCAGCGTCTCCCGCACGCTGTGGTCGGTGAGCAGCACGCCCAGACCGCGCCGTTCGCGGAGTTCCGCGATCAGCATCTGGATCTCGCGGATGGACTTGGGGTCGACCCCCGTGAACGGCTCGTCGAGCAGGATGAAGTCCGGCTCGATGGTGAGGCTGCGAGCGATCTCCAGCCGGCGCCGCTCGCCCCCGGAGAGCGTATTGGCGCGCCGTCGGGCCAGCGGCCTGAGGTGGAACTCGTCCAGCAGCTCGTGGGCCCGCCGCTCTTGCTCGGCCCGGCTCAGCCCCTGGAACTCCAGGATGGCGAGCAGGTTGTCCTCGACGCTCAGCTTCCGGAAGGCGCTCGGCTCCTGCGCCAGGTAGCCCAGCCCCTGCCGGGCGCGCCGATGCATGGGCCAGTGCGTCACGTCGTGCTCGCCCAGCCGGATGGAGCCGGCGTTGGGCCGCACGAACCCGACCATCATGTAGAAGCTCGTCGTCTTGCCGGCGCCGTTCGGCCCCAGGAGCGCCACGATCTCGCCCCGCCGGAGACGGATGTCCACGCCGTCGACGACCTTGCGGCCGCCGTAGCGCTTGGTGAGGCCCAGGGCCCGGAGCTCAGGTCCATCGGCGCTCCCACGCGCGCCCTGCGGGGCACCCATCACAGCCGACATACCGCGCCATGCTACCACGCGGCGGCATGAGAGTCCGTTGAACTTTGCGCGCCGCAGACGGCGCTCGAGCCCTTCCGAGCCCCGCATCGGCCGCCCCCCCACGCGGGGCGGCCCGACCTCAGCCCTCGAGGGCCATCACGAACGGCTCCTCGATCGCGGTGCAGAGCCAGCGCAAGAAGCGCGCAGCAGCGGCCCCGTCGATGAGCCGGTGATCGTACGTCACCGAGAGCGGCATCATCAGGCGCGCGTCGAACTGCCCGGTCTCTTCGTTGTAGACCGGCTCGTAGCCGGAACGGGAGACGCCCAGGATGGCCACTTCCGGTGGGTTGACGATGGGCGTGAAACCGGTGCCGCCGATGCCGCCGAGGTTCGAGACGCTGAAGTTGCCCCCCTGCATGTCGTCGGGCGTGAGCTTCCGGTTGCGCGCCTTCTCGGCGAGGTCGCCGAGCTCCTTGGCGAGCTCGAGCACGTTCTTTCGATCGGCGTCCTTGATGACCGGCACCAGCAGGCCCGCCTCCGTGTCCACCGCGACCCCGACGTTGACGTAGCGCTTGTAGACGATCTCCTGGCTGGCGACGTCGAGGCTCGCGTTGAAGTCGGGGAAGCGCTTGAGGGCCGCGGCCACCACCTTGAGCAGCATGGCCGTGGGCGTGAGTTTCGCGCCGATGGCCTCGGCCTGCGGCTTGTAGCGCTGGCGCAGACGCTCGAACTCGGTGATGTCCGCCTTGTCGAACTGCGTCACCATCGGAACGGTCGTCCACGCGCTGGCCATGGTACGGACCGTGGCCTTGCGGACGCCGTTCATCGGCTTGCGCTCGACCTCGCCCCAGCGGCTGAAGTCGGGCAGCGCCACCGGCGCCGCTGCTGCCGCCGGCGCAGCGGGAGCGCCCTCGGCCGCCGCGCGGACGTCACCGGCCGAGATGCGACCCAGGATGCCGCTGCCCTGCACCTGGCGGATATCGACGCCGAGCTCGCGGGCCAGGCGCCGGACCGACGGCGCTGCCGGCACGAGGCCGCCTCCGTCGCGCTTCGGAGCCGACGCCACCGGCTGACGCTGCGGTCGGCGCGGCGGCTGCTTCGGCGCCGGAGCCTCCCGGGGCGCCTCGGCCTCGGCCGGCTCCTTCGCCGCCTCGGGCGCGGCGGCCTCGGCCGCCGGCTCCGCCTCCGCAGCGGGTCGGGGCGCACCGGCCGCGTCCAACGTGACGATGACCTGGCCGACCTTGGCCTCCTGGTTCTCCTCGACGTTGATGGACTGCACCACGCCGTCGGCCGACGAGGGCACCTCCACCACGGCCTTGTCCGTCTCCAGCTCGATCAGCGGTTGATCCCGCTTGACCTCGTCGCCGACCTTGACCAGCACCCCGACGACGGTACCGGACTCGATGCCTTCTCCCACCTCGGGCAGTTTGACTTCGGTTGCCACGCGCGCTTCCTTTCCAGATCCTCAGTCGACGTAGGGGTTCGGCTTGTCCGGATCGATGCCCAGATCGTTCCGCGCCTTCGAGACCACCGAAGGCTCGAGCTCACCTTCGCGGACGAGCGCCTGCAACGTGGCCAGGACGATGTGCCGGGCATCCACTTCGAAGAAGTCCCGCAGCTCCTCACGCGCCTCGCTGCGACCGAAGCCGTCGGTACCGAGCGCGATCATCGGCTTGGGCAGGTGACGGGCGAGCGCGTCGGGAAGGACCTTCATGTAGTCGGAGGCGGCAACGAAGACGCCCTTGGCGTCCTCGAGCTGACGCCGGGCGAACGGCACGCTCGGCTCCTCGTCTGGATGGAGGCGGTTGTGGCGCTCGACCTCCAAGGCATCGACGTGCAGCGCCTTGTACGAGGTGACGCTCCAGACGTCCGTGGCGACCTTGTAGTCGCTCTCCAGCATGCGCTGCGCCTCGAGCACCTCGTTCATGATCGAGCCGCTCCCGAAGAGCTGGGCGTGGAGCTTGCTGCGCTTGCGGCTCGCCGGCCGGAACAGGTACAAGCCCTTGATGACACCCTCCTCGAGCTCCTCCCGGTCGAGGTGCTCGGGAGCGGCCGGCTGCGCGTAGTTCTCGTTGCCGACCGTGAGGTAGTAGAAGACGTCGTCCTGCTGCTGGTACATGCGCCTCAGGCCTTCGCGCACGATGATGGCGATCTCGTAGGCGAAGCTCGGGTCGTACGCCAGCAGGTTGGGCACGGGGTAGGCCAGCACGTGGGAGTGGCCGTCCTGGTGCTGCAACCCCTCGCCCGCCAGGGTGGTGCGTCCGGCCGTTCCGCCGACCAGGAAGCCGCGGGCGCGGCTGTCCCCGGCGGCCCAGACGAAGTCGCCGATGCGCTGGAAGCCGAACATCGAGTAGTAGATGAAGAACGGGACGGCATTGACGCCGTAGTTGGCGTAGGCGGTCCCGGCCGCCAGGAACGAGGCCATCGAGCCCGCCTCGGTGATCCCCTCCTCGAGGATCTGGCCGTCGCGCGACTCCTTGTAGTACAGCAGGTTCTCGCGGTCGACCGGCTCGTAGAGCTGGCCCACGTTGGAGTAGATGCCGATCTGCCGGAAGAGCGCCTCCATGCCGAAGGTGCGCGCTTCGTCGGGAACGATGGGCACCACCAGCTTGCCCCAGGTCTCGTCACGCAGGAGCTTCCGCAGGATGCTCACGAAGGCCATGGTGGTCGACACCTCGCGGCCCTCGGTGCCCTGCATGAACTCCTCGAAGGTCTCGGCCGCGGGCGGATCGAGCGCCTCCGACTGGGGCGAGCGGGCCGGGAGGAAGCCGCCGAGCTCCTCGCGACGCCCCAGCATGTAGCGGAGCTCGGGGCTGTCGTCGTCCGGACGGAAGAACGGGTACTGGGTGATCTCCTCGTCGCTGACGGGCAGCTCGAAGCGATCGCGGAACGCCTTCATCTGGTCGATGTCGAGCTTCTTCTGCTGGTGGGTGACGTTCTTCGCCTCGCCTGCCTCGCCCATCCCGTAGCCCTTGACGGTGCGGAACAGGATGGCGGTGGGGGAACCGCGGTGTTGGACCGCCCGCTGGAACGCGGCGTAGATCTTGACGGGATCGTGCCCTCCGCGGTTGAGCTGGGCGATGTCGTCGTCGGACCAGTCCTCGATGAGTTTCTTGAGCTCCGGCGTGTTGAAGAAGCGGTCGCGCAGCTCCGGGGCACCGAAGGCCGCGTAGCGCTGCGACTCGCCGTCGACCATCTCCTCGAAGCGCCGAGCCAGCACGCCGTCGTGATCGCGGGCCAGCAGCTCGTCCCACTTGCTGCCCCAGGCGACCTTGATGACGTTCCAGCCCGAGCCCCGGAAGATGCCTTCGAGCTCCTGGATGATCTTGCCGTTGCCGTAGACCGGCCCGTCCAGGCGCTGCAGGTTGCAGTTGACCACCCAGATGAGGTTGTCGAGCTTGTTGCGCGCCGCGACGCGGATGCCGCCGAGGGTCTCCACCTCGTCGGTCTCCCCGTCGCCGACGAACGCCCAGACCTTGCCTTTGCCGGCCGGGTAGAGGCCGCGGTCCTCGAGGTAGCGGCGGAAGCGCGCCTGGTAGATCGACATCAGCGGACCCAGGCCCATCGACACCGTCGGGAAGGTCCAGTAGTCGGGCATCAGCCACGGGTGCGGGTAGGACGACAACCCGGGGTCGTCCTGCAGCTCGCGGCGGAAGTTGCGCATCGCCTCCACGGGGAAGCGCCCCTCCAGGTAGGAGCGGGCGTAGAAGCCGGGGCTGGCGTGCCCCTGGAAGAAGACGAGGTCGGCGTCCGGGCCCGCCTGCGGCCCGTGGAAGAAGTGGTTGAAGCCCACCTCGTACAGCGTCGCCGCCGAGGCGTAGGTCGCGATGTGCCCGCCGATCCCCTCGGAGAACTTGTTGGCCCGCACCACCATCGCCATGGCGTTCCAGCGGATGAGGTTGGTGATCCGCTCCTCCAACTCGAGGTCGCCGGGGTACTCCGGCTGGTCCTCGACGGCGATGGTGTTGAGGTAGGGGGTGGTGGCGTTGTAGGGGATCGGCACACCGTGCTTGTAGGCGTGGTGCTCGAGCTTCTGGAGGATGTCCTTGACCCGCTCACCTCCGCCGCTGGCCAGCACGTAGTCGAGCGATTCGAGCCACTCACGCAGCTCGGTCTCGTTGAGCTCGCGTAGCTCCTCCGGCTCCAGTTGCGACCGGTCGAGGTTCAAGAGTTCGTCCAATACGTCCGTCATCGTCGTGGTGTCCTCTCTCGAGGGGGGCGCCTAGCGCATGGCGCCGTCGTCCATCGGGACCGACCATCCAGGGGCCCGCCAACGGCCGACCCCAGCTTCGGGCTCTCATTGTACGCCCCTGTCGCACCGCCGCCCGACGCGGCACGCTACGCCGGGCGCGCGCGCATGCCGCCTGGAACGGCATCGCCTACGGCAGGCGACGCAACAACCAGGCCAGCATGTTGAGCGCAACGCTGCCCAGCACGCTCACGACCAGCATCGAGGCGAGCGGCACGAACACCACGCCGTGCCGGGTCTCGATGCGCAGATCGCCCGGAAGGTGGCCGAACCAGCCGAAGGCCCGGGGCCACCACGCCCACAGCGCACCCACCAGAATCAGGACGATCCCTAGAGCGATCAGGAGCTTCGACATCGGAGCGCGCCTCCCCGGCGCCCCCGGCGCGCTCCCGCGCCAGGGGCGCGAACGCGCGCCTTC
The DNA here is from genome assembly GCA_037386005.1 of Deinococcales bacterium. Taxonomy (GTDB): domain Bacteria; phylum Deinococcota; class Deinococci; order Deinococcales; family Trueperaceae; genus JASBRS01. Next base: position 4,786 of record JARRMM010000003.1, on the reverse strand, counting down.
GGCGCGGGCCTAGTCTACGTCACGGCAGGCGCCTGAGAATGCCGCGCACGACCCGTTTGGCGCGTGCGGCCGCCAGCGGCGTGAAGGCGCGGAAGTCGACCTCGGCCGTGTGGTCGGCGGTGTCGCTGATGCTGCGGACGATCACGTAGGGTACCCCCCACTTGGCGCAGACCTGGGCGGCCGCCGCCCCCTCCATCTCGGCGCAGTCGGCCTCGAAGACGTCGCGCAGGCGCTCCACGCGGCGGGGGTCCGCGATGAACTGGTCGCCCGAGGCCACCCGCCCCAGCACGGCGCTCACGCCATCGAGCTCGCCCGCCGCCTCCAGCGCCAGCCGCGTCAGCTCCGGATCGGCCGGCCAGCTCCAGGCCTCGCCTGGCACCTCGCCCAGGCGGTAGCCCAGCGCGGTCACGTCCAGATCGTGCTGCAGCGCGTCCCGGGAGACGACCAGGTCCCCGACCTGCAGGCCTGGGCGCAGCGCTCCGGCCACCCCCGTGAAGATCACACGGCTGGCGCCGAGCGCGAGCAGCGCCTGCGTGAGCGCCGCGGCGTTGACCTTGCCCACGCCGCAGCGAGCCAGCGCCACGGAGCGGCCCTCCAGACGCCCTCGGTGGACGGTGAACGGGCCGTGCCGCTCGCGGTTGGGCTCCTGCAGGTCCGCGAGCAGCGCCTCCAGCTCCTCGTCCATGGCACCGATGACGGCGGTGACGTGTTCGGCCGGGCTGTCCTCCATGGCGTCAGGCGGGGCTGTTGAAGAACACCAGCCGGCCCAGGTAGGCGCCGGCGACGATCCCGGGCACCGCCAGCCCCGTCTGCAGCCAGTCGATGGTCAGGGTGGGTTCGAGGAACCGCGCCACCGTCACGCCCACCACCAGCAGGACACCGGAGATGAGCGTCATCAGCAGCGCCCGTCCCGTCCCGCGACGCTCCAGGTAGAGCACCGAGAAGTAGCCGAAGAGCACGAAGAAGCCGGCCCCGGTGACGCTGTTGAGGGTGGTGGCCTGCTTCGCCGGCACCGCCGCCTGCAGCACGATGAAGAACACCGTGGCGATCATCAGCACCCCGGAGAAGCGACCGGGCGTACGCTTGCCCCGCCCCGCGGACGGCTTCTGCGAGCCTCCGTTCGCCGCCGGCGGCTTGCGCTCCGTCTTGCGCTCCGCGCCACGACGGCGGTTGCTCTGGATACGAGCTCGGCGGGCGGCCCTCTTCCGTTGCCGTTCCTTCTCGACCCTCTTGTCCTGCTTGGCCTGCTCGCGCCGGATCTGTCTGTTCATGGGGCTCAGCATAGCCGGCCGCGCCGGTCCGCCCCCGCGGCGGGCCGACGCCCCGATCGGGGGCGTGCTAGCCTCGGCGGGACCGCATGGACGACGCGCTCCTCCACACCATCGCCGAGCGCTACGGCACCCCCACCTACGTGTACGACCTGGGCGTGGTACGACGCCGCCTCGCCGAGCTGCGCGCGTCCTTCGGGGACGCGACCTTGTTGTACGCCGTGAAGGCCAACCCGTACGGCGCCGTGCTGCGCGCGCTGGCGCCTTTGGGGGTGGGCGCCGAGGTCATCACGCTCGGCGAGCTCGAGCGGGCCGCCCGTGCCGGGTTCGTACCCGCCTCCATCCTCGTCGGCGGCCCGGGCATGGACCCCCGGCTGGTGCGCCGCGCCGCCGACCTCGGCATCGGGCTGGCGAGCCTCGACTCGGCCGGCGCGTGGCAGGCGTGGCGCGCCGTGGGGACCCACGCGACCACGCGCTTCCTGGTGAGGGTCAACCCCGGGCTCGACCCTGCCACGCACGAGCACCTCGCCACCGGCGCGGCCGGCTCGAAGTTCGGGCTGCCGCCCGACGAGGCGCTGGCGCTCGCGCGCGAGGTCGGCGCCTCGGGTCGTCTGGCGGGCTTCCACGTGCACGCCGGTTCGATGATCCGTGATGCTGGTGTCTACGACGCTATCGGCGAGGTGCTGGAGCCCCTCTACCGGGCGCTGCCCGGCCTCGATCGGCTCGACCTCGGGGGCGGCTTCGCGGTCCCCGGCCTCGCGTTGGCGCCGTTCGCGCAGCGCGCCCACGCGCTCGCGGAGCGGCTGCACGCGGAGCTCGTGCTCGAGCCCGGCCGCACCCTCGTCGCCGAAGCGGGCACGCTCCTCGCACGCGTGCTCCACGTGAAGCGGGGCGGTCCCGCGCCGCACCTGATCGCGGACGCGGGCATGGCGGACCTGCTGCGCCCCGCCCTGTACGGTGCGGAGCACCCCATCCGCGTGATCGCCACGACCGTAGGTCCGGCCGGCACGTCCAGCGGCGCCCACCTCGAGGGCCGGGCCACGGACGTCGACGGCCCGCTGTGCGAGAACGCCGACCGCCTGGGCCGCGACCGGGTCCTGCCCGGTGCGTCGACCGGCAGCCTGCTCGCCGTGGAGCAGGCCGGGGCCTACGGGTTCGCCATGGCCTCCAACTACGCCTCCAGCCTGCGGCCGGCCGAGGTCGTGGTCGACGGAGTGGACGTCCGGCTGGTCCGGCGGCGCGAGCGCCCCGAGGACCTGTGGCGCTTGGAGGACGAGGCGGCAGGCTGACCGCGGCAGCGGCTCGCCCCGAGCGGGGCGAGACTGTGGCCGGGCGCCAAGCACCGGTCCGGCGAGGACCCTACCCTCGGAAGCGTGAACAAGCGCGTGATCGTCATCGGCGCCGGCATCGGCGGGCTCGGAGCGGCCGCCCGGCTGGCGGCCTCGGGCCATCAGGTGACCGTCCTGGAACGCCGCGACAGCCTCGGCGGACGGGCGTACGTCTACCGGCAGGACGGCTTCACCTTCGACGGCGGCCCGACCATCATCACCGCGCCGCAGCTCATCGACGCGATCTTCGAGAAGGCGGGTCGCCGCCGCGAGGACTACGTGAGCTTCGTGCGCTGCGACCCCTTCTACCGGATCTTCGACGCCGACGGGCGGTCGTTCGACTACAACGGCGACGAGGCCTTCGTGCTCTCCGAGATCGACAAGGTGGCGCCGGGCGACAAGGCGGGCTACCAGGCGTTCGTCCGCAGCGCGGAGGCGATCTACCGCAAAGGCTTCGAGGAGCTCGCCGACAAGCCGTTCGATACCGTCTGGGACATGCTCAAGGTCGCTCCCGATCTGGTGCGGCTCCAGTCGTACAAGAGCGTGTACCGCTACGTGGCGCAGTTCGTGCGGGACCCCTTCCTGCGCCAGGTGTTCAGCTTCCACCCCCTGCTGGTGGGAGGCAACCCCTTCGACGCCCCATCGATCTACGCCATGATCCACTACCTCGAGCGGTCCGCCGGCGTGTGGTTCGCGATGGGCGGCACGGGCGCCCTGGTGGATGCGTTCGCACGGCTGATCACCGAGCTCGGCGGGACCATCCACGTCGATGCGGAGGTGGAGGAGATCCTGGTCCAGCCCGGCCCCCGGGGCCCGCAGGCGCGTGGGGTCCGGCTCGCCGACGGTCGCGTGCTCGAGGCCGACGCCGTGGTCAGCAACGCCGACGTGGCGTTCACGTACATGAAGATGGTGGACCCGCGCTACCGGCGCAAGTACACCGACCGCCGCCTGGAGCGCATGCGCTACGCCATGAGCCTGTTCGTCCTCTACTTCGGCACCGACCGCCGCTACGACGACGGGACCCTGCAACACCACAACATCATCCTCGGTGAACGGTACCGGGGCCTGCTCGACGACATCTTCCACAACGACGGCCGCCTCCCGAGCGACTTCAGCCTCTACCTCCACGTCCCGACGCTCACCGACCCATCGCTGGCGCCGCCCGGCCACGAAGCGTTCTACGTCCTCTCCCCCGTCCCCAACCTGGCCTCCGGCATCGACTGGCGCACCCAGGCGCGGCCGTACCGCGACGCCATCGTGCGCTTCCTGGAGGATCGCTACCTGCCCGGGCTCTCCGAGCACCTGGTGACCGAGCGCTGGATCGATCCGTTGCACTTCCAGGGCACGCTCAACAGCTACCTCGGATCAGCGTTCAGCCTGGAGCCGACCCTCACCCAGTCGGCCTGGTTCCGGCCGCACAACCGCAGCGAGGACGTGCGCGGCCTGTACTTCGTGGGCGCCGGGACGCACCCGGGCGCCGGCATCCCCGGCGTGCTGTCGAGCGCCAAGATCGTGGACGACCTCATCGCCGCCGCGCCGGCCACGACGGCCGCCGCCTACCCGTTGCTAGACTGACCCATGGACCCGCTACACAACGTCGAACGCCGCTTCCTGACCGACGTCTGGCGTGATACCGGTGTGACCTACACCGTCACCAACCCGGCCACCGGTGAGGCCCTGGCCGAGGTCGCCGACTGCGGCGCCGAGGAGGGCCGCGCGGCAGCCGAGGTCGCCTGGGAGGCGTTCCAGAGCTGGAAGCAGGTGAGCGCCTTCGAGCGCTCCGACCTGCTCATGCGCTGGTATGAGGCCATGATGGCGGACCAGGAGCGCCTGGCGCGCACCATGAGCCGCGAGATGGGCAAGCCGCTCAAGGAGGCGCGCGGCGAGGTCGCGTACGCCGCCGGCTTCGTGCGCTGGTACGCCGAGGAGGCCAAACGCGTCTACGGCGAGACGTTCCCGTCGCACGTGGCGAACAAGCGGCTGCTGGCCATCCGGCAGCCGGTCGGTCCGGTGTTCGGGGTGACGCCCTGGAACTTCCCCCTCGCCATGGTCACCCGCAAGGCGGCGCCGGCGCTGGCCGCAGGCTGCACCTTCGTGCTCAAGCCGGCCGAGCAGACGCCGCCTTGCGGGTGACCATGGCGAGGGGGACGTTCCAGGGTGTCACCCCGAACACCGGACCGACCGGCTGCC
>JARRMM010000002.1:0-52640 GCA_037386005.1 Deinococcales bacterium | reverse complement strand
GCGCTCGCCGCATCCGGGACCCTACGGCCCGTGTCGAGGTGGGCTCAGCCCTCCCCGCTGAAGCGTGGCCTGCGCGCGCGCGAACGCGCACCGGCACGATTACGGCTTGACGTAGGCGGCTCCCGCCGTCTGGCGCGCTTCCGGCCACACGATGGCCGCGTCGGACATGCTGGCGCCCTTCTTGGTGTACTCCACCATCTGGATGGGCGGGTTGGGCCACTGATGCCACATCCAGCAGGGCTGGCTGGCCGGCAGGGGGTGCTGCGAGCCGTAGGGGAACGAGTAGGTCCCCTGGGCGCCGGTGTAGGAGGTGTTCTCCAGCGCCTTCACGACGGCCTGCGAGTCCGTGGTGCCCGCCCGTGCGATGGCGTCGGCCATGAGCCGCACCGAATCGTACGCCTCGAAGACCCATACCTTGGGGTCACCGCCGAACTTGGCGGTGTAGCGCTGCGCCACCGACTTGGTGAGGTCGTTGTACGACGACGGCGTCAGGCCCACGAAGCGGAACACGGCGCCCACGCCGTCGGGCACGGCACGCCAGTAGGCGGGCGCGTCCTGCGCCACCTGGTTGACCACCGGCACGGCGCCGTGGCCGACCAGGCCCACGTCGAAGGCGTTCTGCTCCACCACGTAGCTCGACTCGCCGGTGACGTCGAAGACCACCGCGTCGGCGTCGGGGTTCTGCTGCGCAACGCGCGAGAGGATGGCCGAGTAGTCGGCCTGGTTGAGCTCGACCTTGATCTGCTGGAGCTGGACGCCGGCGTCGCCGAGCTGCTTCTTCATCGCGGCCGCCTGGCTCTGGCCGAAGTCGGTGGCCTCGTAGATCTCGACCACCTTCTTGACGTGCAGGCCGTTCACCAGCCAGTCGGTGAGGATGCTGCCGGCGTAGGTGGAGGTCGGCGCGATGCGGAAGATGGTCGGCGGATGCACCGTCAAGCCGGCCTGGTTGGGGTCGCCGCAGGTGATCTTGTCACTCCAGGTCTCCGAGAAGATCGCCGGGAGGCCCGCCTTGTTGTAGACGGGGATCTGCGCCAGCGCGGCGCCGGAGTGGTACTCGCCGACGACGCCGACGACCTTGTCCTCCGAGACCAGGCGCTCGGCGACCGAGGCGGCCACGTCGGGCTGGTTCTGGGTGTCGTAGAAGACCAGCTTGAGCTGCTTGCCGAGCACGCCCCCGCCGGCGTTGACATCGGCCACCGCTTGCTCCATCGCCCACTTCATGTCCAGGCCGGCCTGCACGGCGCCGGGCTGGGAGAGCGGCCCCACGCCGCCCAGCAGGATGGTGCCCTGCGCCCACGCTGCGCCGGCCAACAGGGCGGCCACCAGGACAGCGGTCAGGCCGCCCCAACGTACGGTTCGCTTTCTAGCCATGGTCATCCTCGTCTTCCTCCTCCTTCGCGTGCGCGTCCCCCACGTGATGGGGTCCATCGATGGGTCGGTCGGTCGGCTCACCTCCCCGATCCCCGGCCGCCGGGCCCTGACCGGGCTGACGTCCGTGGATCCTCGGCCCGTCACCCCCCTGCGGGCGGATGTACACGCCCGCACGGCGCCACAAGTCCTCCCGCCTGCCGAGCGCGGCCAGGCTCGCTCGCTCGTCGGCCATGGCGACCGCGAGCACGACGGCGTTCACCAGGCTCAGCGGAGCGGTGAAGGACTCGAAGAAGGCATCCATGTCGGTGACCGCCGTCAGCGTCACATCGGCGATGCGACCGAGCGTGGACACCGGACTGTCGGTGAAGGCGATGGTGTGCGCACCCCGGTCGCGCGCGAACGCCAGCAGCTCGGCGGTCGCCGAGGTGTAGCGGGGGACGCTGAAGCCCACGGCGACGCTCCCCGGCCCCAGCCGGTCGAGCCGGTCGAAGGCGTCACCGATGCCGAGATCGAGGAGCTCGACGTCCCTGCCGACGTACCCGAGCGCGGTGGCGAAGAGCACGGCCAGCGAGTGCGAGGTGCGCAGGCCGATGGCCACCCGTCGCTCGGCCCGGGCCAGGAGCTCGACGGCACGATCGAACGCCACACGCGAGAGCGAGGCGTAGGTGCGGTCGAGGTTCTCGGTGTCGCGTACGCGGACGCGCTCGAGCAGGTCCGTGTCACCCTGCAGATCGCGGGCGGCGTGCTCCATGCGGCGCACGGTGGAGAGCCGGTCGCGCAGCATCCGTCGCACCAGCGCCTGCAGCGCAGGGTAGCCGTCCAGCCCCAGCCCCCCTGCCAGCCGCACCACGGTCGACTCGCTCACGCCCGTGTTCCGCGCGACCTCAGCGGCGGTCTCGAACGCAGCGCTGTCGCGGCGCCCGAGCAGGTACTCGGCGACCACCCTCTGGGAAGGCGTCAGGTCCTCCCACGCCTCCCGCAACAGCTCCTCCAACTCCAGGGCCATGGGCCAGCGGGCGGGGCCCAAGGGGGGCCTCCAGCCGCGCGTCCTTTCTGCAAGATTTCTTGCAGGACCATAGCAAATCCGCAGCCCGACTTGCAAGGGTGCCGCGTAGGGCACCGCCGCCACCCTGCCCGGCCGTCGACCCTGCGGCCGTTGCAGGCCGGTGGCGGCCGCGGAGCGCCCGGCCTCAGACGGGCACGCGCAACAGCCAGCGGAAGCCCATGGCGAGGAGCCCCAGGAGCGTGACCCACGCGAAGAAGGGGGCGACCCTCAGCACGTAGGTCTCCGGGAGGAGACGTTCGAAGAGCCAGTCGTGTCCGGTGGAATCCCCGAGGTGACGCGCCAGCTTCGTGAGCGGGCAGCGCAAGCCGTTCGCCGCGTAGACGATGGCCTCCACCCCGACCACGGCCAACGAGAGCACCAGCCACACGTCGCGACGACCGGTCAGGCCATCGACCAGGATGGTGATGGCGGCTGCGGCCATGACGAACACGAGTGCGCTGTGCACGACCTTCACGACCACGGCAACGCGCTGCCTGGCCTCGTCCGACCGGCGGCTGCGCGCCGGGCCGATCCCTGGAACGCGAGATGGTGCACCACGATCCTTCGACATCGTTCCTCCCACGCTCGCCCCCCCAAGAAGCGCCAGAGGGGCGCCAGCCCGCAGCCGGCTCCAGCGCAGTGCCGGGGCTCGATTCCATGCTACGTGCGCCGCCCCGACGACGCCACGACGGACGCACCGGCACCCGCATCGACCCGCGGTGGCCCCTTCGGCGCATCGCGCCCACCCTCCCGGCCGGCGGGCGGTAGGCAGGACCCCCGACCACCGGGCAAACGTCCGTTGACCGCGGGACACGCGCGCAGGATGCTGACGGCAGCCGTCGCTGGAAGCTCGGCGGCGGCCGAAGGGGGCCCTCGTGACGACCCTGTTCCCGCCGCCGCGCTGGACGCTCGAGCTGGCGCGCGGAGCCGACGGAGCGCCCGCCGCGCTCGAGGGAAGGCCGCTGCCCGCGACCGTGCCCGGTTGCGTGCACACCGACCTGCTCGCGCTCGACCTCATCCCGGACCCCTTGCTCGGACGCCACGAGGACGAGGTCCAGTGGATCGGCGCCTGCGACTGGCGCTACCGCACCAGGGTCAAGGTGCCGGAGGCGATGCTCGACGAGGACCGGCTCGACCTGCACTGCGAAGGGCTCGACACCGTCGCCACGATCGAGGTGAACGGCCGCGTCGTCGGCCGGGCCGAGAACATGCACCGCCCCCACCGCTTCCCCGTCAAGGACGCCCTCCGCCCGGGAGACAACGAGCTGGTCGTCACCTTCGCGTCCGCCCTCGCCTACGCGGAGGCGCAGGCGCGGCGTCTCGGGGAGCGCCCACGTGCCTACCCGTTGCCGTACAACTTCGTCCGCAAGATGGCGTGCAACTTCGGCTGGGACTGGGGCCCGACCCTGGTCACGGCCGGCATCTGGAAGCCGATCCGGCTGGACGCATGGTCGGGCGCGCGCATCCGGGAGCTGCGCCCCTGGGTGTGGCTGGCCGACCGCGACGATGGTCCGCCGGCCGACGCGTCCGCGCCCGTCGACGGGCCCTCGGCCCGGACGACGTCGAGGCGGTCCTTCGGCTCGACGCCCCTGCGGTACGCCGCTGGTGGCCGCGCGGCTACGGCGACCAGCCGCTGTACGACCTGGACGTGACCCTGACCGATCTCGACGGTCGGATCCTGGACCTGCGCCGCCTCCGCATCGGTTTCCGTAGTGTGGCGCTGGACACGCACGCCGACGACGCGGGCGCGGCCTTCACCCTGATCGTCAACGGACGCGAGGTCTTCGCCAAGGGCGCGAACTGGATCCCGGACGATCCGTTCCCCTCTCGGCTGAGCGCGGCGAGGGTGCGGACCCGGCTGCAGCTGGCGGCCGCCGCCGGCATGAACCTGCTGCGCGTGTGGGGCGGGGGACTCTACGAGAGCGACGCCTTCTACCAGGTCTGCGACGAGCTCGGCCTGCTGGTCTGGCAGGACTTCGCCTTCGCCTGCGCTGCCTACCCGGAGGAGGCTCCCTTCGACGCCGAGGTCGAGGCCGAGGCCCGGGCGAACCTGCTGCGCCTCGCACCCCATCCCAGCCTGGCGCTGTGGAACGGCAACAACGAGAACCTCTGGGGCTTCGAGGACTGGGGCTGGCGCGACGCGCTGGGCGAGCGTTCGTGGGGCCGACGCTTCTACTTCGAGTTGCTACCGCGTGTGGCCGCCGAGATCGATCCCACCCGCCCCTACTGGCCCGGCAGCCCCTGGTCGGGACGCGACGATCTCCACCCCAACGCCGACGGCGCCGGCTGCAAGCACATCTGGGACGCCTGGAACGAGAAGGACTACACCGTCTACCGGACCTATCGTCCACGCTTCGTGGCGGAGTTCGGACACCAGGCGCCGCCCAACTACGCCACCTTGCGCCGGGCCCTACCGGGCGAGACGCTCACGGCCGCCTCGCCCGGGATGCTGCACCACCAGAAGGCCGTCGACGGGCAGGCGAAGCTCGAGGCGCGGTTGGCCGAGCACTTCCCGGTCCCCGAGGCGTTCGACGCCTGGCACTTCGCCACCCAGCTCAACCAGGCACGGGCGCTCGAGCTGGGGATCGGCCACTTCCGGTCGCTGGCCCCGCACTGCATGGGCACGCTGGTGTGGCAGCTCAACGACTGCTGGCCGGCGACGAGCTGGGCCGCGGTGGATGCCGACGGGCGGCTCAAACCGCTCTGGTTCGCCCTGCGGCGGGCCTACGCAGCGCGCATGCTGACCCTGGAGCCGCGGGGCGACGGCGTGACGATGTTCTTGCACAACGACAGCGACGAGCCCTGGCACGGCAGCGTGCGGGTACGGAGGCTCCGCTTCGACGGCGCCGAGCTCGCCGGCGAGACCGTAGCGCTCTCGGCCGGAGCGCGCGGAGCGGCTGCCGCCACCCCGCTGCCGGCCGCGCTCGCCACCCCGTGCGACCCCTCGGCGGAACTGCTCGTCGCCGAGGCCGACGGCCTGCGCGCGCTCCACTTCTTCGCCCGCGACAAGGCGCTGCGCTACCCGCAGCCGAGGCTGGCCGTTCGCGTCGAAGCCAGCAGCTCCGGGGCGTACGTGACGGTCCGGGCCGACACGCTGGTGCGCGACCTCACGTTGCTCGTCGACCGGCTACACCCCGACGCCACCGTCGACGACGCCCTGATCACGCTGCTACCGGGCGAGTCCCACACCTTCACGGTGGTGAGCCCGGTGCCGCTCGAGCCCCGGGCGCTGTCGGGGCCCCCGGTGCTGATGAGCGCGAACGACGTGGTGCTGGCCGCGCGCAGGCGTTAGCCCCGGCAGGCCCGAGCGCGCGTCAGGGCGAGGTGCGAGATCCCACGAAGGCGTCGCACGGCCCGTTGACGTTGACGGCCTCCGGCGCGATCCACCCCGTCCCGGAGCCGGGGGCGCTCCCGCTGCCGGCATCCACCCGCAGCCAGCCGGAGGGACGCGAGCCGGTCACGGCAACGTAGCCGTCCGCGGGCAACGTGGCGACGACCGCGGCGGCTGCGTCCGGGACCGCGCGGATGGGGGTGGCGGCCATCGCCATCTGGAAGCACATACCCGGTTCCGGCGAGACGCGGACCGGGAGGTCGCTGCAGCTCCCCTCCAGACGCACGGGCGCGTCGGGCGGCAGCCAGCGCAGCCGGAAGGGGCCGACGTTGGCCGCTTGCGCCGTGCCGGGCGAGAACGCCAACCAGCCGTCCGCGTTGCGGGCCACCACCGGGACGGGATCGCCGGGACGCACGGTGCCGAACACCTGCGCGCCCGCACCGGCCCGATCGTACGCGGTCACCGCCGCGTGCGCCCACGCCGTGCAGGGCCACGGGGGCGTCCCTCCCTCCACTCCCGCCACGTCATCACCGCCGTCGAGCGGGGACGAGGTCGCCTCCACCGCCACCGCGCTCGACGGTGACACGGAAGGCAGCGTCGAGGAGGCCGCGGATGAACTGCGCTGCGGGTGCGACCCACACCCGGCCAGCAGCAGGCATGCCCCTACCAGGCTGACAGCGAGAAGACCGCCGCTGAATCGCAGACGGCGCAGGTCCACCGGAAGCCTCCGCTCCGCGGGGCAGCGTGCACGCCGCGCACCGCTGCTCCATGCTGGCGCCGCACGGGGGCGGCTGGCAAGCGCTCATGCGACGGGGGCGCGAGGTCTAGTCCTCGGTGGTCCCCTGTGAGCGCCCGAACCAGCCGACCGGCCGGACGTCGAGGTTGAGGTAGAGGTGCTTCTCCTCCTGGTACTCACGCAACCCCGTCAGGCCTAGTTCGCGACCGACGCCTGACTCCTTCATGCCGCCCCAGGGCGCCTGAGGGTAGTAGGGGTGGAAGTCGTTCAACCACACTGTGCCGAAGCGCAGCGCGCGGCCCACCCGCACCGCCTTCGCAACGTCCCGCGTCCACACCGCTGCAGCCAGGCCCGTGCGTGTACCGTTGGCGGCCTCGATGGCGTCCTGCTCGCTCTCGAAGCGCTCCACCGTGAGCACCGGACCGAAGATCTCCTCGTGGGCGATGCGCATCTCGCGACGCACCTCGGTGAGCACGGTCGGCTGGAGGAAGGTGCCGCTCCGGAAGCGATCGCCGTCGGGACGGCCGCCGCCCAGACGCAGGGTGGCCCCCTCGTCCAACGCCAGCGCGATCATGCCCTCCACCTTGGCGCGGTGCTGCTCCGACACGAGGGGCCCCATCTCCGTCCCGTCCTCCCATCCGAAGCCCAGACGGATGGCCGCCGCACGCTCCAGGATGCCTGTGACGAGACGCTCGTAGAGCCCCTCCTGCACAAGCAGTCGCGAGCCCGCCGAGCACACCTGGCCGGCGTGGTAGAAGACCGCGTTCAACGCGTGATCGAGGGCGGCATCGACGTCGGCGTCCTCGAAGACGATGTTGGGGTTCTTGCCGCCGAGCTCCAGCGCCACCCGCTTGGCGGTATCGGCCGCCGCCTTGGCGATCGCCCGCCCGGTCACGATGCCTCCCGTGAAGGACACCATGTCCACATCGGGGTCCGCCACCAGCGCGGCGCCCACGGCTCCACCGGCACCGAGCACGACGTTGGCGACGTCGCCGGGGACGCCGGCCTGGTGCAGCAGCTCGACCGCCCGTACGGTGCTGAGCGGCGTCAGCTCGCTGGGCTTGATCACCAGGGTGCACCCCGCGGCCAGCGCCGGGGCCAGCTTCCAGGAGGCCTGGAGCAGCGGGTAGTTCCAGGGCGTGATGAGCGCGGCGACGCCGATCGGCTCGTGGAGCGTGAGGCTCAACGCCTCCGCCTGGACGGGGTTCACCTCGCCGCCGCGGGTGGCCACGAGCGAGCCGAAGTAGTGGAACGCTTCGGCGACCTGGGCCATGTCGTCGCGGCTCTCCGGCAGCGTCTTGCCGGTGTCCCAGGTCTCGAGCCGGGCCAGCTCCTCGCTGTGCTCCTCGATCAACGCAGCCGCGCGGTGGAGCACGCGCGCCCGCTCCTGGGCGTGCAGGCGAGGCCAGGGGCCGGCGTCGAAGGCCTGGCGCGCAGCCGCTACGGCGGCGGCCGCGTCCTCGGCCGTGCCCTCCGGCACGACGGCGAGGACAGCACCCCTGGCTGGCTCGACGATCTCGCGGGTGCCGCCACGCACCGCGGGCACGGCACGCCCGGCGATGCGCTGCAGTGGGCGGAGCGGCTCGGTCGGCGGCTCGGTCGACGACGCCGGGCCGGACCGGATCGACGCCGCATTCCAGTGCTTCGAAGCGTCGCTCACGCTCTCCAGCTCCCTTCCAGATCGGGCCGGGTGGGCGCGCGTCCCGGCGCGCGCACGCCGGCGGCACGGAGCGCCGCCGCGGGCAGGCGACGGCAGCCCCCAACCTACCACCGGCAGCGCACAGCGCCCGGATCCGGCCCTGGCGTGCGGAGACGCGCGGACGCCCCCCGGAGATGCGCCTTCGCCGTGCGCCTCAGCGGCCCGTCAGTACCACGTCGACCGCTTCGGAGACCGCCCGCTCCGGCTCGATGTCAGGACCGAAGAGCGCCTGGAAGGCGACCGCATTGAAGAACAGGCGCGCCATGGCGGCCGCTCGTTCCACGTCCAACGGCGGCTCCTCGATCGTTCGGATGCGGTCGGCCAGCGCGGCGATGGCGCGTTCCAGCACGTCCTCCCAGTGCCGCCTGAGCTCTTCGCGCTGCAGCACCTCGCGGACCACGATCCGCACCATCGGCCCGCTCCGGTGGGCGAGGTCGTACAGCCGTTGGCCGGCGGTCCGCAGGAGCGTCCGGCGATCGTCCGCCTCCACGTCGGCGACCAGCTCCGCGAAGCGCGGCAGGAACGGGCGCTCGTCGATGAGCGCCTGCAGCAGGCCGCGCTTGGTCCGGAAGTAGTAGAAGATCAGCGCGCTTGTGACGCCCGCCTGGGCGGCGATGGCGCTGGTAGGGGTGCCGTCGAAGCCCCCCTCGGCGAAGAGCGCCTCGGCCGCGTCGAGGATCTTGCGTCGCGCCTCGGCCCGGCTGCGATCGACGCGCGGGCGGCCGACACGGCGACGCGCGCGCCCGCCCTCATCCCGACTGTCGCTCGCGGTGGCTCCGTTCCCGTTCACTCCACGCGAAGAAGCTGGGGGCGCCATGACCTGCTCCTTCCCTGTCGACGCGCCGACGGCCGGCGCCGGCTTCGCTGTCCTTGATCGACGTCCATCGGTGTGCGTCCAGTCTACGAGAGCGGGCGGGTCCGGTGCCGGACCCGCCCGCGTCGCGAACCGTTGGTTCGGTCTGCGCTGCTGTTCCTCAGGCGCGACCCGCCTCAGGCACGCTGCGGCGTACCGCGGGCCTCGCCCACGCTGCCCATCGCCCACAGGGCGAGGACGAAGACGATGGCACCCAGGATCCAAGCGTTCCAGGCGGGGACGGCCGCGACCGCGAAGGCGAGCACCCACGGAGCCACGAACGTCCACGCGCCCAGCAAGGCCTGGAACCAGAGCACGCCTCGCGAGCTCGGGCTTCCGAGCGACCACAGGGCCACGATGAAGACGAGTGCGCCGAGGATCCAAGCGTTCCAGGCTGCAACCGTCGTACCGGTGAACACCAGGATCCATGGCGAGAAGAACAGCCAGGCGCCAGCCAACACGTTGATCCAGTCTTGCCAGCGAGTCCCTGCACGCATCAAAGAACCTCCTCTCGGTCCCTCTAGCGGCGTCCGGCCAGGCATTTGCCTAACCGGTCAGTTAAATAATGACGGACCCGGGCCGATCTGTCAAGGGTCGACCCCACCGCGACGTGGGGGCGGTAGCGACAGCGCCCTGGGAGACGCCGCAGACGGCTCCACGCGTGGCCGCTGGGGAGCGGCCGTGGGCCTCGCCGCGCTTCGCGCGCGGCCGCCGACCCCCGTGACCCCTCGCAGGCCGTACCCCCCGCTGCCGTTCTATGCTCGGGACACCGACAGCCGCGGGAGGCCCACCTTGCGTCTTGCAGTCCCCAGGAACCCGACCCGCCGCCCGGACGACGCGGCGGCGCCGGCGCTCGCCGCTCGTGCACGGCGCGCTCGCCTACGGGTGGCGGCCGCCGCGCTCGTCGTGTTCGCGCTCGGCTGGGGCCTGAGCCAGAACGTGCCGCTGGACCCCTTCGCCACCGTGGGCCCCGGGCCGTCCCCTTCCCCGAGCGGCGCCGGTACGGCCGCTCCGGGAGGCGCTCCCTCCGGTTCGAGCACGGGCGCCGCCGATCGATCCGTGCCGGCGGTGCCAGGCGCGCCCCTCGTCGCGGCGCCGTCCGGCGCTGTGGCGCCCGCCGCCGGTCCCCCGGTGGCGCGCCCACTGAACGTCCGCAACGGTCCCGTGGTGCTGTCCGGCACCCTGCTCCTCCCGTCGGGCCCGGGCCCCTTCCCGGCGGTGGTGCTGCTACCGGGGCGGGGCGCTTCCGCCCGTGACCAGGCGGCCGCCGATGCACGCCTCTTCGCCACCCACGGCATCGCCGCCTACGCCTACGACAAGCGCGGCGCCGGCGGTTCGACCGGCGACTGGCGCAGCTCCCTCGCCCTGAACGACGAGGTCGGCGATGCGGTGGCCGCCGTCGCCGCCGTGCGGCGGCAGCCCGGGATCGACCCTTCCCGCGTCGGCGTGTGGGGGCTGGGTCAGGGGGCCTGGCTCGCGCCCTTCGTCGGCGAGCACGCCGACGTCGCCTTCCTCATCCTGCTCAACAGCAGCGCCGCCCCGCTGGGCCAGGAGGAGGTGTGGAACGCGGGCGACGCCGTGCGCGCCCGCGGCTACTCTCCTACCGCCGCCGACGCCGCGATGCGCGCCGTGCGCCTGCTGGTCAGCACCCGTCCCGTCCTCGCCGCCCTGCTGCCCCACGACCAGCTCGGCTTCCTGAAGGACGTCCCTGCCAGCAACCCGGCCGACGCCCTGCACCGCGCCAAGGGCTGGACCCGTACCGTGCTCGAGAGCCTGGGTCCCGGCGGCAGCGGGCCGATCCGCCTTCCCAGCGCCACCGACACGCCGGCAGCCGTTCCGGCCTCCGCCACCGGCCTCGCGGGCTCGGGCACGGGGAGCGCCTACGCGGGGAGCGCTAGCGCAGGGCGCACCAGCGCGTCGGGCGCTCCCCCCGCCGGCGACCCCGCCCTGCTCCTGCCGGGCACGAGCGACCGTTCGGCCCCCTGGTACGCCAGTCCCTGGGTGCAGCTCGGCGCCGTCGTGTTCTTCCTCATCGCCTTCGGCGAGGGGCTGGTGCTGAGCGTCCTGCCGCTCGGGCGCCGCCGCCCCGCGACCGGCGGGCACGGAGCGAGCCCACGGCCGTCCGCCGCCGTGGACCCCACGCCCACCGGGAACCGGGCCGCGCTCCTCCTCCGCGTCACCCAGGCGCTGGTCAGCCTGGTCGACCTGGCGCTGCTCGCGGGCACGGCGCTGGCCGTCGCGTTCCTGCTCGGCCTGTACCAGCCCCCGGGGCTGGCCCTGACGCCGCTGGCCCGCAGCCTGCGTGCCCTCTCCGCGGTCAGCGGAGCGCTGGCCGTGGCCCTGGCGGTGCTCATCCTGGCCGTGCGGCGGTCCGGCGCCCGTCCGCCCCGTACCGCGGTCGCCGTGGTCGTGGCGGTGGCGGCCGCCCTGTTCCTCCCCTTCCTGGTCTTCTGGCACGTGCCGTTCCTCGCCGGGTAGACCCCCCGCGCCCGCCGGCCCCCTCGGACAAGAATCGCGCCCAGATCCCGAGGAACGGTGCCAGGTTGGGCCCCATAGCCTGCAGGGTTCGGTCGAGATCCGGGGCCGGCGTCGTTCAGCGACCCGCGCGGCGGCGGCCGAACAGGCCCACCTGCCGCCCTCCACGTTCACCATCGATCGCCTGACGGCCCTGGAGGAGGAGCCCCTGGGCTGGGCAGCGGTGGAAGCGACCTGGGCGTTGCAGGGGATGGAGCCGGTCACGACCCGGCTGACCTTCGTCTTCCACCGCGAGGACGGCACCTGGAAGGCGGTGCTGCAGCAGACAGCGGTAGCCGTGCCCAACGAGAAGATCTTCGTTACGGCCTGCCGCTGAGCGCGGCCCGCGCCTGCCCGCGAGCCGTGGGCGTCGCCGCACGAGCCGCTGCTGGGCCTGCGACCGGGCCCCCTTGGGATCGCGAGCGGCCCGGGCGGACCCGGGTCACGGGAGGAGGAGGACTTTGAGCGCGTCGCCCCGGGCGCCCGCCACCTCGAAGGCTTCGGCGACGCGATCGAGCGGGAAGCGGTGCGTGACGATCCGGGTGGGGTCGACGCGACCCTCCGCCAGCAGTCGGATGGCATCGCGCACGTCCGAGGTGACGTACATCAGGCTCCCCTGGAGGCGCAGCTCCCGGTCCTGCACCAGGCCGGCCTGCACCGTCGGGTCCGAACCGTAGACGCCGGCCACCACCACCGTGCCCCCCTTGGCACAGGCGTCGACGCTGGCGCGAAGGGCGCCTTCGGTTCCGACGCACTCGAACACCACGTCGCAGCTCCCGGGCTCGAGGCCGGCGCCCGCGTGCAGACCCAGCGCCTCCGCCACCTCCCGGCGCGGCGCCAGCAGGTCGGCTACGCTCACGCTCGCCGCGCCGTAGGCGGTCGCCGCCACCGCGGTGAGGAGCCCGATGGTCCCTCCCCCGATGACACCGACCCGAAGGGCCGCGAGCGGCCCCGGCAAGCGCGCCGCGTGGACGGCCACGGCCATGGGCTCCACCAGGGCGCCCCCTTCCACCGACAGGCTCTCCGGCAACGGGTGCAGCCGGTCGGCGGCCACCACGAAGCTCTCCGCCATCCCGCCGGGCGCCTGGAAGCCGAGCACCCGGAGGTTCTCGCAGATGTTGTAGCGGCCCTCCCGACAGGTCCGGCAGGTCCCGCACGGGAGCGACGGCTCCAACGCCACGCGCATCCCGATCCACGCGCGGTCCGTGGCCGTCCCGACCTCCTCCACGACGCCCACCAGCTCGTGCCCCGGCCACACCGGGTAGCTCACGAACGGATGCTCCCCCTGGAAGGTGTGGAGGTCCGACCCGCAGATGCCGATCGCCTCGACGCGCACACGGGCCTCTTCAGCTCCGCACACCGGCGGCTCCACCTCGGTCGTGCGAACCACGCCTGGCCGTGGGATCTCGACTCGAAGCACGCTTGCCCGTCCTCTCCTGCGGGCGGCGCACGAGGGCGCCGCCGACGCTCACCAGGACGTGTAACCGCCATCGATGAGCAGGTTGGTGCCGGTCGCGAAACTCGCGGCGTCCGACGCCAGGAACCATACCGCCTGCGCGATCTCGTGGGGTTCCCCGACGCGGCCCATCGGTGTCATGGCCAGCCACGTGGGGTACCAGTCGGCATTGTCCATACCGAGCTTCGTCATCTCCGTGCCGATGTAGCCGGGCGACACGGCGTTCACCCGCACTCCGCGCTTGGCCCACTCGCCGGCGAGCGACTTGGTCAGCAAGATGACGCCCGCCTTGGAAGCGTTGTAGTGGCATTGTGGCTGCGGCGCGTTGGAGATCACGCCGGACATCGACGCCATGTTGACGATGGAACCGGAACCCCGCTCGAGCATGTGGCGCCCGACCTCGCGGCAGCACCAGAAGGTGCCGTTGAGGTTGACGTGCATCACCTGCATCCACTCGGCGTCGGAGACGTCCTCCGAAGGGGTGTTGGTGGCCACCCCGGCGTTGTTGACGAGCACGTCGATGTGGCCGAAGCGCTCGAGGGCGGCGGCGGTCATGGCGCGGACGCTGTCGGGATCGCGCACGTCCACCGGCAGGTACGCACAGTCGACACCGTCCGCGGCGAGCTCGTCCGCGGCCCGCCGACCGCTCTCCTCCACGTATTCGGCGATGCCGATCGCTGCCCCCGCCTGCGCCAGGGTCGATGCGATCGCCCGGCCGATGCCGCGACCGGCACCGGTCACCACGGCCACGCGACCGGAGAGATCGAAGGGGTTGGATTCAGCCATGGGAACCTCCCATTACGAACGACGGTGGACGGCCGACCCCGTCACTTGACGGCACCGAACGTCAGGCCGCGCACGAGCTGCCGCTGCGCCATCCAGCCGAACACCAGGATCGGCGCCACGGCCAGGGCCGAGGCGGCGGACATCTTGGCCCAGAACAGGCCCTCGGCGGTCTTGAAGCCGGCGATGAAGACGGGCAACGTGGCCGCCGAGGTGTTGGTCAGGTTGATGCTCCAGAAGGCCTCGTTCCACGCCAGGATGACGGCCAGCAGGCAGGTGGAGGCCAGGCCGGGGATGGCCACCGGCAGCACCACGCGCGCCATCACCTGCGCGGTGTTGGCGCCGTCGACCTGGGCGGCTTCGTGCATCTCGGCCGGGATCTCCTTGAAGTAGGAGTAGATCATCCACACCATGATCGGCAGGTTCATGGCGGTATAGACGAGGATCAGCCCCCAGATGTTGTCGAGCAGCGACAGGTCCTTGTAGATCAGGAAGATCGGGATGAGCACGCCGACCGCCGGGATGAACTTGGTGCTGATCATCCATAGAAGGGTGCCGTCGGTGCCGCGGGTCGGGTAGAAGGCCATGGCGTAGGCCGCCGGTACCGCCAGCAGCAGGCCGAGGGCCGTGGACCCGAGCGACGACGCCAGCGAGTTGAAGGCGTAATGCAGGTAGTTGCCGCGCGCCAGCGCCTCCCCGAAGCTCGACAGCGTGGGGTGGAAGAAGAGCTTGGGCGGCAACGTGAAGGCGGCGGCCTCGGTCTTGAAGGCCGTGAGGATCATCCACAGGATCGGGAAGAAGAACAACAGGGCGATGACGTAGGCAACGACGGTGAGGGTGACCTTGCGGCGCAAGCGGCGGCGGCCCCCGTGTCCGCCCGTCGGTGCGGCGGTCATGCCCGCGCTCCCTCGGCGAGGTTGCTCGCGACGAAGCGCACCAGGAAGATCGCCACGATGTTGGCCAGGATGACCGCGAAGATGGCGATGGCCGAGGCCGTGCCGATGTCGTACTGGAAGAACGACTCCAGGAAGATCAGATAGGGGAGGTTGGTGGTCGCCATGCCGGGTCCACCCGAGGTGGTGGCGTAGATCTCGGCGAACTTGGTGAGGAAGAAGATGCTCTCCAGCATGATCACCACGTAGATGGTCTGCCCCAGGTGGGGCACGGTGATGAAGCGGAACTTCTGCCAGGCGCTGGCACCGTCGAGCGAAGCGGCCTCCATCTCCTCGTTGGGGAGCGACTGCAGGCCCGTCAGCAGCACCAGGAGCGCGAACGGCACCCACTCCCAACTGATCATGGCGATGATGGAAGGCATCGGGAACGTCGCCAGCCAATCGATCGGCTTCAGCCCCACGGTCTTGAACAGCTCCGCGAACAGCCCGTAGACCGGGTGCATCAGCATGTTCTTCCAGATGAGCGCGGTGACGACCGGCATCACGAAGAAGGGGGAGATCGCCAACGTGCGGGCCACACCGCGGCCGAAGAACTCGTTGTCGAACAGCAGCGCCAACGCCAGCCCGATCACGACGGTCAGCACCAGGCACGCCACCACCAACACGAGCGTGTTGTACAGCGACGTCCAGAACGATCCGCTGGTCAGGAGGTTGGCGTACTGGTGGAGGCCCACGAACCCCCTGCGACCGGGCGCCAGCAGGTTGTAGCGGCGCAACGAGAAATAGAGCGTCAACGCCAGCGGCACGATCATCCAGAGCAGCAGGAAGCCGACCGACGGCCCCATCAGCAGGGCCATGTTCGGCTTGCGCCGGCTGCGTGCGCCGCGTCGACGGGGTATGGCGTCGGAGGTGGCCGTGGACATGTCCGAGTCCTCTCGTCGGGATGCTTGGTGCGCCACGAAGACACCGTGGGGCGAGCGAGCCCGAGCTCCGAACGTCGAGCCGGCGGACCAGCGTGAGGCCCGCGAACGGGCCTCACGCTGGCGCACTCGCTACTTGATGTAGCCCGCGTCCTTCATGGTCTTGGTGACGTAGTCCTGGGCCTGCTTCAGGCCGTCGGAAACGCTGGTCTTGTTGGCGACGATGGCCGCCAGGATCTGTCCGACGCGTGTACCGAGCGCCTGGAACTCGGGGATGGCCACGAACTGCACGCCGGTGTAGGGAACCGGATCCATCGTCGGGTGCTGCGGGTCGGCGGTCTGGATGCTCTGCTCGACGATGTTCGCGAACGGCGCGGCGGCCTGGTAGTTGGGGTTCTTGTAGGTGGAGTCACGCGTGCCCGGCGGCACCGAGCCCCAGCCGTTCTTCTGTGCCACCAGCTCGATGTACTGCTTCGAGGTGGCCCACTCCACGAAGGTCTTGGCCGCGGCCTCCTTCTTCGTGGACTTGGGGATGGCGAGGGACCACGACCACAGCCAGTGGGAGCCGTTGGTGGTGACCTGGTGCGGCGCGAAGGCGAAGCCCACCTGATCGGCGACCTTGGAGTTGGCGGGGTCGGTCAGGTAGCCGGCGGCCACGGTGGCGTCGACCCACATGGCGCACTGGCCGTTGGCGAAGAGCGTCTCGTTCTCGGTGAAGCCGTTGGAGGTGACGCCGGGAGGGCCGTAGTTGGTGACGATGTCCTTGTAGAAGGTGGCGGCGTTGTTCCAGGCGTCGCTGGTGAGCTGCGGCTGCCAGTTCATGTCGAACCAGCGCCCGCCGAACGCGTTGACCATGGTGGTGAACAAGGCGGCGTTCTCACCCCAGCCGGGCAGCCCGCGAAGGCAGATGCCGTAGGTGTTGTTGGCTGGATCGTTGAGCTTGGCCGCGAAGCCCTTGATCTGGTCCCAGGTGGGCTTCTCCGGCATGGTGAGGCCGGCCTTGGCGAAGAGGTCCTTGCGGTAGTACGTCATCGACGACTCCGCGTAGAAGGGCACGGCGTAGAGCGTGCCGTCGTAGGACAGGCCGTCACGCACCGGCTTCAGCAGGTCCTGCACGTCGTAGCTGGCGGGTAGGTCGTTGAAGGGGCGCAGCCAGCCGTTCTTCGCCCAGATGGGCACCTCGTAGGTGCCGATCGTCAGGACGTCGTAGGCGCCCGCATTGGTGGCGATGTCCGTGGTCACCTTCTGCCGCAGCTCGTTCTCCGGCAGCACCACCCAGTTCAGCTTGATGTCCGGGTGGCTCTGCTCGAACTCGGGCGTGAGCTTCTGCATCACCACCATGTCCGGGTTGTTCACCGTGGCGATGGTGATGGTCGTGGCGGCCAGCGCAGCGCTCGCGGCCGACAACAGGAACGTCCACAGAATCAAACGTCGCATGCCGATCCTCCCCTTTCGAAGTACGCGGTGCCATTCGGATGGATGGCCACGTGGCCATTTGTGCTTCTGTTCACGACGCCTCCTCGCACGGTTCATGCAACGAGATCCGCTGTTGGAGACAACGGTAATGGGAATACGGCGCCCCACCTTGCCCCCCAAGACGATGAAATGGACTCGTGGCCATGACCATAGGGCATCGGAGGGGCGCCTGTCAACCCCCGGGTGCTAGCATTGGACTCGTGGCCACCATCAAGGACGTCGCCCGGCGCGCGGGGGTCTCTCCCACCACCGCCAAGCGCGCCATCCGGGAGCCCGAGCTCCTGGCCAAGGACACGCTCGCCCGGGTACGACACGCCATCGACGAGCTCGGCTACGTGCCGGACGCGGTGGCCGGCGCCCTGCGGCGGGGGCGCACGCAGACGGTCGGGCTCATCGTCGGCAACGTCCTCGAGGCCTTCTTCGCACGGCTGTCACGCACCATCTCCAAGCAGCTCCACCAGGCGGGGTACAGCGTGCTGATCGCAGACAACGAGTACCGCACCGACCTGGAGCTGCAGGCCCTCCAGATGCTGCACAGCCAGCGGGCGGCCGGCATCATCCTGCGCTCCGGCTACGGCGCGTCCAACCTCGGTTACCTGCAGCGGCTGCGCGCCAACGGCACCGCCATCGTCGAGATCGACTACCACTACCCCAACAGCCCGTTCAGCTGGGTCATGCTCGACAACGCGGGTGCCGTCGTCCAGGGCGTGAAGCACCTGGCCGCCCTCGGCCACCGGCGCATCGCCGCTCTGGGCGCGTACGACCCCGAGCGGAACCCCGAGGACCGCTCGCTGAGCTTCGAGCGTGCGCTCGCCGACGTCGGGCTCCGGCCGCGGGCCGAGTACCGCCGGGTCATCACCCTCACCGAGAGCGAGGCCTACGACCTCACCCGCGACCTGCTGGCGCTCCCGGAGCCGCCCACCGCCATCCTCTCGCTCACCGGCAACCAGGGCGCGGGCGCCTACAGGGCCATCCGCGAGGCCGGCCTCACGGTCCCCCGCGACGTCTCGCTCGTCACCTTCGACAACTACTCCTGGACGCAGCTCGTCGAGCCGCAGATCGACGTCATCGAGCAGCCGGTGGACGACATGGCGCTCGCGAGCATCGAGATCCTGCTCGACCTGATGGATCGCAGCGGCCCGGCAGCCGAGCCGGCGCGCCGCGTCTTCCCGGCTCGGCTCCTGGTGCGCGGCAGCTCCGGTCCCCCGCCGCTCGACTGAGCCACCGTGCCACCTGCCAGGAACCCGCCGCGGCTCGCGGGGCCGGCCGGGCGTCCCACGGCACAGAACGTCCCGCAGCCTCGCGTGCTACCGGCGGCGGGACATTGGCTCGCGGCACCGGACTGGGCGTCGGCGACCGCTAGGGGGAGATCAGGCGGCGGGACCGCGCCGTTCGGGCGGCCGGGCGGGACGCTCGTTCATGGCGGCCCACAACGAGGCCACGACGATCACCGCGCCCACGATCCAGGCGTCGAGGCGTGCGATGCGCTCGGCGGTGTAGCCGAGCACCCAGGGCGAGATGAACACCAGCGCCCCGAGGAGCGCCCCGATGTACTCGGGGTTCCTCGCCTGCCGCGCCGTCATGGCCCACAAGGCCGCGACGACCACCGCGGCGCCGAGGACGTACGCGCCCCAGGCGGCCACCGTCACGCCGGTGTAGCCCAGGATCCAGGGCGAAACGAAGAGCCATGCCCCCGCAATCAGGCTCACCCACTCCTGCCATCGTCTCGTGAAGCGCATGGCCGTGCTCCCTTCGGTCCCCGTGAGGAGACGGTGCGACAGCGAAGCGGTTGTAAGGGGGGACCTACGTCCAATGTAAGGGCCAGCTCTCGCGCAGTCGTGGGCGCTCGACACAAACCCGCAGCCCGCCACGGCGGCGGGGCTCTGCCCTACGGGACCGCGAACAGGAACGCCAGGCCCAGCACGACGTACACGGCGACCAGCAGCACCCCCTCGAACCAGGTGGTCTCGCCGTCGCTGGCGATGGCGTTCACGATGAAGCTGACGCCGGCGATCGCCACGAGCTCGAGCGGGTTGGCGAACACCAGGTCCATCGGCCGCCCCATCAGGAACGAGACCAGCACCAGGACCGGCGCGACCAGCAAGGCGACCTGGATGCTCGAGCCGACGGTGATCGAGAGCACCAGCCCCATCCGGTCCTGACGCGCGAAGTACGCCGCCGAAATGTACTCGGCGGCGTTGCCGACGACCGCGAGCACGGTGATGCCGAGGAAGAACGGGGTGAGCCCGAGACCGGCGGCCGTAGCCTCGAGCGCCCCCGACACGAGCTCGGCCTCGAGCGCCGTCACCGCCGTCGCGGCGAGCAGCACGACCAGCGCCTGCGCCAGCGACCACTCGGCCTCCACGCGGTCCTCGTGCAGCGCAAAGACGTCGCGATGGGTGACGAGCGTGTAGACCAGATTGCCCAGGTAGACGAGGATCAGCACGACCGCCACGCCCAGGCTGAGGCGCTCGTTCAGGACGCCGACGTTGGGAGCCCCGACGCCGCGCTCGGTGACATCGAAGAGCGCAGGCACGAGCAGGCCCAGCACCGACATGACGAGGAGGCTCGAGAGCAGGCCGGCGCGGTCGCGGCTGAACGTCTGCCGGTCCCGCCCCCAGCTCCCGATGAGGACCGCCAGGCCGAACCCCAGAAGGCAGTTGCCGATGATGGAGCCCGTGATCTGGGCCTTCACCACGTCGGTGTGCCCGGCCTGCAGCACGAACAGGGCCAGCACCAGCTCCGCGGTGTTGCCGAAGGTGACGTTGAGCAGGCCGCCGACGGCGGGCCCGGTGAGCCGCGCGAGCTGCTCGGTCGCGCGGCGGATCCACTCGGCCAGCGGCACGATCGCCAGGATGCCGAGCAGGAAGACCCACAGGTCGGGCAGGTGTAGCACGAACCGAGCCACCAGCGACACCGGGACGAGCAGGAGCAACCAGCCGAAGGTCACGCCGCATGGTACCGGGACCCACGGGAGAAGACACCGGTGGCTGCCTCGGCGTCGCAGCCCTTGACCCTGACGAAACGTGAGCCCCTAGGCTACGCTTCGGGAAGGAGGTGCCGGCATGAGCGGCTCCGAGAAGCGGCTCACCGACGTGCGCACGGACGCCTTGGACAGCGGCGCGCACTACTCCGTCGGCGAGGTCGCCCGAGCGGCCAGGGTGAGCGTTCGCACGCTCCACCACTACGACGCCATCGGCCTGCTGTGCCCGACCGAGCGTGGCGACAACGGCTACCGTCACTACACGCGGGAGGACCTGGAGCGTCTGCAGCGCATCCTCGCCTACCGCGAGCTCGGCTTCGAGCTGGCCGCGATCCGCCAGATCCTCGACGACCCCGGTACCGACCGGCTCGAGCACCTTCGCCGCCAGGCGGCCCTGCTCGACGCCCGCATGGAGCGCCTGGACGCGATGCGCCGGGCACTCCGGAAGACGATGGAGGCCTATCAGATGGGGATCGACCTGGACCCTGAGGAGATGCTGGAGGTGTTCGGCGATTTCGACCCGACCGAGCACGCCGCCGAAGCCGAGGAACGCTGGGGCGACACCGACGCCTACCGGCAGAGCCAACGACGCGTCAAGCAGTACGGCAAGGCCGACTGGCAACGGATCCAACGCGAGTCCGAGGCGGTGGAGCAGCAGTTTACCGTCTTGATGCACGCCGGAGTCCCCGCGACGGACCCGCGGGCCATGGACGCCGCAGAGGCGCACCGGCAGCACATCGGACGTTGGTTCTACGACTGCGACAGGGCCATGCACGCAAGCCTCGCCGACATGATCGAGGCGGACCCGCGCTTCGGCAAGCACTACGAGGACCGCCAGGCGGGGCTGGCGACCTACGTAGCGAACGCCATCCGGGCGAACGCGGCGCGCACCTGACCCACCAAGCGGCCGGACCGCTACGAGACGACCGCTACGAGACGACCGCTTCGGGGCGACCGCCGCGTGCCGCCGTCGCTCACCCCGACCGCCGTCCCCTCCTATCCTGGACGGCGAGGGGAGGCCCGGATGCGCGACGATCGAGGCTTCCGAAGCGGTGTGATCGAGGGCTTCTACGGGCGCCCGTGGTCCGAGGGACAGCGGCTCGCGCTGTTCGAGCGCATGCGGGTCTGGGGGCTGGACACCTACGTCTACGCGCCCAAGGACGACGTCAAGCACCGCGCCCTCTGGCGCGAACCCTACGACGACGGCGAGCTCGCGCGCCTGACACGCCTGGTCGAGAGCGCCAGCGAGCGGGGGCTGCGCTTCGTCTACGCCCTGGCGCCCGGCCTCGACCTGCGCTTCGCCGAGGCGCGCGACGCCGCCCACCTGCGCGCAAAGATCGAACAGGTGCTTGGCCTGGGCGTGCGCGACGTGGCCCTGCTGTTCGACGACGTTCCCCGCACGCTATCCGATGACGACCGGGCCCGCTACGGCACCCTGGCGGCCGCCCAGGCGGACGCCGCCAACCGTCTCCACGGGCTCCTCACGGAGCCGGGGGGCGGGGCTCTGCTGTTCTGCCCCACCGACTACTGCGCCGCCATGGCGCGGCCCAGACCGGCCGACAGCCCCTACCTGCGCGAGCTCGGGGAGCGCCTGGAGCCCACCATCGAGGTGTTGTGGACGGGACCGGAGGTGGTCTCGGAGGCGATCGAGGTGGAGCACGTGCGCCAGGTCGCCGCCGTCCTGCGGCGCAAGCCGCTGTTGTGGGACAACCTGCACGCCAACGACTACGACCTGCGGCGCGTCTACCTGGGACCCTACGCGGGCCGCCCGTCCGAGCTGCGCGCGGAGGTGAGCGGCATCCTCGCCAACCCCAACACCGAAGCCGCCGCCAACGCGGTGCCGCTGGCCACGCTCGCCGCCTACCTGAAGGCCGGCCCCTACGAGCCGCGCCGCGCGTTCCTGGAGGCGGTCGCAGCCTGGGCGCGCGACCTGGAGGGCGTCGGGAGCGAGGGCGTCGCGGGCGAGGGTATCTCGGCCGACGACCTCGCGTTCGTCGCCGACTTCCACTACCTGCCCTTCGAGCACGGCGCCGCCGCGCGCGCGTTCCTGGACGACGTCGCCTACCTCTCGGTGACGCCACCGGCCGCCTGGGGCGACACCTTCGCGGCGGTCGTAGCCGCGGTCAGGCGATTGGCCGACGTCGCCGGCCGGCTGGAACGCGTCCGCGACCGCGAGCTGGCGGCCAGCCTGTCGCCCTATCTCCGCGACGTGCTGGCCGAGGCGGGCCGGGCCGCCCGGGTCCTGGAGCGACGTCGGCGGGGTGCCCCGTGGGAAGCGCCACGCGACGGCGTGGGCAACACCGACGGGCGAGCCTTCGCCGACGAGCTGAGAGCCCTGCTGCCGGCGCCATCAAGGGCGCGACCGCCTGGGAGCGGCGGGTGACCGCCGATCGACCCCCCGCCGGGCGCGCCAGCGGCTTCCGCATCCGCGCCTACGAGCGGAACGACCTCCCCGCCCTCTACCGCATCTGCCTGCGGACCGGCGACGACGGTGGGGACGCCAGCCGCCTCTACGACGACCCCGAGCTGCTCGGCCACGTCTACGTCGGACCGTATGCGGTCTTGGAACCCGAGCATGCCCTGGTGCTGACCGATCCGGACGGGCGCGCGTGCGGTTATGCGGTAGCCGCGCTCGACACCGTCGCCTTCCATGCCCGGGTGCGCGAACGCTGGCTGCCCCCGCTGCGACAGCGCTACCCCGACCCGGCCGGCGATCCGCGGCTGTGGACGGCCGACGAGCGGCAGGCGCACCTGCTGCACCACCCCGACGATGCGTACCCGAGGACGCTGCCGCCCGCCTTCGAGCCCTACCCCTCGCACCTGCACATCGACCTGCTGCCGCTCGCCCAGGGGCAGGGCCTGGGCCGGTCGCTGATAGAGCGGCTGCTGGCCCTCCTGGCCGCCGACGGCTCGCCCGGCGCGCACCTGGGCGTCAGCGCCCGCAACGAGCGCGCACTGGGCTTCTACCGGCACCTCGGCTTCATGCGCCTCTCTGAGACGACCGGCGGAACGGCGGTCTGGATGGCGAAGCGGCTCCCCTGAAGGCGGGCGCAGCGCCACACCGGTATCCTGACCGCAGCGCCGCATCACGAACGGGAGCCCCACCGTGGCCGAGCACCTCCTCGACGACAGCGTCGTACACGCCTTCTGGGATCGTGACTACCCGCCACGACTCGAGATCGCATCCGGCGACACCGTCACGTTCGTGTGCAAGGACGCCAGCGACGCCCAGATCACGCCGGCATCGGACGCACGGGCGTACGCGACCTTCGACGCCTCTCGCGCTCACGCCCTGACGGGACCGGTGTTCGTGCAGGGCGCCCAGCCGGGCGACGCGCTCGAGGTGGAGATCCTCGCGATGGAACACCGCGGATGGGGCTGGACCGCCTTCAAACCGGGTGGGATCGGTCTCCTCCCCGACGAGTTCGACGCCCCCTACCTGCAGCACTGGACGCTCGAGGGGGACCTCTGCCGCTTCCGTGACTCCGACGAGGTGGCCGTACCGTTCGAGCCGTTCTGCGGCGTGATGGGGGTGGCGCCGACCGAGCCCGGCCGGCTGAACACCGCGCCCCCACGCGCCAACGCCGGCAACATCGACATCCGCGGCCTCACGGTCGGCGCCACCGCCTACCTGCCGGTGCTCACGGCCGGCGCCCTCTTCTCCACCGGTGACTGCCACGCCGCCCAGGGCGATGGCGAGGTGTGCGGCACCGGCATCGAGGCGCCCATGACCGTGACGCTCCGGTTCCGGCTACGCAAGGACCTGCAGGTGCGCGAGCTGCAGTTCACGACCCCCAGCCCCCTCACGCGCGCCGACAGCCACGGCTACTTCGCCACTACCGCACACGGCCCCGACCTCTACGACGACGCCACACGCGCCGTACGCGAGATGGTGGCCTGGCTCCACCGGCAGCACGGCCTGAGCCGCGAGAAGGCGTACGTGCTCTGCAGCGTCGCGGCCGATCTCAAGATCAGCGAGATCGTCGACGCGCCGAACTGGATCGTCTCGTGCTACCTGCCGCTGGGCGTGCTGCGGAGCGCCGACGACTGACAGCGGCGGCGCCAGCCGCCGCGCCACCCGGCGCTAACCGGCGGTACCGGCGTCCGCATGCCGAGCCAGGCGGATCATCACCT
Source organism: Deinococcales bacterium (assembly GCA_037386005.1). Lineage (GTDB taxonomy): Bacteria > Deinococcota > Deinococci > Deinococcales > Trueperaceae > JASBRS01. Next base: position 28,446 of record JARRMM010000002.1, on the reverse strand, counting down.
CGAGGCAGCGCTCCACGTCCTCCTCGGTGGTGGCCCACGACGACACCGAGATGCGCATCGCCGTCCGGCCCTGCCACTCCGTGCCACCGCACCAGCACGTGCCGTCGTCCTGCAGGGCGGCGATCACGTCGCGTGTGCGCTCGGGGGTGCCGAACGACACCAGGACCTGGTTGAGCGCCACCTCGTTGAGCACGTCGAAGCCGGCCGCCGTGAGGCCCTCGGCGAAGCGACGGGCATGGCGGCAGCAGCGCTCGACCATCTCCCGCACCCCCGAACGACCCAGGCGAGCGAGCGCCGCCCACACCTCCACCCCACGGGCGCGGCGGGACAGCTCCGGCGTGAAGTCGGAGGGGTCGCGGCGGCCGGCCGCCGGCAGGTACGAGGCCGTCACAGCCATCGCAGCGGCCAGCGCGGTGGGGTCGCGGACCAGGGCGATGCCGGAGTCGTAGGGAACGTTGAGCCACTTGTGGAAGTCGGTGGCCCAGGAGTCCGCTCCCTCGAGGCCGGCGGCCAGGCCGCGCAGCTCCGGGCTCACCCGCGCCCACAGGCCGAAGGCGCCGTCGACGTGCACCCAGGCGCCGGACTCGTGGGCCCGCGGGACGATCTCGGCCAAGGGGTCGAAGGCGCCGGTGTTCACGTTACCCGCCTGCAGGATGACGATCGCCGGGCCGTCCAGCTCCGGCAGGAGGTCGGCTCGGAACCGGCCCTGGTCGTCGGCAGGGACCCGCTCGACCCGGTCCTTGCCCATGCCGAGCAGACCCAGCGACTTGCGCACGGTGGGGTGCATCTCGCCGCCCACCACCACGCGGATGGGCGGAGCCCCGAAGAGGCCGTCGGCCTCGACATCCCAGCCCACGCGCTCGAGCACCGCGTGTCGCGCGGCCGCCAGCGCCGTCGCGTTCGCCACGGTCGCGCCCGTCACGAACCCCGCCCCGGTCCCGGCTGGAAGGCCCAGCAGCTCCAATAGCCAGTCCAGCGCCACCGCCTCGAGCGTCGCCGTTCCCGGCGTCGTCTGGTGAAAGGAGCTGTTCTGGTCCCAGGCGGCCGCCAGGGTGCCGGCGGCCAACGTGACCGGCAGGGCTCCGCCCACGACGAAGCCGAAGAATCGACGGCCCGCCGCGCGCAACGTCGCCGGCGAGACGAGCTCGTCGAGCAGCGCCAGCACCTCGGCGGACTCGCGTCCGTGATCGGGTAGGGGCTGCCGCAGCCGTTCCAGCGCCGCCACAGCGTCCGGCTCCGGCCGAACGGGTCGCGCGTCCAGGCCCTCCAGGTACGACGCCGCCCGGGCGGCAGCGTCCTCCAGCAGGTCCCGCACCGCGAGCAGGTCCAGGTCACCGGCTTGCGCTCCCACGGGGTCGGACGGCCGGGCTGCACCCGTCGCTCCTGTCGACATCCTGTCGTCCACGGCTCTCCCCTTCCTGCACGGTCTGGCTCGGGCACCGCCGACGGTAGCCGCCTCGCGCCGTGCCCCGACCACGCGACCCGGTCATGCTCGATCCTCCGAGCTTACAGGGTGACGCAGTCGGGCATGGGCCTGATCCTCCACCGGTCGTAGCGCCGCGGCGGCAACCGGGCGATGCCGGGCACGGTGCACGCGCTCATCGACGGCGTGCGCAAAGCCGTGAGGGTGCGACCCGTCAGCCCCCGCCTCGTTGCTCCAGCTCCAGCAGGTAGCGCTTGCGCCACAGCCCGCCACCGTAGCCGACCAGCTTCCCATCGGCGCCGATGACGCGGTGGCAGGGGATGAGGATGGCGAGGCGGTTGTCGCCGTTGGCCCGCGCCACCGCGCGTACCGCTTTGGGCGCGCCGATCCGCCGGGCCTGCTCACCGTAGCTCCGCGTGGCGCCGTAGGGGATGCTGCGCAGCTCCTCCCAGACGCGCTCCTGGAACGCGGTTCCGAGCGTCAGGAGGGGTGTCTCGAAGTGCGTCCGGTCACCGCGGAAGTACGCGTCCAGCTCCGCCTCCAACGCCCGCCCCACCTCGTTGGCGCCAGGCACGAAAACGGCGTCGAGGCGCCGGCTCAGGCGCCCGAGCTGCGTCTCGAGCATCGGCCGGTCGGTGAACTCGAGCAGGCACACCGCCTCGTCGGTGGTGCCGAGCAGCATCGGCCCGAGCGGGGTGGTCACGCGGGAGACGTGCACCACCACCGCGTCGCGACTGGCGCTCGCGGTGCGGCCGGTCGCGTTCCGGAGCGCCTCCTGGAAGCCGCTGAGCGAGTCGAAGCCGTGATCGAAGGCGGCGTCGGTGACGGGCGCGCCGGCGGCGAGCGCGTGGATCGCCTTCGCCAGGCGACGCCCGCGCTGGTAGGCGTGGAAGGTCATGCCGTGGTGCTTCTTGAACCAGCGTCGCACCCGATCGGGCTCGAGCCCGCGCGCCCTCAGGTCGCGGTCCCGGATGCGACGGCCGGGATCGGCCTCCAGCTCGTCGAGCAGGCGGCGGATGGCGTCGGGCGTGCGACCGACCGGCTCCAGCGGGTGGCACCGGTGGCACGGCCGGAAGCCGCTCGACAACGCCTCCTTGGCGGACCCGAAGAACACCACGTTCTCCGGCTTGGGCTTGCGCGCGGGGCACGAGGGCCGGCAGAAGATGCCGGTGGTCCGCACGGCCACGAAGAACACGCCGTCGAAGGTGGCGTCGCGCGCCTGCATCGCCCGCAGCATCGCCGGCCGCGGAGGGAGTCGCTGGAAGCGCCTGCCCGGGACCTCGGGCACGGGAAGGTCGAGCGCTGGCTGGGACATGGCCGCACTGTACGCGTCCGCAGCGGTGACGGCTACCGGAGACTGGGCGCCGAACTCGGGACGGGGGCCCGGCGTCCGGGGCGGGGCCGGCGCCCGGGGCGGAGGCGGCATCCAAGCGAGGCCGGCATCCGGGCGTGGCCGGCGCCGCGGCGACCGGAGCCTCCGGTGTCCGAGGGGCCGCGACGCCCGCCGCGAACTTCAGCCGGCGACCCCGAGCGCCTCCATCACGCGACGCGCCAGCTCCCGGGCATCCTCGCTCGGGTCGAGCCGCACCACCTCGGCGTCGTACGCGTCGGCCGGGGTGGCGGCATCGGCGAGCGCCAGCGTGCGGCCGCCCCTGCGCCACCCCAGCGCGCAGGCATGGCCGCTCGCGTCGCCGCCGCGGGTGAGCTCGGCCCCGATGAGGTCGCGATCCGGCGCCGGCGCCCCCGCCAGCCGGAGCGCCTCGGCCAGGGGCAGCCAGGCGTCGTCGGTCGCCTCCAAGAGCGCGGTCGCGAGCGTCCAGGGGTCGTCGCGCTGCGCGGGCGCCGGCCGCTTCGGCTCGACCGATCGTGCCGCGGGGCCCAGCGTCGACGGGTCGAGGACGACCGGAGCCGGCTCGGTCTCCCCCACCTCCGGCGCGGGCGGCGGTGGGTAGGCGGCCAGGGCGGGGTCGTGCTCGATCACCTCGGGCGCCACCCCCGCCGCCTCGAGACCGGGGGCCAACAGCTCGAGCCCCCCGCCGCCCGTACCCGCCGCCGTGAGCAGGAGCCGGTCGCGCGCCCGGGTCAGCGCCACGTAGAGCACGCGCTGGGCCTCCGCCTCCTCGCGCCGGCGCGCGTCGCGCCGGAGGAGGGTGTAGAGGGCGGGGTCCGCGGCGCCGCCGTCGTCGTCCTGCAGCCGGAAGGCGATCCCCTGGTCGCGGCGGAAGAGCATGCGGGGCCCGTGGTTGCGGGAACCGCGCGCCAGGTCGGCCACGACCACCACCGGCCACTCCAACCCCTTGCTGCGGTGGATGGTCAAGAGCGACACGGCGCCCTCGGCCTGCAGCACGGGGCGCGGCACCTCGACGGCGGCGCGCAGCAGCCGGCGGAGTCGCCGCACGACGCTGAAGGCGTCGCCGAGCCCGCGCTCCAGCGTGGCCACGAAGTCGAGGAAGCCGGTCCAGTCGGCCAGACGCCGCTCGGCGCCGGCGAGGCCGCTCAGGACCGCCGTGTAGCCGGTGAGCGCGTCCGCCAGGCGGAGGCGGCGCGTGGGCGGCCAGGTGCCCGACGCCAGCAGCTCGCGCAGGACGCGCCGGGCGTCGTCCAACGCCGGGGGGAGCTCGCTCGTCTCTTGCAGCGCGTTCCACCAGGGCACGTAGGCCGGGGTTCGGCGCCCCGCGGACCGCTGCGCGCCGGCCTCGCCGGCCTCGGCCCCGCCGTCCTCCCGAGGTTTCCTCTCGTCGTCCCCGTCGACCCGGGGCAGGGCCTGGGCGAACCGGTAGAGGGTGGGGTCGTCCACCGCGAAGAAGGGGCTGCGGAGCAGCGCCGCCAACGCCACGTCGTCGCGAGGATCGGCCAGGAACCGCAGGAGCGCGGTGGCGTCCTTCGCCTCGCGCGTATCGAGCAGGTTGCCGCCCCCGCTGTGCACGGCGGGCACGCCCAGCGCCGGCAGGACCTCGCCGTAGACGCCCAGCGGCTGCCATGTGCGGGTGAGCACGGCGATGTCGTCGGGGCGGAGCGGCCGGTGCTGCTGCATGTCCTTGTCCCACACGGGCAGGCCGGCGTCCAGCAGCCCCTTGAGCAGCGTTGCGATGAGGCGTGCCTCGCCGACCTGCAGTCGCGCCTTGCCACCCTCGCCCTCGACCAGGTGGGCGCTGACGTAGGGGCCCTCCACGGGGGCCTCGGTGCGCTGCGCCCGCAGAGGCTGGTGCAGCTCGCCCAGCACGGGCGCGAACGCGCGGTTGAGGGAGGACGTGAGCGCGCCGTGCGCGCGGAAGCTGGCGTCCATGGCGATCACGGCGTCCCCTCCCGCCTCCTCGCGGAGTCGTGCGCGGTGGCGCCGGAACACCTCGACGTCGGCGCCGCGGAAGCCGTAGATGCTCTGCTTCTCGTCGCCCACCACGGTCACCGTCATCCCTTCGGTGAGGAGATCGAGCAGCCGTTCCTGGGCCGGGTTCGTGTCCTGGAACTCGTCGACCAGCACGGCGCGCCAGCGCGCGGCGTAGTGGGCGCGCACCTCCGGCCTCCGCAGCGCACGCAGGGCGTGCACCTCCAGGTCCGCGAAGTCGAGTACGCGCCGGCGACGCTTCTCCGCGGCCAGCGCGTCCCGGACGGCCTCGAAAGCCCCCCGCACCTGCGGCAGCAGGGCGGCCAGCCGCTCGTCCACGGGGCCGAGGACGAGGGTGATGGCGCCTTCCCGCGCCGCGGCGCGGGCGCGCTCGCGCAGCAGGCGCAGCGCATCCTTGTCCTGCGTCAGCTCCCCGCCGGGCCAGGCCGCCTTGCGGCCGCCCTGCAGGTTGACCCGGTCGAACGCATCGAGCGCGGCCTCCACCTCGCCCCGCTCGAGCAGCTCGAGGCCCGCCACGGCGGAGGCGCGAGCGATCTCGGCCCGATCGCCCTCCTCGCCCTTCGCGCCGCGGACGATCGCCGCCGCCGCCTGCCACCCCGGCTCGCTGGTCAGCTCCTCCAGGGCCTGGCGGCGCGCCCGCGCCACCCGCTCCGGCCAGGCCGTCGGGTCCTGTTCGAAGGCGACGTCCGCCTCGATCGGGTCGTGCAGCAGCGCAGCCAGCGCGGATCGCACATCGGCGTAGGGCAGCTCAACGAAGACCTCGGCTGGCAGATCGGCCAGGGCCTCGTCGAGGCGTTCCGCCAACCAGAGCTGTCCCTCGAGCTCGTCCAGCACCGAGAAGTCGGGGGGGACGCCGGCGGCCTCGGGGTGATCACGGCACACGCGGGCCGCCAGTGCGTGGAGGGTGCTGATCTGGGCGGCCTCGAGCGCCACCGGCACGTCCGGGCGCTCGGGCCAGGCCCGACGCACCAGTGAACGGATGCGGGCGCGGAGCTCCGCCGCCGCCCGCTCCGTGAAGGTGACCGCCACGATCTCCAGCGGCTGCAGCCCCTGCTCGAGGTGGAACAGGTAGCGGTGGGCGAGCATGTGGGTCTTGCCGGTGCCCGCACCGGCGACCACGGCCACGCTGCCGGGATGGGTCGCGGCGCGCGCCTGCGCCGGCAACAGCCCGTCGCCCGCGCGCATCACGCGCCCCCGGAGGCGCCGCCCGGTGAGCGCGCAGCGAAGGCGTCGGCGCTCCGCATCCGCTCGGTGCGCGGCCCCTTGCGGCACACCAGGTCGAACTCGCAGGTGGCGCAGGCCTTGAGGTCGACGTCCGGCGCGACCGGGTAGGCGCCGGCCTCGAGGCAGGCTCGCGCACGCGCGACGAAGCCGTCGATGGCGCGGTCGAGGCCGCGATCCAGGCGCACGTCCTGGAGCACGTCCGCCTTGGTGAGCGAGTAGTACTGGGCGCCGGCCGGACGCTCACCCGGGTACAGGGCGGGCGCCGCCGCCTCCAGGTAGAGCGGCAGCTGCAGATCGACCCGCGCCTTGCCGCGGTCGTCCTGGGCACCGGCGGGCTTGCTGGAGCGCGTCTTGTAGTCGAGCAGGACCAGCCCGTCCGGCCGCCGATCGATCCTGTCGATCTTGCCCCGCACGGGGAAGCCCCGCCAGTCGACCGGCGGCTCGCCCCAGGCCGGGAACCACCGCTCCAGCGCCACCACCTCGGCTCCCTCCGGCAGGAAGCTCTCGGACCGGAGCACGCGCTCGAGCTGATCCAGGTGATGCCCACGCCGAAGCTCCCACGCCGGCACGGCGGATGCGTTCTCCTCGGCCTCGGCTCGCTCGAAGGCGCCGCTCAGCGCCGCCAGCGCGGCCTCGCGCACGGCGGGCGCGAGCGCCTCCGGGCCGGTCGCCGCCCGAGCCGCTTGCAGGGCCAGCTCCAACGCGCGGTGGTAGAGCCGGCCGCGCAGCAACGGACTCACGTCCTCCTCGGCTTCTTCGGGCTCGGCGAGCCGGAGCGGCACCTTGCACAGCCAGCGGAAGGCGCACTGGCCGAGGTCGAGCAGCTGGGTCGCGCTGAACACGTGCCCCTCCACGGCGTACGGCACGCCCACGACACCGTCGTAGGCGTCGGGCGCGGCGGCCTCCTCACGGCGCCGTTCCACCGTCCAGGCGTGCCGAGCGGCGGTGAGCACGGGATCGGGGCCCTCGGTCCCGAACGGATCCGGGCGGTCGCGCTCCGGCGGTCGCAGGATGCGACGCCGGCGCGTCTCCTCGGGGCTGGCTGGCGACCCGGGGAGGGGCGCCGACGGCGTCAGGCCGAGCTCGTCGAAGAAGGGGCTGGCGATGCCTTCGTCCTCGGCGTAGCTCATCGTCAGCGAGGCCCCAGGCACGCCATCGTCCAGCGTCCACAGCACGGCGCGGAACGAGAGGGCCTCGCGCTGCGCGGCCTCGACGGCCCCCTCCAGCGCCAGACCGGCAACGGCAGCGGCGCGGCGCTCCGCGAAATCGAGCACCGGATCGTCGGCGACGCGCTGCGGCAATACGCCCTCGGAGGCGCCCAGCACGAACACGTGCGCGTAGCGGGCGCCGTACATCGCCAGCGGGGTGTGGAGCTCGACCCCGCTCCGTCCCGCGTCGGCCGGGACGCTGAGCAGGGTCAGAAGCGTCTCGAGGTCGTGCAGGAAGGCGCTGCGGGCGACCTCCTGCTCGGTCGGCGCGCCGAGCGCCGCGGCGGCCGCCGCGAGCCGCTGGTAGGCGAGCACGTCGGCCCGGCGCGCCTGCGAGCGTTGCGTCACCCCGAGAGCGTCCCAGGACCGGTGAAGGCATGCCAGCAACTCCGCCCGCGTGCCGCGGTGCGGCCACGCGAGCGCCTCCGTCCTGCCGTCGAGCGCTCCCCAGGCGGCCGCGCCGCGCGGGTGGTCCGAGCGCGCGGCGTCCCACACAGCGGGCGTCAGGCCCCCGGTCAGGGGGTGGGCCAGCAGCCGCGCCACCGCCTCGAAGGGGAGCCCTTCGCGGACGACCTCGACCAGCGTCGCCGTCCAGGCACCCACGGGCGTGTCGCGCAGCGGCACGGCGTACGACGTGACGACGGGCAGCCCGTACTCCCACGCGATCGCTCGTACGGGCGGCCCGTAGGCGGCATCATCGCGCGCCACCAGGGCGATGGCGTCGGGCGGCGTGCCGGCCGCCAGCAGACGCTTGACCTCCGTCAGCGCGGTCCGCACCTCGGCGTCCCGGGAGGGCAGGCGCAGGCCGCGCAGTGCCGCGCGCGGCTGCACGCTCCCGCGTGGCGCCGCACCCGGGCCCTCCACCCTCCAGCCACGGGCCTCGAGCACCGCGGCCACCGAGCGGTTGGCCTCGAACAGGGGGTCGCCCGCCTCGGGCAGCTCCAGCACGCTCCCGGGAGCGCAGACGGCGGCCAGGAAGGCCGTCTCGGCGGCTCCGATGCGCGGGTAGCCGACCACGTGAAGTCGTCTGCGCTCGGGCGGCGCCGAGCCGTGGGCGCCGCCGCGCGCCACCCACCACAGCGCCTCGGCCGGGTCGACCAGGCCGTCGGCCAGGAGACTCGCCCGATAGTGAAACGCCAGCTCCAGCACGCGCTCCAAGCGCTCGGAGCCGGCGGGCGGAGCGGCCCCGTCCAGGCCCGCCCGCAAGACCTCGCGCACCGTTCCGGCGACAGCGCGCGCGGTGCCGTCGACGTCGTCCGGCGCCCACGCGCGCCGCACCGCGTCGCGCAGCGCTCGCCAGCGCGTCAGCTCGGGTGCGCGCTGCAGGCCCATGGGCCGCAGCAGATCGCGGGCGAGCCGCTCCAGGGACACGGCGAGCACGCCCCGCGCGCGGGCAGCCCGGGGGTTGGGGGTGACCACCTGCACGCCGGGCTGCACCGACACGAGCCCCGGCGCGCCGGCAGGCGAGAGCAGGACGACGCGAGGAGCGTCGCCCTCGCCCGTCCTGCCGGCTCCGGTGATGTCGTCCGTCGGGTCCACGCGTCCCCTCTCGATCCGCTCCCAGGCGGGAGCGCGTTGGGCTACGGTACCGCGCTCGTGCCGACGTCCGCGGCAACGGCCGCGCCGAGCTCGCCCGCGCCGTCCCGCCGTGCGGGCGAGGAGGCTCCGCCGGGCGCATCGGCCGCCGGGCGGATCGGCCCACGTGGGGCCGAGCGGCTCCATCGCGGCGCCGCCCGTTGAGCGCACCGTTAGAGCAACGTGAACTCCACGCTACACTCATGCTCACGTCGAGCGCCGTCCAGGACGATGCAGAGCCTGGTGTCATCATGAAGGTGGCCGTCCGTGCGTCGCTTGCTTGACACCCTGCGGACCCTCGCCTATGCTCCGGCTGGCTGTCGACGGCCGCACGCGATCGACCGCGTGCGCGAGCCGCGTGCACGAGACCGAACTCGAACCCTCCGCGCTCCGGCGCGTTCCCGAACCGAGGTCCCCCATGACGAGGTCAACCATGACCGGTCCCCCGAGCTTCCACCGCCGCACCCCCAGAACACCCGGCGCGCCCTGCGATCGGCGTCCCCCGACGGACGCCCCCGCGACGGCGACCCCCGTCTAGCGGATCCCAGCTCCCGACTCCACGGCGCGACGCCCGGTCGCCGAGCGCCGCCTCCCGGCGGCCGCCACGGACCCCGTGGCTCCGGCGCCGCCCTGCGCCCCTTCGGAGGTGCGTATGAAGCATCTCGAACGAGCTTCCCTCAGAACCCACGGACTACGCCGTCTACGTCGGATGATCGATATCCGCGAGAGGACGTGGTACCGCCGGCCCAGGCCGGCCCGCGCCGGCGCCCATCGGCCCCCGGTCGCCGACGAGCCTGCCCTGCCCCCCACGCCACGCCCCGACTTCGACCGCCTGGTAGGGCTGTACCGCAGGATGCTGGAGCTGCGCGACCGGTCCCTCGCCGAGACCCGCGTCGGGGAGGACGCCCTCTCGCTGGGCGATGTGGTCAAGGCGACCCAGCACTTCCACTTCAGCGATCACTACCGCCAGCGCGCCCAGCAGCTCGAGGCCGTCATCCAGAACCAGCTCGAGAAGCTGGCGCGCGCCTACGAGAACGGCAGTGACCTCGCCGCGGTAGCGCTGCGCGTGGCGCGCGAGGGGCTCTACGGCTCACCGGACGTGCTCGGTCGCCCCGAGTTCCTCTAGCGCGCCGAGCGTTTCCACGGCGGGCCCGGGCGCCCCTGCCACGAGGGGCACCGGCGGCGGGCGTCCGCGCTTCGATGCCGAGGCGTGCGCGGCCGAGACGTTCATGCCCGAGACGTGGGTACCGGTCGGTTCAGGCCGGGGGGAGCTCTTCCGGGTAGCGTCTCGGCGCGGTGGCCGCCACGCGGCTCGCGTACCCGACCGCACGGCTCACCGCAACGGGTAGCGGTCCGCCGGCCTGGAGCACGACGAGCAGGGCCGCGTTGAAGGCGTCGCCGGCGCCGACCGTGTCCGCCACGACGAGGGCCGGTGCCGACGCGGTCCGCACGTCCCCTCGCTCGAGCCAGCTCGCCCCTGCAGCCCCGCGCTTCACGACGGCCCGGCCGCCCGCCCGTTCCAGCCGCCGCATCGCCTCCGGCAGGTCGTCGGTCGCGGCCCAGGCCCGCGCCTCGGCCTCGTTCGGCAGCACCATGTCCACCAGCGGCAGCAGCGCGTCCAGCTCCCCGCGCACGCCGCTGTCGAAGCCCTCGCTGGGCCAGCCGCTGTCGAAGAGCAGCCGGTGCCCCGCGTCCCGTGCGCGGCGCAACAGCCTGCGCCCGCCGTCCCCCCGTAGCGAGGGCAGGAGGAAGGTGCCGCAGACCAGGACCCAACCGGGCTCCGAGCGTTCCAGGGCCACCGCCACGGCGTCCGTGTCCAAGGCGCCCAGGTGGCCCAGCTCCGTGAAGAAGGTCCGCTCGCCATGCGGATGCGTCAGCCCCACCGAGGTCCCCGTGGGCGCGCGCACCACCTCCAACTGCGCACCGGCCGCACCCATCTCGCGACGCACGAGGTCGCCGAAGGCATCGTCGCCGATGCGGGCGTGGAGGCGGAAGGGCGTTCCCAGCGCTTGCAGGGCCATCGCGGCCACGCCTGCCGCGCCGCCGACGCGCGCTTCCCGCCGCTCCACGATCCGCTCCGTGCCGGCGACCGGCCAGGGAACCACCGGACCCACGACCAGGTCGAGGTTGACGTTGCCGATCAGGTGGACCTGCCCGGTCGCACCGGACCTGCCCACGGCGTCGTCACTCCTCACGCGTCACCTTCTCCGACCGCAGCGGCACGCCCGGCCGGATCCCGCGGGCTTCGGCCAGCGCCACCGCCAGCCGCTGCGCCACCACCGCCAGCGGCAGCACCGCGCCCGCTTCGTCTGCGCCGGGCAGGCCCACCGTCACCAGACCGCCGCCGTCCGAAGGCTCACCGCCCGCATCGAGCAGGACGGTCGGACTGCCGGCGCCCCCGACCTCGCTCGCGAAGCGCCGCACCAGCCCCCCTGTGCTGCCCCGCGCGGTCAGCGCCAGCACCGCCAGGCGCTCGCCGGCCGCCTCCAGCGGACCGTGCCGGAACTGCGCCGACTCGAGCGCCGCGCAGGGCACGCGTGTCAGCTCCATCAGCACCAGCGCCACGTACTCGGCCAGCCCGTGGAGCGGGCCGCGCCCCGTCACGAAGACGGCATCGGCGCGCTGCAGGCGGGCGCGGGCCGCGTCGAGCTGCGTCAGCTCGCCCAGCGCCGGCTCGATGGAGGGCGCCAGCTCCTCCAGCTCGACCCCGACCCCCAGGCGGCTCGCCAGCGCGTAGAGCGCCGCCACCGTGGTGGTGAACGAGCGTGTCGCGGCGTAGGCGCGCTCCGGGCCACCGGGGATCACCGCGGCACCGAAGCGCCCGAGGGGGCTGGCGGGATCGAGGGTGAGGGCGTGCACGCCCTCGCGGCCGCGCGCCAGCAGCCGCTCGATCTCCACCGACGCGCCCGACTGGCTGACCAGCAGCAGCGGCCGGACGGGGACCGCCTCGCCGTAGTGCAGCAGCTCCGAGGCCGGCAATGCCCAGGCCCGCACGCCGTTCCGCCGCAGCAGCTGGGTGACGATCATCCCGGCGTGGAGCGACGATCCCATGCCGGTGACGAGCAGCTCGCCCGACGCGCGCACGTCGGCGGCCAGCGCGTCGAGCTGCCAGGCGAGCGAGGGGTCGCGCAAGGTCCTCGCCACCAGCTCCTGCTGGCCGCCGATCTCCCGGCGCAGCGCCGCTCCCATCTCCAGCTCTTGCGAAGCCCGGTCCATGCTCATCCCTTCACGCTACCCGCCGTGAGGCCGGCGATGAGGTAGCGCTGCAGCGCGAACGCCAGGATGAGGGGCGGCAGCGCCGCGATGATGCCGCCGGCCGCCATCAACCCGAAGTCGACGGCGTGCCGGGAGGTGAACTCGCTGATGGCCACCGGAAGGGTCTTGGCAGCCGCCGAGGAGGTGAAGATCAGGGCGTAGAGGAACTCGTCCCAGGCCAGGATCACGCCGAACAGCACGGCCGTGATCACTCCCGGCAGCGACAGCGGCAAGGTGATCCGCACCATGGAGCCGACCCGGGTGGCGCCGTCGATGCGCGCCGCCTGCTCCAGCTCCTCGGGGATGGCGTCGAAGAAGCCCTTCAGGATCCAGGTGAGGAAGGGGGTCAGGAACGAGGTATAGACCAGCGCCAGTCCCACGACGTTGTTGAGCAGGCCCAGGCGGCTGAGGATCAGATACAGCGGCAGCAGGATGGCCACGGGCGGCGTCATGTAGGTCGCCAGCATCAGGTAGAGCAGCCCGCTGCGGCCGCGACTGGGGAAGCGCGACAGTGCGTAGGCGCCGAGCATGCCGGCCACCAGGCTGATGGAGGTGGCGATCGACGCCACCACCGCGCTGTTGCGCAGCGCGAAGCGGAAGTCGCGCCCGTCGGCGCCGAAGAAGATCGTCCGGTAGCGGTCGAACGAAGCGTGAGGCGGGATCCAGTGGAGCGGCCGCTGGATCAGGTCGGCGAGCGGCGCCAGGCTCGAGATGAGCAGCCACACGAACGGCGCGAGCAGGAACGCCGCCAGCGCTACCGCGCCCACGTAGGTGAGCACCGCCTCGAGGGCGCGGCGGCGCCGCGCCCTGCCCGAGCGTGCCGGCGTCCGGGTCATCCCGCCACCCCGCGCGACTGCAGGAGCCGGATGTAGACGGCCACGAACACCAGGATCAACGCCACCGTCAGGAAGGCGTAGGCCGCGGCACTGCCGAGCTGCAGGAAGCTGAAGGCCTCCTCGTAGACCAGGAAGGACAGCGTCTTGGTGGAGCTTGCCGGCCCGCCACGCGTCATGACGTAGATGATGTCGAAGACCTTGAGCGCCTCCACCGTGCGTAGCACCAGCGCCACCAGCAGCGCGGGCCGGATGCCCGGCAGCGTGATGTAGCGGAACCGTTGGACGCCGCCCGCTCCGTCGACACGGGCCGCGTCATGCAGCTCCACAGGGATCGTCTGCAGCGCGGCCAGCACCAGCAGCGCCACCAGCGTGAAGTTCTTCCACACGTCCGCGACGACGATCATGTTCATGGCGATGCCTGGAGCGCCCAGCCAGCTGCGGTAGGCGGGCAGGATGTGGAGCTGGGTCAGAAGGGCGTTGAGCGCGCCGTACTCCGGGTTGTAGATCCAACGCCACATGACGGCGTTGACCACGGTGGGGAGCGCCAACGGCAGGATGAGCAGAGCCCGCAGGAAGCGCTGGCCGACGAAGGCGCGGTTGAGGAAGAGCGCCACGGCCACGCCCAGGATGAGCTCGAGCCCGATCGACAGCACCGTGAAGTGCAGGGTGTGCACCACCGCTGCGCGGAACTCGGGCCGAGCGAAGGCCTCTAGATAGTTGGCAAGACCCACGAAGACGCGGGTCTTGCCGAGGAGCGGTGCGCGGAAGAACCCCAGGTAGAGGGTGCGGAAGAACGGGTACCCGACCACCCCGCCCACCACAGCCAGCGCGGGCAGCAGCAGGAGCCAGGCGACGCTGGCGCGTCGGGCTGCCGACCAGACCCTCATCCCGTTACGGCTCTCCCGTCCGTCGAAGGCTCACCCGCTAGTCGAGGTTGCGCTGGATCACCTGGTTGGCGGTGTTGTCGAGCGCGTCCTTGGGCGTGGCCTGGTCGAGCAGCGCCCGGTGGATGTCGGTCTGCAGCCAGGTGCTGAACTGCGGGTACTGGATCAGCAGCGGCCGGGGGTACATCACGCCCAGCGACTGCTTGGCCGCCGCGATCAGCGACTCCTGTCCCTGGGCCACGGCGGGATCGTCGTACGACGCCTTCCAGATCGGCAACGACAGCTTGGCGTACTTCTCCTGCACGGCGCGGCTGGTCAGGTACTCGATGTACTGGTAGGCCTGGTCGGGGTGGGTAGACCCCGTGGTGACGCCCAGCCCCATCGAGCCGTTGACGGCCGATACCTGCGAGTGGGTGCCGTCACCCGGCGCCGGGACCACCTCGACCTGCCCGGCCACCTGCGACTCGGCCGGATCGTTGGCCAGGTTGTACATGTAGGTCCAGTTCAGGGCGAAGGCCGCCTGGCCGGACGAGAAGATGCGCCGCACGTCCTCCTCCAGCGACTCGGTGGAGGCGGGATTGCTGAGCCCCTCGTCGAGCGACTGCTTCATGTACTGCAACGCTTCGAGCCCGCCGCCCTGGTTGAACATGGGCTGGCCGTTCTCGAAGAAGCTCCCGCCGAACGCCGACAGCAGGGTGGTGTAGTCGCAGATGATGGCTTCCGCCTGCCCCCAGCTCCACACGATGGGGTAGTCGACGATGCCGGCGTCCTTGATCGTCTTCGCCTGGTCGAGCAGCTCCTGCCAGGTCGTCGGCGGCGCGGCGATGCCGGCCTTTTCGAGCATGGCCTTGTTGTAGAAGAGGTACTTGGTGTCGAGGATCCACGGGATGCCGTAGTAGCGGCCGTCGTACATGACCGTGGTCCACGCGCCCGGCACGACCTGATCGATCATGTCCTGCGGCAACTTGCCGGTGATGTCCACCAGGACATCGTTCTGGGCGAACTCGGCCGGCCAGATCACGTCGAAGTGCACCACGTCGTAGCCGCCGCCACCGGCCGCGGCCGCCGTGATGATCTTGTTGTGCAGGGCCTCGTAGGAGACGAACTCCACGTCCACCTTGATGCCGGGGTGCTGCTGCTCGAAGTCGGCGGTCATGCTGCGCACGTCGGAGTCGCTGTAGGCCGCCTGCTGCATGAAGAGCGCCCGGAGGGTAACGTCCTGGGCGAAGGCCAGACCGGCGATACCGATCAGCCCGGCGACCAGGAGCGTCAACACGAAACGGATGCGTACCATGCGGTTCTCCTTGCGGAACTCGCGGCGCAGCCGCCCCGGCACGCACGCGGCCGGGCCGGCGCCCACGCGTCTGCGTCGAGCAGCGCGGGCTCCCCGGCCGCCCTCGCCCTCGTCGTCCTCGGTGACAGCCCTCATCCAGCCCGCGCGACGTGCCACCCGCGGCCGCGCCGCTCGCGCAGGGACTGCCGTACGACGATCACCTCCTTCACACCCCTCGATGGTTCGAGTCCCCTCACAGATAGACCCCGCGAGGGCCTGCCTCCAAGGGACATTCGGCTGCTCGCCCAACGAACGGCGTCCTCCATGGGTGCTGGGACGGCCGTCCCTGGGCGGGCCCGCGTCGCCCGGCTACGGTCGAGCCGGGTGCCGCGCTCCGAACCATCGCGGGATGGGCGCTGGGGACGTCACGACAGGGGCCGCAGGCCCAGGAGGAGCACAACGTGAGGCGGATGTTACGCAATGCCGCGCTAGCCGCAGGGCTGGCGCTCGTGACGGCCGTCGCCGTCGCCCAGGGCACGACCGATGAGGAGGTGCGGTTCAGCAGCACGGACGCCACGCTGGCCGGCACCTTGACGCTCCCCGCCGGCCCCGGACCGCACCCGGCCGTCCTGCTGGTGAGCGGCAGCGGCCCCCAGGACCGCGACAGCGCCCTCCCCGGCGTCGAGGGGTACCGGCCCTTCGCGGAGATCGCCACCACCTTGGCGAACGCCGGCATCGCGGTGCTGCGCTACGACGACCGGGGCGCCGGAGCCTCCACCGGCGACAACCTGACCGCCACCACCGCCGATCTGGCCGAGGACGCCCAGGCCGGGCTCCGCTTCCTGCGGAGTCGGCCCGACATCGACCCGCTGCAGGTCGGCGTGGTCGGCCACAGCGAGGGCGCGTTGATCGCGCCCATGCTGGCCTCCCGCGACCCCGGCGTGGCCTTCTTCGTGGCGCTGGCGCCGCCGGTAGCCGACCCGATCGAGGGTCTGGTGACCCAGGAGCGGCGGATCCTGGAGGCCGCCGGCCTGCCCGCCGACCAGGTGGCCGACGGCGCGCAGCAGGCGCGAACGGTGCTCGAGCTCAACCGCGACGGCGACTGGGAGGTCCTGGAGGCGGTCCTCCGGTACACGGCGCAGACGCAGCTCGAGGCCCTACCCGCGGAGCGCCGCGCCGCGCTCGGGGATTCCGACACCGCGCTCGAGGCGATCCTCGCGTCCGCCATGGTCCAGCAGCGCACCTGGATGCACTGGGTCCTCACCCACGACCCCGCCCGCTACTGGCGGCAGGTACGGGTGCCGGCGCTGGCCGTGTTCGGCACGCTCGACGTGCAGGTGGACGCGCCGCAGAACAGGGCGGCCCTCGAGCGCATCGCGAGCACCCAAGGCCTGAGCCAGGTCGACATCGTCACGCTGGAAGGCGCCAACCACCTCTTCCAGCGCGCCGGCAACGGAGGCGTGGAGGAGTACGCGCAGCTCTCCCCGAACCTCATGCCCGCCCTGCTCGAGACGCTCCGTTCGTGGCTGCGGGAGCACGTCTCGATCCCCGGCGCCGCCTGAGCGACTCGTCGCACGCGCTGCCACCGCCGTCCCGGCAACCACCTGGACGCTCGCCATCCCGGCCTGAGGACGGCGCCCTCATGAGCGGGAGCGCGCGGGCCCTGACCCGCGCGCTCCCTCGCACTCGGGCCGCGACCGGCCCGGGCACGAGCACCTGCGGCGCTCAAGCCATGCCGGCCAGCTGGCTCTCCTGCTGCTCCGACGTGGGCTGCACGCTGGTGGTCATGTGACGGACGAGCTGCCACTCGCCGTCGATCTTCCTGGCCACGGCCATGTAGAAGCCCTGGTTGACCACCTGCCCGTCGCTCGATGCGGTGAACCCGCCGATCTCGAGCGCCGTGTCGCTGAACTCCATGCGCTCGTGCTTCACGATCTTGGTCTTGAACGGCCGCCCTCCCAGGGCCCGGGCGATCTCGTCGTACTCCTTCTGCCGCGCCTTCGCGATGGCCTGGCGCCCCTCGTCGACCTTGCCGTCCGAGGTGTAGTAGCGGGCGTCCTCCGCATACAGCTCAAGAATCGCCGACAGGTTCCCTCGGTTGTAGGCTTCCTCCCAATGCTTGCGGATCTGGTCCAGGCTTGCCATGCGTCTGCCACCCTTCCAGACCGGCGCCGCCGCCTGCGATGAACGCACGCTGCATGGCGTCGGACAGCGAGCTCCACGACGTGCTGCATGACGGGTCTCGGAATCGATGAGGATCGGTGCCCTGACCCCCTTCCCGAGCGAACGACGTTTCGAGCAGGACGTGCTACGGAATCGGCCGCGCCGCTCGGACCCGGCGCTCCCCGTGCGGGAGCCGCGGCCTTCGAAGCAGCGCAGACCAGCCGTCATGTCCGGGCAGGCGCTGGCGGATCAGCGTTCGTTGAGCGGGGAGGCGGAAGGGCGGTCGCCCGGTGGGCGGAGCGCACGTCGTCACGCAACGTCCGCCCGGATCGGCTGGGCCCAGTATAGGGAGCGGGGCTCCGGTCGAGGGGACGGTGGTCACTGCATCGTATCGACAGCATGCGAGCCGTCTAGGTAGCCCGAATCCGCCTGCGTGCCCGCCTACGCTCGAGGGGCTAGGGGACGGCGTTCAACCTCGCGCTGCCGCGCCTTCCTCCAGCAGCTCGACCACCGTGGCCTCGCCCTGACCGACACCGACGCAGAGCGTCGCCAGGCCGTAGCGCACGGAGGAACCCTCTCGGGCGCGGCGTCGCATCTCGTGCAGCAGCGTGGTCAGGATGCGGGCGCCCGAGCACCCCAGCGGATGCCCGAGCGCGATGGCTCCGCCGTTGACGTTGGTGGTGGCCTCGTTCAGACCGAGCTCGCGCATCACCGCCAGCGCCTGGACGGCGAACGCCTCGTTGAGCTCCACCAGGTCGACGTCCTCGATCGACAGGCCAGCACGCGCGAGCGCCTTGCGCGTCGCGCCCACGGGTCCCAGCCCCATCACGCGCGGGTCGATGCCCGCGGCGCCTGACGCCACCCAGCGCGCCAGGGGCCGCAGGCCCAGGGCCTCGGCTTTGTCGGCCGCCATCAGCACCAGCGCCGCGGCACCGTCGTTCAGGCCGCTGGCATTGCCTGCCGTGACCGTGCCCCCCTTTCGGAAGGCCGGACGCAGCTTCGAGAGCGCCTCCAGGTCGGTGTCGACCACGTAGCGCCCGCCCTCGCGGCGGTAGCGCGGATGCTCGTCGACGTCGACCAGCACGGGCTCGCCCCGGCGCCGGGGGATGGCGACCGGCACGATCTCGTCCGCGAAGCGGCCCTCGTTGATCGCGGCAACGGCGCGGACATGGCTCTGCAGCGCGAAGCGGTCCTGCTCCTCGCGGGTGATCTCGCCGCCCGCCACCGCTCCGTCCCGGCTGCGCTCGTAGACGTTCTCGGCGGTCTCGCCCATCGCCTCCAGGGGGTAGAGCGCCTCGAGCGCCGGGTTGGGGTAACGCCAACCCAGGGTGGTGTCCCAGGCGGTCACGTTGCCCGACGGCCCGTAGGGGCGCGCGTTCTTCGGGAGCGAGTAGGGTGCGCGCGTCATGCTCTCCACCCCGCCGGCCACGAACATGTCGCCTTCACCCAGCGCGATGGCTCGAGCGGCCTGGTTCACCGCATTCAGGCCGCTGGCACACAGCCGGTTGATCGTCACGCCGGCGACGGTCTCGGGGAGCCCCGCCAGCAGCAGCGCCATGCGCGCCACGTTGCGGTTGTCCTCGCCCGCCTGGTTGGCGCAGCCGAGGTAGACCTCCTCTATCTGCTCCAGGGGGACTCCGGCGCGCGCCACCGCCTCCTTCACGGCGAGGGAGGCCAGGTCGTCGGGGCTCACCTCGGAGAGCGCACCGCGGATGCGCCCGATAGGGGTGCGCGCGGCGCTGACGATCACGACCTCGCGGACGCCCCCCGTCTGGTGTCTTGAGCCGCTCATGCGAACCTCCGCTCTCTCTCGGACTCGCCCGCGCTCGCCGTGGCGAACCGTCCTGCCCCGCGGATCGTCCCAGCGGGCAGACCCGACGTCGGCATCCTACCCGGAGGCGAGGGCCGCGATCGCACCCTCATCCCAACGGGTGGCGCACCCACACGTTCGGCTCCACGTACACCGCGTGGCCCTGCTGCACCGAGACATGCACCGGCACCAACGCCTGCGGCACGGTCAGCGGCCCGCTCCGATCGAAGGGCAGCCCGGTCCACCGACGCCACTCGGGCAGCGATCCCACGATCGTCATGGAGCAGGGCGCCACGCGCACCAGGCCGCCGCCCGCCCGGACGTGCACGCGCAGCCACGGGTCGTACGGCAGCCCGTCCTGGCGCGTCCGGAAGGCGTACTCCTCGATGGGGGTGTCCGGCTCCAGGTGCTTCGACGTGGGCCGGACCGGTGCCACCAGCTCCCGGAAGCCCAAGCGGCGGGCGTGCTCCCGCAGGGCGCCCACCATGCGCGCGGCGAACCCGCGGCCGGCCGCCTCGGGGTGGAGCAGGATCTCCAGGGCGCTGATGGTGTCGGTCTCGCGCCCGAGGCGCGCGTCCTCGTCGGCCCACCGGATCACCTCGTCCCAGCCGGCATCCGGCAGGCCCTCGCGACCGAGCTCGGGATCGAGGCGGAACGGCGCGCTCATCGCCCGGCCCAGCACGACGTCCGGCCTGGAGGGATCGAAGGCGACGAGCACGAAGTCGCGGAAGCGCGCGAAGCGGTCCGGCGCGAAGTAGAGCTCACCCGTCTTGCTGCGACGCATGAACGTCGGCCACACGAACGAGAGCTCGCGGGAGAAGAGCGCCGGGGCCAGCTCCGGGCGCTCCGTGAGTGGAACGATCGTCAGCTCCACGAACCCTCCTCGCGCGGGCCGTCTACTGCCCCAGGATCAGCGCGAACATCAGCGGCGCCACGATGGTGGCGTCAGACTCGACGATGTAGCGCGGCGTGTCCACCGACAGCTTGCCCCAGGTGATCTTCTCGTTGGGCACGGCGCCGGAGTACGACCCGTAGCTGGTGGTCGAGTCGCTGATCTGGCAGAAGTAGCTCCACATCGGCACGCCTTCCCGCTGCAGATCCTGATGGAGCATCGGCACCACGCAGATCGGGAAGTCGCCGGCGATGCCGCCGCCGATCTGGAAGAACCCGATGCTGCGGTCCTGCGCGGTCCGCGTGTACCAGTCGGCCAGGTAGGTCATGGCCTCGATGCCGCCCTTGACGACGTGGACGTCCTGGATCTCGCCGGTCACGGTGTGCGCGGCGAACATGTTGCCGGTGGTGGAGTCCTCCCAGCCGGGCGTGACGATCGGCAGGTCCTTCTCCGCAGCGGCCAGCAACCAGGAGTCCTTCGGGTCGATCTGGTAGTGCTGCTCGAGCGCGCCGCCGCGGAGCACGCGGTAGAGGAACTCGTGCGGGAACAGCCGCTCGCCCGCCTGCTGGGCCCCCGTCCACTCCTCGAGCAGGGCCCCTTCCAGCCGGCGCATGGCCTCCTCCTCGGGGATGCAGGTGTCGGTGACGCGGTTCATGTGCCGCTCGAGCAAGCCCTGCTCCTCGACCGGCGTGAGGTCGCGGTAGTGCGGGACCCGCTCGTAGAAGTCGTGGGCGATGAGGTTGAAGACGTCCTCCTCGAGGTTGGCGCCGGTGGTGCTGACGATATGCACCTTGTCCTGGCGGATCATCTCCGCCAGCGACAGCCCCAGCTCCCCCGTGCTCATCGCCCCGGCCAGCGTGACCATCATGGCGCCCCCGCCATCGACATGGCGCGCGTAGGCGTCGGCCGCATCGATCAGCGTGGCGGCATTGAAGTGGCGGTAGTGGTGGCGGAGGAAGGCGCTCACCGGACCGTGGTTGCGGACACTCTGGCTGCTCGCGCTCATGATGGCCCCATCGTATGCGCTGGGCCCGGTCGCGTCGGCTCGCTGCCGCGACCACCCGCAACCACCCACGACCGGCCGCGAGCAGCCGCCGTGGGCCCGAGGTCGGGGCCGCGCCGCCCCCATGACGCGCCGGGCACGGACCGCACCGGGTTGGGTCATCCGTCCTTGAGCGGAAAGCGGCGAGCCCCTAGGCTTGCCGTGGACCGCAGCCTTCTAACCGCCGGCAGCGCACCGGGCACGGATATCCCGTCCAGGCGCGAGCGCCTGCGCCCTCCCACCAGGCGGCCGGGCAAGGAGGAGCCAGAGATGATCCAGGCCACCAGCGTGTTCGAGGAGATCGAGGCGGCACATCGAGCCTTCGAACGCGCGTTCGAGCGCCGCGACATGGGAGCGCTCGCCGACCTCTACAGCGCGGATCCCCGGGCCTTCCCCAGCCACCACGAGGTGCTGGCGGGCACGCCCACCATCACGGCCTTCTGGCGGGCGGTGACCGCCCGGGGCGTCACCAGCTGCTCGATCCGCGCCACCGAGGTGGCGAGCTCCGGCGACACCGCCTACGACGTCGGGCGCTACACCATGCTGTGCGACGACGGCGTGGTCGACCGGGGCACCTTCTTGAACGTCTGGAAGCGCGAGCGCGGTCGGTGGAAGCTCCATCGCGAGTTCTGGAACTCCAGCCTGCCCGAGGACCGGGCCGATCCCGGCGCACCGCACCGCTCGGCCCCCACCCACGAGGCCACCGGCCGATGACCCGGGCACCCGGGCTGGAAGGCGAGATCGCGGCCGCCAACGCCGCGTTCGCGGCAGCGTTCGAGCGCCAGGACGCGACGGCCCTCGCCCATCTCTACACCGAAGGAGGCTGCCTGCTCCCCGCCCACCGCGACGCGCTGGAGGGGCGGCCGGCGATCGAGGCCTTCTGGCGCGAGCTGATGGAGAGCGGGATGCGGCGCTTGCAGCTCGAGCTCGTCGAGGTCGACAGCATCGGGGAGAGCGCTTACGAGGTGGGGCGCTACACCCTGGAAGACGAGCGTGGCACGGCCGACGAGGGCAAGGTCCTCGTGATCTGGAAGCGCGAGGGCGGGCAGTGGCGGCTCCACCGCGCCATCTGGAACACCCGCCGGCCGGCGTCCTGAGCACGCACCGGGTGCCGGCGACCGCCGGTGACCGTGCCGCCCCCGAGGCAGCGGCCGGTCGCTACCATGGCGGCATGGCCGGCGACGCCGTCCTCCGCTGGCGCCTCCTCCACCGCGAGACCTTCGAAGATCCGCTCCCCGACGCGGCCTGGAACGAGGACACCTACGAGCAGGTCACCGACCCCTTCGACGAGGCCGGCGCCTACTGGGACTACCGGGCGATGCCGGAGCCGGCCCGCTGGAAAGGTGCGTGGATGCCGGCGACGGGCGTGTCCGAAGGGACCCCGCCCTTCCGCTCGTTCCGCAAGCACCTGAGCTACGGCGAGGACGGCTGGCTGGGGCTCGAGCTCTACGCCCGCGACCGCGACAACGATGGCGTCGTCTCTCCGAGCGACTCCGGAGCGTCGTTCTCGACCCTGGAGGCGGACGGAGCTCCCGCTCTCCGGCTCGACACGCCGCTCCACACCGACGCGGGCCTGGTCCACCCGACCCGTCCGTTGCCCCCCTACTACCGGGTCGAGCTGCGCGTGGGCAGGCCCCACTACACGCTGAGCGAGCTCGACGGTAGCGAGCACGGCGGCCCCTGGAGCGGGCCCGCGCAGGGCAACGGACTGTACTTCCTGGCCATCCTCGATAGCCTGCCGGTCCCGCACAACAACACCTGGATCCACCCCCGCAAGATCGTCTCGGTCGACAGCTTCGTCACGCCCGCGATCGCCCGTGCCACCGGCTGGAGCGCTCCGCTCAACATCGAGTACCTGGGCCTGCGCGACTACGAGGCGGTCGACGGCGAGGCGGGGCCCACCGACGTCGCCTACTACCTGCACTGCCTGGGGGAGGACGGCGTCTGGCACGCCGACAACCGGGCCGCGTTGGGCACCCTCCCCGACGCCTGGTACGACGTGGCCATCGAGCGCAACCGGACCGGCTTCGAGCTGACGGTGCAGGGCCGCAGCGAGGGGCGTGCGGAGACGCGCGCCCTGCGAGGGCGCATCGGCTTCGGCGAGGGGAAGGTGTGGCACTACGACCGCCCCGGCGATGCGGAGCCGTCGTTCGCGACGAACCCTGCCACCTGGCCTCCCGGCGGCTACCCCCACTACTTCTGTTTCGGGGTGCCGCACATCAACTGGTACCGCGGTCACGCCCTCTTCGCCGACCTCCGGGTGTACGCGGGCGTGCCCCCGGCGCCGGAGCCTTCCTCGCTCGATCCATCCGTGTAGGTCGACGCTCCCGGGGTCGCCTCAGCGGTCACGGCGGGGTTCCGAAGCGCTCCGCACAATGAACGTGGACCCTTCCGCATCCCAGAATCCCGTTCCGCCATTCGGAAGACGGAGCCAGCCCGGCACGGGAGGCCGGCCGTGGTGACGACGCGCAAACCGGCGACCACCAACCGGACGGTGGACCGCGCGCTCGACGTTCTCTTCGCCCTCCTGCACAGCGAGCGCCCCCTGGGGCTGGGTGAGGTGGGTGCCGCCTGCCGGCTCGCCCCCTCGACCACGCACCGGCTGCTCTCCAGCCTCGTCGGTCGCAACCTCGCCGCCCAGGACCCGGACACCGGCCATTACCGGCTCGGCCTCGGCCTGCTGGCGTTCGCCCACGCCATCCTGAACCGGCTCGACGTGCGCGAGGCGGCCACACCGGCGCTCAACGAGCTTGCCGAGCTGACCCGCGAGACCATCCACCTCGCGGTGCTCGACGATCTCGAGCTGGTGTACGTCGACCGGCGCGATACCCCCTATGCCATCCGCCTCAACACCAGCATCGGCCGGCGCACCACACCGCACACCACCGGTGTCGGCAAGGCGCTGCTGGCGTTCGCCGCGCCGGGCGTGCTCGAGCGCTACCTCGAGCGCGTGCCGCTCACGCCGAAGACGCGCCGCTCGATCACCTCGCCACAGCAGCTCGTCCGCGAGCTCTGCCGGACCCGTGAGCGCGGCTACGCCCTGGACGACCAGGAGGACAAGCCGCACATCCGCTGCATCGGCGCACCCGTCCTCGGAGCGGACGGCCACGCCGTGGCGGCCGTGAGCATCTCCGTGCCCGATTCGCGCCACACCCTCGCCTCGTTGCAGCGCTGGGCGCCGGACCTGCTGCAGCGGACCCGCAACGTCAGCCTGGCGATGGGGTACCGGGCACCCGGCAGCGAGAGGGGGTGAGCACCCCGACGCTCGGCGCAGCGCCCTCCACGGCGCGAGCGAGCCGACCGCCGGACGACCAGCCGCACCACCGACCCGCCGAACCCAGGCCCCTTAGGAGGGAGAACCGTGAGAACCCTTTGGCGAGTCCTCCTGACCCTGGCCGTGGCCCTAGCCGGCCTCGCCATGGCCCAGACCGAGATCCGCGTGATCTCCTTCTCACAAGGCTTCGCGTTCCCCGACCTCTTCGGCACCTCGGGGACCGAGAAGACGGACATCCTCAAGCAGTTCGAGCAGGCCAACGACCTCAAGGTCACCATCGAGTGGGGCGACGAGGCGTCGGTACGCCAGAAGGTGCTGACCGACCTCATCGCCGGCGGCGGCCGCTACGACATCATCCTGCTCGGCACCGACGGCGCCGTGCAGACCTATGGCTACGCCGGCTTCCTCGAGCCGCTCGAGGGGTACCTCGCGACCGGCGAGTACAGCGACTACATCGACATGAACGACGTGTTCCCGTCGATCAAGGAGGCGAACACCGTCGACGGTCATCTCTACGGTCTGTCCTACTACTCGTTCGGTCCGGGCATCATCTACCGCACCGACCTGTTCCAGAAGTACGGCGTGAGCGTACCGACCACCATCGCCGAGCTCGAGACCGCGCTGCAGCAGCTCAAGGACGGGCTGGCAGCGGACGGCGTCACCGACGTCTACCCGCTGACGATGCGCGGAGCGCCCGGTGAGGAGCCCACCCTCGACCTGGCGGGGTTCGTCTACGCCATGGCGGGCTACCCGGCGTGGTTCGAGGGCGGCGCCGTCACACCCGACCAGATCCGCGAGAGCAAGGCGAAGCCCATCTTCACCGGCGACTTCCGCCCGGGCTTCGAGGAGTTCGTCAAGCTCGCGCGCGAGTACGGGCCGCCCGGCATCGCCACCCACACCTGGGTGGACATGATGAACATCTACTCGCAGGGCAAGGCGGCCGTGCTGCTGCCGAGCGCCATCAACGGTTACGCCGCGCTGACCTCCACCGAGAACGAGACGGTGAAGGCGAACAGCGACTTCGCGCCCATCGTGACCGGGCCGAGCGGCGAGCCGGTCGAGAGCTTCTGGGCCTTCTCCTTCGGCATCAACAAGGCCAGCCAGCACAAGACCGACGCGATGAAGGTGCTCGCCTTCCTCACCGGCGAGCGCTCGCTGCAGGAGTTCGCCAACCGCACCCAGTGGCCGTCCGTCCCCTTCGAGTCGGTCATGAACAGCCAGGTGCTGGTCGACCGCTGGGGCGCCGAGGAGGTCGCCCTCAACGCCGAGGCCATGGCGCAGGGCAACCCCAAGTACTTCCCGTACATCCCCGAGCTGTCGGACTTCATGGACAAGATCGGCACCGCCGCCTCCAAGGCCATCAGTACCGGCGACGTGGACGGCGCGCTGAACGAGTTGCAGGCGTGGGCGCTGCAGCGGATGCAGTCGGCCGGCTACTACGACTAGCCGCCGTGCACAGAGCGGTGCACTGAGCGCCGCGCACCTCCGTATCGGGCTGGGGTGCCCGCCCCCGGGCGGGACCCCGGCCCACCCCCTCCGGCGAAGGAACTTGTCGATGGCCTTCCTCCAACGCCTCGGACGCTTCCCGACCAGCTTCGTGCTCCCAGCGGTGCTGGTGCTGGCGGCGATCGTCGCCTTCCCCACCGTCTACCTGCTGTTCCTCAGCGTTCGCCACTGGGTGATCATCGAGCCCGCCCGCTACTTCGATGGCCTGGGCAACTTCGTGCGGGTGCTGCGCGCACCGGACTTCTGGGACTCGGCGCGCGTCACCTTCGCCTATATCGTCGCGACCAGCCTCGCCACGCTGGTGCTGGGGATGGGGCTGGCCCTCTCGCTCAACCGCTCGTTCTTCCTGCGCGGGGTGGTCCGCGCGCTCATCGTGCTGCCGCTGCTGGTCCCACCGATCGTGTCGGGCTTCGCGTGGAAATTCCTGCTCAACCGAGAGATCGGCGTCCTCGGCAGCTACCTGCTGCCCGCCGTGGGGGTACGCGCCAGCCTGCTGGCCGACCCCAACCTGGCGCTGTTCAGCGTGGTGGTGGCGGACATGTGGAGTCGCACCTCGTTCATGTTCCTGATCCTCATCGCGGCGCTCCAGTCGATCCCCGCCGAGCTGTACGAGGCCGCCCGCATCGACGGCGCGTCGACGTACCAGGAGTTCCGCTACGTCACGCTGCCTCTGCTGGTGCCCGCCATCGTCATCGGACTGATCTTCCGCGCGATCGAGGCGATCAACACCTTCGACCTGATCTACGTCATGACACAGGGCGGTCCGGGCACCGCCACCATGACGCTCTCCATCTACGGCTGGAAGGTCGCCTTCACCTCGTTCGACATCGGCCGCGGCGCCGCCATCGCGGTGATGATGCTGGTCGCCACCGTGCTCGGCACCACCGTGCTGGTGAGGAGGATCCGGCGATGAGACGGCCTCGCTGGGGCACGCTCCTGATCGGCGGCTACCTCACCGTCTACCTGGTGTTCGTGCTCTTCCCCATCCTGTGGCTGCTGCTGGGCTCGCTCAAGTCGCGCTACGAGGCACTGCTGGTGCCGCCGCGGCTCGTGTTCCGCCCGACCCTGCTGGCCTTCGAGAAGATCCTCTCGGGAGGCCTGCTGCACGTGTTCGGCAACAGCCTCACCATCGGGCTGGCCAACGTCGCGTTGGCGCTGCTGCTGGGCATCCCCGCCGCCTACGGCTTGTCGCGGATGCGCGGCCGCGCCCGTGACAACATCTCCTTCTGG
Organism: Deinococcales bacterium; assembly: GCA_037386005.1. Lineage (GTDB taxonomy): Bacteria > Deinococcota > Deinococci > Deinococcales > Trueperaceae > JASBRS01. Next base: position 1,505 of record JARRMM010000002.1, on the reverse strand, counting down.
ATCCTGTCGATCCGCATGGCGCCCGCCTTCGGGCTGGTCATCCCCATCTATGCACTGATGCGCGGGCTCGGCCTGCTCGACACCCTGCCCGCCGTCATCATCGCGCACCTCACGATCAACCTGCCGCTGGCGGTGTGGCTGCTGCTGAGCTACTTCGACGAGCTCCCCGAGGACATGGAGGAGGCCGCCATGATCGACGGGGCAAGCCGCCTGCAGACGCTCACCCACGTCATCTTGCCGCTCAGCGGGCCCATGCTGGTGGCGGTGGGGCTATTGGTGTTCGTGTTCTCGTGGAACGAGTTCCTCTTCGCGTTCATCCTCACCTCCAGCCAGGCCCAGACGGTCCCCGCCCTCATCGCCTCGCTGGCCGGGACCATGAACTTCGACTGGCCGCTGATGAGCGCCATCAGCGTGGCTGCGCTGGCGCCCGCGTTCCTGGTGGTGTTCTTCGCCCAGCGCTCCATCACGGAGGGTCTGACCATGGGAGCGATCAAGTGAGCCGCCATCCCACCCGCGCGGCGGACGCCCCGCTCTGCGCGCACCCGGCACCCGCCCGTCCGGCGGCATCGGGGGCGGCACCCCGGCCCTCGGCCGCGCCCGATCCCCCGGTTCCGGCCGAGGGCTGGCGCGAGCGCCTGGCGCTGCGTGTGGCCGGCAAGGGCGTGCTCGTCACGGGCGCGGCCGGCGGCATCGGGGCCGCGTTGGTCCGCCACCTCGCCTCGCTGGGCGCACGCGTGGCCGCCCTCGACCGCAAGCCGTGCCTCGACCTCCCCGCCGAGCTCTGCCTGGAGGCCGACATCGCCGATGCCGATGCCGTCGCCGTGGCCGTGGCGCGCACCACCCGCGCCTTCGGCGCCATCGAGGCGCTGGTCAACAACGCCGCGGTGACCGACCTGCGGCACCACCGCGTGCGCGACCTCCCCCTCGCCACCTGGGACGACGTCTTCCGCGTCAACGTGCGCGGCAGCTTCGTGGTCACCCAGGCGGTGCTGCCGCACATGCTGCTGCGCCGTACCGGCAACATCGTCTTCGTCACCTCGTCGCTGGGGCAGCCGCGCGGCGGCATCGAGGGGGACGCCGTCTACAGCGCCTCCAAGGCCGCCGTCGAGATGCTCGCCTGCGTGCTCGCACGGGAGGTCCGGGGGCAAGGCGTCAACGTGAACACCGTCTACCCGTCGGTCAAGGTCGATACGGGTTTCTTCGCGCACCTGCGCGAGGCGGAGCGCGCCGAGCTGGCGCCGCCGACGCTGCTCAACGAACCCACCGCCTTCCTGGTCGGCCTGCCAGCGGGCAGCCTCAGCGGCACATCGCTCTCCCAGCAAGCGTGGGACGACGAGCCCGGCTACGCGGCGGCGCTCGCGGCCCGCGCCGAGGCGACCCGGCCCCAGGCGAGTGCGGAGGTGGAGCCGTGACCCCGCCCGTCTACGCCGCGGCGCTCACCCCCTTCACGGAGGACGGCGCGCTCTCGCTGACGCAGCTTCCCCCCTATCTCGAGTACCTGCTGG
>JARRMM010000001.1:0-51450 GCA_037386005.1 Deinococcales bacterium | reverse complement strand
CTGCCACGCCGGAGTCCTTGGTCAGGGAGACCTCGAGCGGCCGTCCCAGCAGCCGCGGGACGTCGAAGGGCGCGTACATCCACCAGAACTTGTTGAGCCCGTCCGCGTGGATGCCGGCCCGTGTGCGATGGGCGTCCCGTCCGTAGAGCGGGTACTTCGGTGGCAGCGGCTCCCCCATCTCCGCGTAGAGGTCGGCGAGATCGTTGAGCGCCCGGAAGTCGGGCCGCGGGTCGCTCCCGTAGCCCATGCCGATGAGGTGGAGCAGCACGCCCTCGAGCGGAGCGTTGCCGCTGCGCTCGCCCTTGCCCAGGCTGGTGCCGTTGACGACCGCGCAGCCCGCCCGTACCGCAGCGAGGCTGTTGGCGACCACGAGATGGGTGTCGTTGTGGGGGTGGAACTCGAGGTCGGTCGGCTCGAGGCCGAGCCCCCGGAGCGCGCGGATGCGCCGGGGGACGCTGCGCGGCAGGGCCGCGTCCTCGAACGGGAGGCCCACGCCCAGCGTGTCGCAGACGCGGAACTTCGGCCGGAGCGCCGCGCCGTACGGCTCGGCCAGGCGCAACACGGCTTCCACGAAGGGATCGATGAACGCGCTGGGCGCCCGCGTGGCATCCTCGAGGTGAAGGCGCGGCCGCACGCCGGCGTCGAGCGCGCTCTGCACCGCTTCGAGATACCGCCTGGCAGCGGCGTTGCGCCCTGCCGGCGTGAACTTGTGGAAGGTGTGGAAGTCGGAGGCCGACGCCAGCATGCCGGTCTCGCGGACACCCAGCGCGCGGACCCGCTCGACGTCGTCGCGTGTCGCGCGGATCCAGGTGGTGGGCTCGATCGGGGCGCCGCCCCGCCACCGCTCGAGCGCGCCTTCGAGCGCTCGCCGGTCGGCGTCGCGGTAGACGAAGAACTCCGCCTGGCGTACGGCCCCCGAACGACCGCTGAAGCGGCACAGCAGGTCGTAGATCGCCAGGCTCGTCTCTACGGTGAGCGGCAGCCCGCCCTGCTGCCCGTCGCGGTGCGTCGTCTCGGTGGTCCAGGCCTCCTCCGGAAGATCGGACGGCCTGCGACCACCCTCCCAGACGGCTGCGGGGAGCCCGTCCGGGGGGAAGGCCTCGGGGAAGTACTCGGGATCGTCGGCGTCGAGGACGAGGGCGTCGGTGCGGTCGTCGGGAGCTTGAGGCATGGCGTTCCTCTCGGGGGCGCGGCGGCGCGCGCTCAGTCGGCGGGCGCCGGGTAGTCGGTGCCGAAGTCGAGGTGGTGCGGTGCTGCCGTTGCGGTCGGAAGCAGCCGCTCCGTCAGCGCCGGGTGGACGACGGTCAGATGTGCGGCCGTCGGGTCGTACTCGGCCGGCGTCGCGACGGTCAGCTCGACCTCGTCGGCGAAGACCACGCGGGCGCGTGCGTGGAGCTCCTCGGCCTGGAAAGTGTTCCCTGCGAGCAGGGCGACCCGGAAGCGTGGCGCGACAGCCCCCATCGCGCTCTGTGCCGCCACGGACCGCAACACGTCGTCGGCGGGCAGGCCGAGCGCACGCGCCCGTGTCGCGACCTCGCGGCCGAGGGCGGCGAGCAGCGCACCCTGGGCCGCGACCGGAGGCGAGGGCGCCACCCGTGTGCCCGCACGCTTGCGCTGCTCCAGGTAGCCCTCGGCCTCCAGCGCGGCGTAGGCGGCCGCGACGGTGTTGACGTTCACGCCTTCGCGCTCGGCGAGGGTGCGGGCGGGAGGCAGGCCGTCGCCGGGTGCGAGCACCCCTGCATCGACGAGGAGGCGGATCTGGGCCTGCAGCTGCTCGCCGAGGCCGATCGGGAGGTCGCGGTCGAGATGGAGTTCCATGCTGCTAATATACTAGAGCAATAGGGTTTATGTCTCATATCAGCCGACTCACATGCCGCCTAACAAATAGCTCGCTAGGTGTTTGTGCCTTTCCGGTGCTGGGTTCCAAGCGTCGCGCTCGGCCGCCGACGCGCCCCTACCGTCCTGCTAGACTGCCGCGTGCACGCCCCCTCGACCCTCAAGGAGCCGTTCAACGCCCTGACCCACCTGGCCGGTGCCGTGGCTGCCGTGGCCGGGGGTACGGCGCTCGTCGTGGCTGCTGCCGGCGACCCCTGGCGCACGACCAGCTTCGCCGTGTACGGCATCGCGTCGCTCGCGCTCTTCGCGGCCAGCACGTTGCTCCACGCCGTGCGCGCGGGACCCCGTCTCGGCACCTGGCTCAGGCGCGCCGACCACGCGGCGATCTTCGTGCTCATCGCCGGGAGCTACACACCCATCACCCTGGTGACGCTGCGGGGTCATGCCGCCGGGGCGGCGTGGACGCTCTTCGCGGTGGTGTGGGCGCTCGCCCTGAGCGGCGTGCTGTTCAAGCTGCTGTGGTTCCGGGCGCCCCGCTGGCTGTCCACCGCGCTCTACCTGCTGCTCGGGTGGATGGCGCTGCTGGCCATCGGCCCCCTGGTGCGGGCGATGCCGGCCGGCGGCATCGCCCTGCTGGCGGCGGGCGGGGCGTTCTACTCGGTGGGTGCGGTGGTGTACGCCTTGAAGCGGCCCGATCCGGCGCCGGCGACGATCGGCTACCACGGGCTCTGGCACCTGCTGGTCCTGGCCGGCTGGGGCGCGCACTTCGCGATGATGGCCCTGTACGTGCTGCCTGCCTGACCGAGCACCTGGAGCGCTGCCGCCCGGACGGTCTCGCTCCGGGCGGCAGCACGGACGTCCCTCGAGGGTCGTCTACAGCGTGGCGGTGATGAACACCAGCACGAAGATGGCGACCGTCTCGACGACGCCGATCGCCATCAGGTAGTTGCCGAAGCCCTGGCCGGTCTCGCCGAGCGCGTCAGCGGCGGCTGCCCCCACGCGCCCCTGCATGTAGGCCGACATGCCCATCGCCAGACCCCCGAAGAGGCCGAGGCCGAGCATGGCGGGCCAGGCGACGGTGGCGTGGTTCGCCACCGCGGTCGAGACGGAGCGCACCACGGCGTTCATGAGGATCATGCCGTAGATCGTCTGCGACAGGGGCGCCCCCACGAACGTGATGAGGATGAAGGGTGCCGACTTGTTCTGGGCGTAGGCGCGCTTCCATGCGCCGACAGCGGCCATGCCGGCCGTGCCGGTGCCGAGGCCCGAGCCGATCGCGGCGAGGCCGAGCACGGTGGCACCGCCCGCCTTTCCCAAGGCGGCCATCAAAACGGGATCCATCAAGCTCCTCCTTCATGACGGGGGCTCATGCCCCCTCCTTCTGGCGTGGCGTGTGAGCGAAGGGCCGGTATGGGCGGCCCGTCCACTCCATGCCCAGGTGGCTCGCGAACTCGAGCATGTTGAGGCGCACTCCGTGGACCAGAACGCCCATGGTTGCGAGCAGGATGTTGAGGGTGTGGCCGAAGAACAGCACGAGCGCGGCGACGGCTCCGGCCACGACGTTGCCGATGCCGGAGCCGACAGCCATCTGGTTGAACGCCTGCGCGATGGCGAAGGTGGCCGCGCCCACGGCGAACAACCGCACGTACGACACCAGGTCGACGAAGTTGCTGACCAGGCTCAGCGGCAACATGACGTGGTTGAACCACTCCGACTTGAGCGCCTTCGGCGGCGTCATGAACAGCACGATCAGCACGATGCCCGCCGCCAGAACGTACAGCATGACGTGAGGGAACCCCGTCCCCAGCACCATCGACCGGGCGAGGAAGAACATCGTCCAGGTGCTGAAGATCCAGCCGAGCTGAGCGAGCGCGCGCGGCGAGGGGAAGAAGCGGATCACGTTCCAGCCGTGGGCGACCGTGAGGTGGACGGCGCCGATCAGGAAGCTCAGCAGGATCATGTGGCTCTGATCGGTGAGCCAGGTGACCTGGACCGCCTTCAGTGGATGGGGGAGCAGGGCGATGCCGAAGTAGGTGCCCGTCAGCACGCCCCACACGATCGTGCAGATGCTCATCACGCGGAGCAGCGAGAACATGGCGCGCGGCGCGTTCGGCATCCGCCAGCGCCCGAACTCCGTCAGCGCCAGGAACAGCAGCCCGTAGCCGGCGTCGCCCACGATCATGGCGAAGAACAGGCTCATGAACAGCAGGAACGGCACGCTGACGTCGACCTGGTCGTACCCGGGAAGGACGCCGGTGAACGAGAACAGGGCACGGATGGGGCGCACCCAGCGCGGCATGGTGATCTCGGTGGGAGCGTCGCTGGGGTTCTCGACGTCCTCGATGAACAGGCCCCAGCCGTTACGGGCCGCCGTGTCCTCGACCGAGGGCAGCTTGGGTGCGGGGCAGAACCCCCGCACCATGGCGAGCGGCCCCGTCAGGGCGGTGGCGGCGCGGGCCGTCTCGAAGGCGACCCGGTCCTCCTCGACGGCGATCGACGCCTCGACGGCAGCGCGGTGCTGCGCCAGCGCCTGAAGCGAGGCGAGGGCCTCCTCCCGCTCGCTGGTCAGCTTCGCGAGCCGCTTGCGGAGCGCCGCGGGGCTCCGCTCGGGCAGGGCGAGCTCCTCCGCCGCGCTCGAGCCCTCGCCCAGCCCCGTACGGGCCAGCGCCTCGACCGGTCCGACGAGCGCCACGATGCGTTCGCGTCGTTCGCGTCCGACCTCGTGGAGCACGACGTCCTCGGGCAGCTCCGGCTCCCAGCGTGCGGGGGCGCGCACCAGGCGCACCCCGACGCCGCGCTCGGCCAGGCCCCAGAGCCTGCGCGGATCGAAGTCTCCGAGAGGCGCGAGGCGCTTCAGCTCCCGCTCGATGTCGAGGCGCTCGCGGTCGATCTGCTCCAGTCGCTCAGCCAGCAGCCCCACCCGGGCCGTCACCGCCTGGGCGTCGCCGTCCGCGCTACCGGCCGGCCGAGCCGTCTCGCCCGGCGCGGGAGCGACGCGGCGCAACACCTCCGCGGCCTCGCGTGCCGCCTCCACGCGGTCCCGTGCATCGGCGAGGCCGTTGCCCTCGGCGACCGTGTCGCTGGCCAGATGCAGGACGCCCAGGTCCTGCAGCAGCGCCAGCGAGGGTTCGACCTGGCTCCGGAGCATCACCACGGTCACGCGCTTCATGGGGACGATCACGTCGCCACCCCCTGCTCCAGCGTCTTGGCCTTGGCGATCTTGGCTCGGACCACCTCGGCGGCCTGCTGGTCCCCGAGGGCGATGCGGATCGTGCGGATGGCCCGATCGGCCTCCGGGATCTTGACCTTCTCGAAGAGGTTGACCCGCTGGGAGGTCACGCGCAGCTCGTCGGCCAGTAGCGCGCGCTGCTCGGCGAGCACCCTGCGCTCCTGCCGCAGCCGCGACAACGCCTCGCACGCGGCGATGGCGTCGTCGAAGAAGGGTGGCGTGGCGTGGAGCTCCGGGACGGTCCGCGCGAAGTCGAGGTCCTCCAGTACCGGCACGTCGATGCCGGCGATGTTGGTGGTGGTCAGGCGCACCTCGGCGATGCCGAGGTGATCCTCGAGCGGCAGGTCGTCCGCCAGCAGCGCGACCCAGGGCTCCAGTTCCCGCTCGGCCGCCGCCAGCTCGGCCTCGGCCTTGCGCTCCTTGGCCTCGACCCGGCGGATCTCCATCTGGAGCTGGCGCTTCTTGAGCTGCAGCGTAGGCAGGTAGCGCTGGAAGCGCGACAGCGCATCGCGTTGGCGCTTGAGCTCCTGCTTGCTGGCGCGGACGTGGCTCAAGCCCCGGCCTCCTGTACCTCCGCCGGTGGGGCGATGTCGGTGGGCCAGAAGCGTTCGATCAGCGCGCTCGGGAGGCCGGTCTGGGGCGGCTCGAAGCACTCCGCGAGGATGCGCCACCCTTCGTCCAGGGCCTCCTCGAGCGGAAGGTGCAGCTCGAGGCTCATCAGGCGCTCCTCGAACGCCTCGCCGTACTGCAGGAGCTGCTCGTCCCAACGGCTCATGCTGAAGCCCATCGCCTGCTTCTCGAGCGTCTCGCGATAGCCGGCGTAGAGCTGGATCATGGCGTTCATCAGCGAACGGTGGTCCTCGCGCGTGCGGCCGTTGACGAGCTGCCGCAGCCGGCTGAGGCTGCCGAACGGCTCGATCCGTCCGCCACGGAGGTAGAGCTGCCCTTCGGTGATGTAGCCGGTGTTGTCCGGCACGGGGTGGGTGACGTCGTCCCCGGGCATGGTGGTGGCGGCCAGGATGGTGATCGACCCGGCCCCCTCGAAGTCGACGGCCTTCTCGTAGCGCGCCGCGAGCTGGCTGTAGAGGTCGCCCGGGTAGCCGCGGTTCGACGGGATCTGCTCCATCGTGATGGCGACCTCCTTGAGCGCGTCGGCGTAGTTCGTCATGTCGGTGAGCAGGACCAGCACGCGTTGGCCCTCCAGGGCGAAGCGCTCCGCGACCGCCAGCGACAGGTCGGGCACCAGCAGACACTCGACCACCGGGTCGGCGGCGGTGTGCACGAACATCACCGTGCGCACGCTGGCCCCTGCCTCGTCGAGGGTCTCGCGGAAGGCCAGGTAGTCGTCGTGCTTGAGGCCCATGCCACCGAGCACGATCACGTCGACCTCCGCCTGCAGCGCGATGCGCGCGAGCAGCTGGTTCGAGGGCTCGCCGGCGGGGGCGAAGATCGGCAGCTTCTGGCTCTCCACCAACGTGTTGAACACGTCGATCATGGGGATGCCGGTGCGTACCATCTTGCGCGGGATGATGCGCCGCGCGGGGTTGACGGACGGTCCGCCGACCTCGATCGGCTCGGCCTCCACCTCGGGTCGGTGGTCGCGCGGCCGGCCGGCTCCGTCGAACACCCGGCCCAGCAACGCGTCCGAGAACGGCACCTGGACCGGTCTGCCGAGGAAGCGCACGTGGGCGTCGGTCGGGATGCCGCGGCTGCCGGCGAACACCTGGAGCGAGGCGCGATCGCCTTCGATCTTGATGACCTGCGCCAGCGAGGCGCCACCGGGCCAGCTGACCTCGGCCAGCTCGCGGTAGGTGGCGTCGCCGGCGCGAACCGTCACGACGTTGCCGGCGATGCGCTCGACGAGGGTGTAGACCTTACGCACCTTTCGTCACCCCCTCGACCTTCTCGACGAGGCGCGCCTCGAGCGCCTCGAACTCGGCGTCCTCCATGCGGACGAGGTTCCACTCCTTCGTCAGCTGCGTCAGCTCCTGGAAGAAACGCCGTGCGGCGTCCTTGTCCGGGAACTCCAGCGGCGTGCGGAGCACGCCGGCGAGCCGCCCGAAGACGTGCCGCTGGCGGCCGGCGCCGCTCGCGGCGTCGACCTCGTGGAACGCGTCCTGCTGCAGGTACGCGGCGTCGAGGTACTCGGCCTTCAGATAGGTGACGTAGTCGCCGATCGCCGTACCCTCCTCGCCGACCACCTTCATCATCTGATCCACCTCGTGGCCCGAGCGGAGGATCTCGCGCGCCGTGCGCACGTCCTCGGCCTCGGCGACGCCGTCGTAGCGACTCCAGCTGTCGAGCGGATCGACGGCAGGGTAGCGGCGGGCGTCGGAGCGCTCGCGGGAGAGCCCGTGGAACGCGCCCACGACCTTCAGGGTGGCCTGGGTGACGGGCTCCTCGAAGTTGCCGCCGGCCGGACTGACCGCCCCGCCGATGGTGACCGAGCCGCTGCGACCGTCGTTCAAGCGCACCACGCCGCCACGTTCGTAGAAGGCGGCGATGACCGACTCGAGGTAGGCGGGGAAGGCCTCCTCGCCGGGGATCTCCTCGAGCCGGCCGGAGATCTCGCGCAGCGCCTGGGCCCAGCGGGAGGTCGAGTCCGCCAGGAGCAGGACGTTGAGGCCCATCTGGCGGTAGTACTCGGCCACCGTCACGGCCGTGTAGACGCTCGCCTCGCGGGCGGCGACCGGCATGGAGCTGGTGTTGACGACGATGAGGGTGCGCTCCATCAGGCTCCGGCCGGTACGCGGGTCGACCAGCTCCGGGAACTCCCGCAGCGTCTCGACCACCTCGCCGGCACGCTCGCCGCAGGCGGCGATGATGACCACGTCGACCTCGGCGTGCCGGCTGGTGATCTGCTGTAGCACCGTCTTGCCGGCGCCGAAGGGCCCCGGGATGCAGTAGGTTCCGCCGAGTGCGACGGGGAAGAGGGTGTCGAGGATGCGGACCTTGGTGACCAGCGGGTCGCGCGGCCGCAGCCGCTCGCGGTACGCGCGGATGGGCACCTTGACGGGCCAGCGCTGCACCATGGTGACCTGGTGGCTCCGCCCCCGCTCGTCGCGCAAGGTGGCGATGGTGTCATCGACGCGGTACTCCCCCGCGGGAGCGATCCCCTCGACCTCGGCGCGCCCGTCGAGGTCGAAGGGGGCCATGATGTGGTGCGTGATGGCGTTCTCGGGGACCGTGCCGAGCGTGTCGCCGGCACGGACGTGCGTCCCCACCGCGGCCACGGGCGTGAACGACCAGCGCTGCTCGCGGTCGAGCGGCGTCAGGTAGACGCCTCGGCGCAGGAAGAAGCCGGCCGCTTCGGCGAGCTCCGGCAGCGGGTTCTGGAGCCCGTCGAAGATGCGCCCCAGCAGGCCGGGCCCGAGCTCCGCGGTGAGGAGGTCACCGGAGAACTCGACCGCCCCGCCGACGTAGAGCCCGGTCGTGTCCTCGAAGACCTGGAGGTCGGCGTACTGGCCCCGAACGCGGATCAGCTCCGCCTTGAGCTTCAGGTCGCCGAGCACGGCGTAACCGACCTCGTTCTGGATGACGGGCTTCTCGAAGGCGACGGTGAGCAGGTTGCCGCTCACCGACACGATGTGTCCGACGTTAGGCATGGTGGACCTCAGGCATGGTGCTCCTCGAGTCTGTCCAGGGTGGCTTGGAGCCAGCGCCGTCCGTCGTCCACGGTGCGGCCCGCCCATGCCTGGGCGATCCTGAGCCGCTGCGCATAGGCGAACAGGGCCGCGAAGCCCCACGGTACGACCCCGGCCAGGTCGTCGAGCAGCCGCCAGCGCAGGGCGTCGAGGGCGCGCTCCCGGTCGAGCGGGTGCGCGGCTTCGTAGGCGCGGCCGACGCCGTCCTCGATCTCGACGCGGAATCCCTCGTGCTCCCGCAGGTAGGGCTCCGGCGACACGCCCCAGGCGGCCGCCCTCCGGCGCGCGACGGCGTTGCGAAGTTGGCGCTCGCCATCCCACCAGCGCCGGGCGACCGCGCCGGCCTCGCCGGCGACGCCGACCCCGGCCTCCGGGTCGCTCAGCGCCAGCAGCTCGCCCTCTGCGAGGTAGGGGCGGCAGCGCTCCAGCAGCGCCTCCAACGTGAAGGGCGGGGTGTCGTACGGGCCGAAGGAGGGGAGGGTGGAGAGAAGGTAGGCGTACACGCGTTCCTCCCGCGCGCCGGCGCCTAGGGCCGGTCTCCGGCGGCGGCGTCGTCCGGGGCGGCCGCCGTGCCGTCGGCGGTGAGGAGCTTCGCGAGCTCCGGCCGCAGCATGTCGGCCAGGACCGCGGCGATGGCCTCGAGCGTGAAGTCGTGCTCGATGTGGTCGCCGTTCACGGACACGCGAAAGCCCTTGTCGATGTCGCGACCCAGGCGGATGTCGACGCCCTTGGCCAGCTTCTGTCGGTACTCGTCGGCGTAGAAGCGGGCGAGCTTCTCGCGGTCCTCTTCGCCGAGCAGGACGCTCATGCGACGCTCCGGCCCGCTGCGCTTGGCGTACGCCTCGGCCATCACCAGCAGCATGTCGCGCAGGGTCTCGGGGGTCAGCGCCTCGCCGAGCGACTCACGGACGAGCGCCATGACGACGTCCTCGACGCCGCGCCGCACGGCCATCAGCAGGTCGCGGCTGGCCTGCTTGAGCGCTTCCTCTCCGCGCTCGCGCGTCAACGTGGCGTCGCGCTCGGCCTCGCTTCGGATGCGGTTCGCCTCGGCGTTGGCCGCAGCGATGCGCCGACCGGCCTCGGCCTCGGCATCGGCGAGGATGGTGCGGGCCTTGGCTTCGGCCTCGTCGACCACCTCCCCCTGGAGCTTGTCGATCAGGGACTGCAGGGCTTCGGGCATGGGGCCCCTCTCACGGACTCGGCGACCGGGTCGAAGGGGGCCTCCCGTCTAGGCGCGCGCAGCGTGCGGTCGGGGGGAGGCGTTCTTCGCCTGGTCGCCGGTCTCGAGCAGCTCAATCTCGCCTTCTTGTAACACGTTCGGCCGCTCGTGCGGGGGGTTACAAACGTCCTGACGGGGCGCGATGTCCCGTCGACGCGCCCTCGCTCAGAAGCGCTCGGTCACCGTCTTCATCTCCATGAACCCCCGCAGGTAGTCGGGCCCGCCGGCCTTGGCGTTCGTGCCCGACATCTTGAAGCCGCCGAAGGGTTGGATCCCGACCAGGGAGCCGGTGATCTTGCGGTTGATGTAGAGGTTGCCGACGTCGAGCTCCTCGCGTGCCCGTTCGATCCGGAGGCGGTCGCGGGAGCACACCCCACCCGTCAGGCCGTACATGGTCGCGTTGCCGAGCTCGAGGGCGTGATCGAAGTCGCGCGCCTTCATCACCGATACCACCGGCCCGAAGATCTCCTCACAGGCGATGGTCGCACTCTGCGGGACCTCGGCGAAGACGGTCGGCTGGATGTAGAAGCCCTCCTCGTCCTCGCCCCGCTCGCCTCCGAGCACCAGCCGCGCCTCCTGCTTGCCGGTCTCGATGTAGCGCAGGATCTTGTCGAACTGCTTCTGGTTGATGACGGCGGCCACGTCGGCGTTCTCCTCGGCCGGTCCCACGTGCAGCCGGCGCGTGCGCTCCAGGAACTTCTCCAGCAGCTCGTCGTAGATGCTCTCCACGGCGATGAGGCGGCTCATGGCGGAGCACTTCTGCCCCTGGAAGCCGAACGCGCCGGCGACGGCAGCATCGGCGGCCAGGTCCAGGTCGGCGGTCTCGTCGACGATGAGGGCGTCCTTGCCGCCCATCTCGGTGAAGACGCGCTTGAGCCAGTTCTGGCCGGGATGCACCTTGGCCGCGCGCTCGTTGATGCGCATGCCGGTCGCCACCGAGCCGGTGAAGTTGATGAAGCGTGTGCGGGGGTGATCGACCAGCGCATCGCCGAGGTCGGCGTCCTCGCCGGTGAGCAGGTTGATCACGCCGGGCGGGAATCCCGCCTCGTCGACGCACTCCATGAACTTCTGGGCGATGATCGGCGTCGACGGCGACGGCTTGAGGATGACGGTGTTGCCGACGACCACGGGGCCGACCGTGGTGCCCACCAGGATGGCCAGCAGGAAGTTCCACGGGGGGATGACCACGCCCACGCCCAACGCCCGGAGCACGCTGGTGTTCTCCTCGCCGGGGTAGTCGTAGGTGGGCAGGGGTCCGGCCAGCTTCAGCGACTGCCGCGCGTAGTACTCGCAGAAGTCGATCGCCTCGGCGACGTCGGCGATGGCCTCGAGGAAGTTCTTGCCCGCCTCGAACACCTCCCAGGCCGCCAGCTCCTCGCGCCGGCGGCGTAGCACGGCCGCCAGCTTGACCAGGGCCCGGGCCCGGTGCTCCATGGGGAGGCGCGACCAGGAGCGGAACGCTTCCTCGGCCGCCGCCATGGCACGCTCGATCTCCGGTCCCTTGCCCTTGGCGCTGCGTCCGACCACGCGGCTCGTCTTGCACGGGTCGATCGAGGTCAGGTACTCGCCGGTGTCGACGCGCTCGCCGCCGATCACCAGCGGGTAGTCGCGGCCGAGCTGCGACTTGACCCGAGCGAGCGTGCGCTCGAAGCGCTGACGGGTATCGGCGTCGGAGAAATCCAGGTAGGGTTCCGTCTCGTACGGTTCGAACAACATGCGTGCGACTCCTTCGTGATCTGGGTGTGGCTGGGCCTCAGCCGGCGATGCCCCGCAGCACGAACGCGAGGTTGGCGGGACGCTCGGCGAGCCTGCGACTGAAGTAACCGTACCAGTCCTCTCCGAACGGTACGTACACACGGAGGGGGTGCCCCTCCTGAGTGAGGCGATCCTGCAGCTTGGGCTTGACGCCGTAGAGGAGCTGGAACTCGTAGCGCTCGCGGCCGAGAGCCGCGCCTCGCGCGAACGCCCCCACCTCCTCGAGGATGCGCTCGTCGTGGGTCGCGACGTTGACCTTGCCGTCGCTCTCCAGCCCGCGGTAGACCAGCTCGCGGTAGGCGCGATCGACGTCCGCCTTGTCCTGGTGCGCGACCTCGCGTGGCTCGTTGTACGCGCCCTTCACGACCCGCAGCGCGGGAACGGGGGAGAGCGCCAGCAAGCGCTCCAGGTCGTCGGGCGTGCGGTACAGGTAGCTCTGCAAGACGGTGGAGACGTCGTGCAGCCCGGCCGCCCAGAGGCGTTCGAAGAGCTCCAGGGTGGCGTCGACGTAGTCGCTGCTCTCCATGTCGAGGCAGAGGTGGCCGCCGTGACGCGCCGCGGCCGCTGCCAGCCCGGAGGCGAGCTCGAACGCCAGGTCCGGATCGACGCCCAGGCCGAGCTGGGTGGGCTTGGCGCTGAAGTAGGGCTCGAGCCCGTACCCCGCCGCGGCCTCCAGCGCGGCTCCGATCCGTCCCGCCGCCTGGCGCGCCGCACCCTCGTCCCGGACGAACTCCCCCAGCACGTCCAGAACGATGCCCTTGCCCGAGCTCACGAGCGCCCGGAGGTTGGGGAGGGCCTCGTCGAGCGACTCGCCCGCCACGAACCGGGCGACGCCCAGGCGCCGGCCCGCGCGTGTGATGAAGCCCCGCACGAGCGGCGCGTCCGCCACCGCCAGCAGGGTCCGTCGATAGGCACCGTCGAGCATCATGGGCGCCCCCCATCAAGGAACATGGAACACAAGGCTGCGTACACGCGCCACCATACCGCCCCGTCCCGAGGACGCGATGCGGCTCTCGGCGACTCCGGTACTCGCCTCCCGGGACCTGGGACACACGTTGACAGGTGTCGGTCCGCGCCGTAGCCTTGCGCTGTCGTTCAAGCGGCGTCCTTGCCCGCCAACGGCGGGTGACGGAGCTATCGTGACGGCGGCGTCGAGCCGCCCTGCCCCGGGCGTGATGGCCCGGAGGCGATGGGGAGGATCCATGAGCAGGAAGCGGATCGTATCGGTGTTGGGTGCGTTGGCGCTGGTGCTGGGGGTGGCGGTGGGCTTCGCCGCGAACCCCATCGTGATCGGGGTCCAGGCGCCGATCACCGGCCAATACGCCAACGAGGGGCAGGGGATCGAGAAGGGCGTGAAGCTGATCTCCAAGCAGATCAACGACCAGGGGGGCTTGCTCGGCCGCACCATCGAGGTGAAGACCTGCGATGACGCCGGCCAGGCCTCGCAGGCCGCCATCTGCGCCCGTCAGCTCGTGAACGACCACGTCGTGGCCGTGATCGGCACCTACACCAGCGGCGCCGCCCTGGCGGCCGAGCCCATCTACGCCCGGGCCAACGTGATCCAGACCTCCGACGGCACCAGCGACAAGCTGACCGCGGGCGGGTACAAGACCTTCTTCCGCAACGCGCCCCCCAACAGCGCCGAAGCCAAGTTCACCGCGCAGTACCTGGTGAGTGGCAAGCACTACCAGCGCATCGCGGTGCTCTCCGACCACTCGAGCTTCGCCAAGGGGCTGTCCGACGCGGTCATCCAGGCCGTCAAGGCCGACGGCGGCAACGTCGTCTACAGCGGCTTCATCACGGCCGGCTCGCAGGACTACACGGCCGTCCTCACCAAGATCAAGTCGGTCAACCCGGACGTCCTCTACTTCTCGGGCTACTACCCGGACGGCGGGCTCATCCGCGCCCAGATGGAGCAGCTCAACATGAACGCCGCCTTCGTAGGCGGCGACGCCAACCAGAACGTGGCCTTCGCCAAGATCGCCGGCAACGCCGCGCAGGGCGCCATCATCATCAACGTGCCCTCGCCCGAGAACCTGCCCTACCCGGCGGCCAAGACGTTCCTGGCGGACTACAAGGCCGCCTACGGCCAGGACCCGCCCAGCATCTACACCTTCACCAACGCCGACGGCTTCCGCGCGGTCATCCAGGCCATCAAGACCACCCAGAGCACCGACCCGACCAAGTTGATCGACTACCTGCACAACCTCAAGGACTTCCGGGGCCTCACCGGCACCTTCTCCTGGGACAAGAACGGCGAGCGCATCGGCAGCCCGTTCACGGCCTTCGAGATCCAGGCCGACGGCTCGTACAAGATCGTCTACCCGGAGTCGGCGGCGCAGTAGCGAACGGCCCGCTCCGCGCGCGCGGGCCCGGGCCCGCATGGACGTCGTCCTCCAACAGTTCATCAACGGTGTGACCGTGGGCGGTTTCTACGCACTGATCGCCCTCGGTTACACCATGGTCTACGGGGTGCTCAAGCTCATCAACTTCGCCCACGGCGACCTGTGCATCCTCGCAGCGTTCATCGGCCTGAGCGTCCTCACCAGCGGCATCGGCGGCGCGAACGCGGGTGCGCTGCTGCTCGCCGCCGCCTTCCTCGTGGCCGCGGTCGCCATCGGGATCGCGGGAGCGGTGCTGGAGTTCACCGCCTACCGGCCGCTGCGCAAGGCGCATCGACTCTCGGCGGTGGTGTCGGCGCTGGGCGCCTCGATGTTGATCGAGAACGGCATCATGCTGATCTGGAGCCCCGAAGTGAAGGTGTTCCCGGCCAACCTGCTCCCCGACATCAGTTGGAAGGTGGGGAGCGCGTCCATCAGCTTCGTCCAGGTGATGATCATCCTGGGGTCGCTGATCCTGATGGCAGGGTTGTACTTCTACGTCCACCACACCCGCTTCGGCACCGCCATCCGGGCCTCGGCGATCGACCAGGACGCTGCGCGCCTGATGGGCATCAACGTGAACCGGGTGATCGCCAGCGTGTTCGTGCTGGGACCGGCCCTGGGCGCCGTGGGAGGCCTGTTCGTGGGGCTGTACTACCGCGAGGCCTACTTCAACATGGGCTGGATCTACGGCCTGAACGCCTTCATCGCCGCCATCATCGGCGGCATCGGCAACATCCCCGGGGCCATGCTGGGCGGTCTCCTGCTCGGCCTGTTCAACGCCTTCGCCGCCGGCTACGTCTCCAGCTCCTGGCAGGAGGCCATCACCTTCGCGCTGCTCATCGCCATCCTGCTCGTCCGGCCGACGGGCATCCTGGGCGAGCGCGTGGCGGAGAAGATATGAGCCCGGCCGGAGCGCTCGAGTAGCCCGTGGTCGCGTCTCGGAGGACCCCCTGGCTCGCCGTGCGGCGCGCGGTGGGACCGCTTCTGTGGCTCCTGGGGCTGCTGGTACCGGTGCTGCTCAACGGCAGCTGGATCAGCATCATGGCGATCTTCGCCATCTACGCCATGGTGGCGCTGTCCCAGGACATCGTGCTGGGGCGCGCCGGCATGTACGACATGGGGCACGCCGTCTACTTCGGCGTCGGAGCGTACGTCACCGCCATCCTCAACACCCAGTTCGGCTGGCCCATCTTCGCGACCTGGCCGGTGGCGATCGTCGTCGCGGCGCTCATCGGCGTGCTCCTGTCGGCGCCCATCGTCAAACTGCGCGGCGACTACCTGCTGGTAGCCACCATCGGCTTCAACATCATCTTCGTGCTCGCCCTCGGCAACAACGTGGCCAACGTGACCGGCGGTCCCGACGGCATCTTCGGCGTGGGGGTCCCGCACCTCTTCGCCCTGCCGCTCTCTAGCCAGGGCGCACTGTTCTACCTCGACTGGCTGGCTCTGGCGGCGGTGCTGCTCCTCATGCGCAACCTCGAGCGCTCCCGCATCGGGCGCGTGTTCCGCTACCTCAAGGAGGACGAACTCGCGGCCACCACGCTGGGCGTCAACGCGCGCTACTACAAGATCCTCGCGTTCGCCATCGGCGCCGGCATCGCGGGTGCGGCGGGCACCCTGTTCGCGGTCCAGCTCGCCAGCGTCAGCCCCGGCTCGTTCGTCTTCACCGAATCGGTGACGCTGTTCGCGATCGTGCTGGTGGGCGGTCAGGCGTCCATCCCGGGGGTGCTCCTGGGGACGGCGCTGATGTTCGTGGTGCCGCAGGTCTTCCGGAGCCTGGCGCAGTATCGGTACTTCGCCTTCGGCATCGCCATGATCGTCGTCATGGTGCTCCGGCCGCAGGGGATCTGGCCGCGCGGGAGGGCACGATGACCGCGCCCGGTGGCGCGAGCCCGCTGCTGGCGCTCGACCGCATCGGCATCAGCTTCGGGGGGCTGCGAGCGGTCGACGATCTCACCTTCAGCGTCGCCGAAGGGGAGATCAAGGGGCTGATCGGTCCCAACGGCGCCGGCAAGACCACCGTGTTCAACATGATCACCGGCGTGTACGAGCCCACCGACGGCCGCATCCGGTTCGCCGGCGAGGACATCACCGGCCGGCCGCCACACCGCGTGGCGGGCTACGGCATCCTGCGCACCTTCCAGACGATCCGGCTGTTCGCCGGGATGACGGTGCTCGAGAACGTGCTGGCCGGGCAACACCTGCGGACCCGGCAGACCTGGTGGCAGAGCCTGCTGGCCACGCCGGCACAGCGCCGGGAGGAGCGCGAGCTCGTCGAGCGCACCATGCACACGCTCGAGCGCCTGGACCTCGCCAGCGTGGCGCACGAGACGGCCACATCGTTGCCCTATGGCGTGCAGCGCAGGGTCGAGCTGGCGCGCACCCTGGTCGCCGACCCCAAGCTGCTCATCCTCGACGAGCCCGCCGCCGGCCTCAACGACATGGAGTCCTCGGCGCTCAACGAGACCATCCGCTCCATCCGTGACTCGGGCGTCACCATCCTGCTCGTGGAGCACGACATGAACGTGGTCATGAACGTGACCGACAGCATCGTGGTCATCAACTTCGGCAAGAAGATCGCCGAGGGTGGGCCCGCGGAGATCCAGTCGGACCCCGCGGTGATCGAGGCGTACCTCGGTCAGGACGACGAGGAGGCCGCGGCGTGAGCCTGCTCGAGATCAGTGATCTGGAGGTCGCGTACGGCCAGATCCAGGCCCTCAAGGGCATCTCGCTCGAGGTGGCGGAGGGCGAGGTGGTGGCCATGCTGGGTGCGAACGGCGCGGGCAAGACCACCCTCATGCGCACCCTCAGCGGGCTCATCCCCCCGAAGGCCGGACGCATCGTCTACCGCGGGGAGGAGATCACGCACCTAGGCGCCGATCGCATCGTGCGCCGAGGCATCGCCCAGTCGCCGGAGGGGCGGCGCGTGTTCGGCACCCTGACCGTGGCAGAGAACCTGCGGCTGGGAGCCTACACACGTCCCCCCGACGAGGTGGAGGGGTCGCGCACCCAGGTCTACGAGCTGTTCCCGCGCCTGTACGAGCGGCGCGCGCAGCTCGCGGGCACCCTCTCGGGCGGGGAGCAGCAGATGCTGGCGATCGGCCGCGCGCTGATGGCCAGGCCCCGCCTCCTGCTCCTCGACGAGCCCAGCCTGGGTCTGGCGCCGCTTCTGGTGAAGGGCATCTTCCGGGCGCTGCAGGACATCCGCGAGACCGGCGTGACCATCCTGCTCGTGGAGCAGAACGCCCGGATGGCCCTCCGGCTGGCCGACCGGGGCTACGTGCTCGAGGTGGGGTCGATCGTCCACGAGGACGGCGCCGCGGAGCTGCTCGCCTCGCCCGAGGTGCAGGCCGCGTACCTCGGCAAGGCCTGAGCGGACCCGGCACCCGCGGGCGGCCGCCCGCGAGGAGCGAGTAAAACTTCGAACAGTGACCTCCGGGCACTCTTGCTACCCTGTCCTGGACGGTCCCCGGACGCTTGGGGGCGGGGCCCAGAGGTCCTGATGACGACGAATCTCGCACCTTCCCAGACGACCGTGGACACGCCCCCTCGAAAGGCGGCCGGGTGAGGCTCTTCTTCGTCCGACACGGCGAGCCAGACTGGAACCTGGTGGAGATGCGCGGCGCGCGCGGGTGGGCCAAGGACTTCGCCCCGCTCACGCCGCTCGGTCGCCTGCAGATCGACACCATCGCCCGCGACTTCCGGCTGCAGGAGGCCGACGCCATCCTGTGCAGCACCTTCACGCGCGCCCTCGAATCGGGCGCGCTGCTCAGCCGCGCGCTCAACAAGCCGCTCTTCGTCGAGTACGACCTGCACGAGTGGCTCCCGCAGAAGGACCCGCTCGCCGACGTGGACGACCGGCTGCTCGAACGCGCCAAGCGGACCCTCTCCGGCAGCGAGGTCGAGGACCCCTCGGCCCCGTGGGAGAGCCTCAACGAGGTGCGCGAGCGCGTGCTGACGGTGCTCAACCGTTACCGCCGCTTCCATAGCGTGGTGGTCGTGACCCACGGGGTCGTGATCGGCAGTCTGGTCGGCATGCGCCGGCTCGTCGACCACGCCGAGATCGTGCCCTTCGAGATCGATCTCGATCACCCCGGCCCCGCGCCCACCCCCGCAGAGCACGGCGTCCACACCGGCTAGCCGCGCCCTCGTCGGGCTGGCGGGCACGCCGTCTCCGGGCTATCCTGGCCCGGTGGAGAAGCCCCCCTTCGCCCCTCTGGAAGGCCCCCTCGCGCGGATCCGTCCGCTCGCACGCGAGGACGTCGCACCGCTCACCGAGATCGCCCTGGCGCACCCGCACGAGTACAGGCTGACATCGACCCCGGCGACGCAGGAACAGGCGGACGCCTACTTCGCCCGCGCCTTCCGGGAGATGGAGCAGGGGACGGCGATCGTGTTGGTCGTGGAGGCATCCAGCTCGGGCAGGCTGCTGGGGAGCAGCCGGTTGACCGATATCGATGGGCGTCACCAGCGATGCGAGCTGGGCTACACCTGGTACCGGCCCGACGTCTTCAACAGCGGCGTGAACATCGACTGCAAGCGACTGATGCTCGGTTTCGCCTTCGGCACGCTGGCGCTCCACCGGGTCCAGATCCACACCGACACCCGCAACCTGCGCTCCCAGCGGGCCATCCGCGCGCTGGGCGCCCGCTACGAAGGCGTCCTCCGCCGCCACATGGTCGTCAAGGACGGCGTCGTCCGGGACACCATGGTCTTCGCCATCACCGACGAGGACTGGCCCCACGTCCGTGCCCGCTTGGAAGAGCGTCTCGCCCGGCGGCTCGAGGGCGTCCAGCGAGCCTGACCGGCCCCGCTGCCCTCAGCGCACCCCGTGCAGGATCTCGGCCAGGGCCTCCGCGTCGGTGATGAAGACCTCCTTGGGGCGCGTCTCGATCACGCCCTCGGCTTCCAAGGCCTTCAAGGCGCGGGTCACGGTCTCGCGACTGGTCCCGGCGAGGCTGGCGAGCTCCTGGTGGGTGAGCCGCACCAGCGCGCGGTCCTCCTCCAGGTCGACGACGCCGCCGCGGTAGAGCCGGAGCAGCACGTACGCCACGCGCCCCTGTGCGTCCTTGTACGACAGGATCTGCGACTCGTCGTCCATGCCGCGCAGCCGGCTGGCGAGGGTGGTGGTGAGGTTGAGGCTGATGGACGGGTAGTCGGCGAGCAGCTTGCGGAAGTCGTCGTTGAACAGCAGGTAGGCGGTGACCTCCGTGAGGGTGAGGGCGGTCGCGCTGCGCGTCGATTCGCCGAGGAGCGCCATCTCCCCGAAGAACTCGGGGGGCTGCAGGATCGCCAGGGTCTTCTCGTGCCCGCCGAGATCGATCTTGGAGAGCTTCACCTGGCCGGACCGGAGGATGTAGAGGGCCTCCCCCTTGTCCCCCTCCTGGAACACGGTGATGCCCGCCTCGTAGATGCGGCGGCGAACCGCCGTGGCGGCGATCGCCAGCGCTCGCTCCGGTGCGCCCCGGAACAGGGGCACCTCGTGGAGGAAGGCGGTCAGAGCCTCTGCGGCATTCTCGTCTCGAGCCATCGAACCCTCCGGCGCGACCCGGGGTCGCGCGAATGCGGGGCACACGCCGACGACGGCGCGCGACCGCGCCGCCCGGCGCGCGCGGTCACCCCGTGCGCCTCAGAACGTATAGTAACCCCGTGTCCGCCGTGCTGGAATGCCGTGACCTGACTCGTCGGTACCCAGGTCCCAACGGCGGGCTCGAGGTGCTGCGCGGCGCCAGCCTGCGCCTGGACGCCGGCGAGGTCGTGGCCGTCCTCGGGCCCAGCGGGTCCGGCAAGAGCACCCTCATCCACCTGCTGGCGGGGCTCGACACGCCCGACGAAGGCGAGGTCTGGTGGGGCGACCTCGCGGTGCACACCAGACGGCCCCAGACGCTGGCCGCAGCGCGGGCGCGGACGCTGGGCCTGGTATTCCAGAACCACTACCTGCTGAAGGACCTGAGCCTGTTGGAGAACGTGATGCTCCCCGGCAGGATCCTGGGGGAAGTCGATGAGCGCCACGCTCGGCAGCTGTTGGCCCGGGTCGGCCTGGAGGCCCGCCAGGAGGCGGTCCCGGGGCGCGTTTCGGGCGGGGAGCGACAGCGAGCGGCGGTGGCGCGGGCGCTGGCGTTGGAACCGCGGCTGCTGCTGGCCGACGAGCCCACCGGCAGCCTCGACCGCAAGAACGCCCGCGACGTCTTCGAGCTGCTGCTGGAGCTCGCGCGCGAGCGAGGTACCGCGGTGGTGATGGTGACGCACGACGAGCAGCTGGTGCGCTCGGTGGAGCGCCGCTACCACCTCACGGGGGGGCGGCTCGAGCCGGTCACCGCAACCGGTTGAGACCGATCAGCATCGGCATCCCCGTCGTGGGTGCTACACTCGCAGCAACACAGGCACGGAGGGGTCGTCCCGGATGCTGCATCCGGGACGGTCAGCCTGTCACAACACGACCTACTTTAGGAGGTGGGTATGAAGAGACTGGCCATCGTAGTGGCCGCGGCCTTGCTGGCCCTATCGGGCGCGGCGTGGGCTCAGACGCTGGTGTACGGGGAGAGTGGCCTACCCGTATCGCTCGACCTTCCCCAGGACGGCAACTCGCTGACGGTGCAGTACCAGATCGCGGAGCCGTTGGTGGGCTTCCAACCGGGCAGCTCCGAGCTCCGTCCGCTGTTGGCGACGAGCTGGGAAGCGAACGCCGACGCCACGCAGTGGACGTTCCACCTGCGGGAGGGCGTGACGTTCCACGACGGCACCCCGTTCAACGCCGAGGCCGTCAAGTTCAACTTCGACCGCTGGAACCACCGCGACAACCCCTACGCGTTCCCCGATCAGAAGAACTTCGCGGCCTGGACCTACATCTTCGCGGCGTTCTACGGCGAGGAGGGGTACCTGCTGGAGAAGGTCGAGGCCCTCGACGACACCACCGTGCGCTTCGACCTCACCTCGCCGGTCGGCTTCTTCCCGGCGCTGGTCGCGTCGAGCTACTTCGGCATCCAGAGCCCCGCTGCCGTCAAGGCGGCAGGCGTCGACTACGGGACGCCCGGGGTGGGCGCCGTAGGCACGGGTCCGTTCAAGTTCCAGGAGTGGGTGCAGGGCGACCACGTGACGGTGGTCCGCAACGACGCCTACTGGGGCGACAAGGCCAAGGTCGAACGCATCGTCTTCCGGGGCATCGAGTCGCCGGCGACGCGGCTGGCTGAGCTCGAGGCCGGCACGCTCGACATCGCCGTCAACCTCTCGCCGGATGACCTCCAGGCCGTGGAGAGCAACAGCGACCTGAGGCGCGCGACGGCCGAGGCCAACCTCAGCATCGGCTACATCGGCTTCCACCAGGCGAACAAGCCCTTCGACGACCTCCGCGTCCGACAGGCGGTGGCCTACGCCATCGACCAGAAGGCCATCGTCGACGCCTTCTGGAGCGGCCTCGGGACGCCGGCGGCCGAGTTCATCCCACCCGGCCTGATCGGCCGCGCCGGCTACGACATCTACCCATACGATCCGGAGAAGGCGAAGCAGCTCCTGGCCGACGCCGGGTTCCCGAACGGCTTCCAGACCGAGTTCTGGTACATGCCGGTGTCGCGCCCCTACTTCCCGTCGCCCAAGGACATCGCCGAGGCGGTGGCCGGATACCTGTCGGAGGTGGGCATCCAGGCCGAGCTCCGCACCGAGGACTGGGGCATCTACCTCACCGAGTACGACGAGGGCAAGTTCCCCATGTTCATGCTGGGTTGGAACGCCGACTACGCCGACCCCAACAACTTCATCTACACCTTCTTCAGCCCCACGGAGATCAAGAACGGTTTCGGTTGGGCCGACGCCAACGCCGATGAGGTCGTCAAGCTGCTGGGCGACGCACGCAAGGCCTCCAGCGAGACCGAGCGCGTGACGTACTACGAGCAGGCCGACAAGATCATCTACGATCAGGTCCCCGCCATGCCCGTGGTCTACCCGACCACGCTCCACGCCACGCGCACCAACATCGATGGCTTCCTCCCCAACCCGCTCGGCGTGACGAGCGTCCAGCTCAACGAGGTCACCAAGAACTAGCCTTCACGCGGTTGGGCCGGTCTCCGCCGGCCCAACCGGCATCTTCCCAAGAGAGACCGTATCCCGACGTGTTCGCGTATTTCGTCCGCCGACTGCTGGGGCTCCTGCCCGTCCTGTTCGGGGTGAGCCTGCTCATCTTCACCATCCCGCGCGTGATCGGCAGCGACCCGGCCCGGATCATGCTGGGCGAGCGGGCGTCGCCCGAGTCGTACCAGCGCCTGCGCACCGAGCTGGGTCTCGACACGCCCTACTTCCTCAACCTCAAGGAGGCGCGCACCCGCGGCATCGCGGGGCTGTTCGACGCGCAGTACCCGACCTTCGTCGCCCACGCCGTACAGGGCGACCTGGGCAAGTCGATCTTCAGCCGCATCCCGGTCCGGGACAGCCTCGCCCACTTCTTCCCGGCCACCATCGAGCTGACCCTGGTGGCGATGTTCTTCGCGGTGGTGTTCGGGGTGCCGCTCGGCATCGTGGCGGCGCTCAATCGCGGCACCCTCGTGGACACGGGGTTCATGTTCCTCGCTCTGGCGGGCGTGTCGTTCCCGGTGTTCTGGCTCGGCATCATCATGATCTACCTGTTCGCCGTCTTCCTGGGGTGGCTGCCACCGTCGGGAAGGATCTCGCCCACGCTGATCTTCCACTCCACCACCGGCTTCTACCTGCTCGACGCCATCGTCCAGGGCCGCTGGGGCGTGCTGTGGAACCTGCTGCGCCACCTGGTGATGCCGGGGATCGCCCTGGGCACCATCCCGCTGGCCATCATCGTGCGCATGACGCGCAGCAGCATGCTGGAGGTGCTGGGGCAGGACTACATCCGCACGGCGCGCGCCAAGGGGGTCGAGCGGCGCGCGGTCATCAACAAGCACGCCCTGCGCAACGCCCTGCTGCCCGTCATCACCGTCATCGGCTTGAGCTTCGGCCAGCTGCTCTCGGGGGCGATCCTCACGGAGACCGTCTTCGCCTGGCCGGGCATCGGGCGCTTCGTATACGACGCCATCTCCTCACGCGACTACCCGATCATCCAGGGCGGTGTGCTGTTCATCGCCATCATGTTCGTCCTGGTCAACATGCTGGTGGACCTGTCCTACGCCTTCATCGACCCGAGGATCCAGTACACATGAGGGGGAGCCGACCATGAGCACGGCCAGCGCCACCTCCAGACATGAGGACCACGTCGAGGGTCGCTCGCTGCTGCAGGACGCCGCACGGCGCTTCCGGCATCACCCCACCGGCATCCTGGGCCTCGCGATCATCGTGTTCTTCGTGGCCATCACCATCCTGGCGCCGGTGTTGCGCCCGGTCGATCCCCTCAAGATCAACCTGCGCGACCGGATGCTGCCGCCGACCTGGACGATGTCGCAGCAGGAGCTCGAGCAGAAACAGCTCCATCGCTGGTCGTTCCCCTTCGGCACCGACGTCCAGGGTCGCGACATGCTGGTCCGGGTGCTCTACGGTGGCCGGATCAGCCTCCGGGTCGGCCTCGAGGCCGTGGCCATGGCCGCGCTGGTCGGCACCATACTGGGCCTGATCGCGGGCTTCTTCGGTGGCTGGATCGACACCGGCATCGTGTGGTTCGTCGACATCCTACTGGCGTTCCCCGGCATCCTGCTCGCCATCGCCATCGTGGCGGCGCTGGGCCAGAGCCTGCTCAACGCCCTGATCGCCATCAGCATCACATACGTACCGGTCTATATCCGCATCGTCCGCTCCGTCACCCTCAGCCTCCGCGAGTCGGAGTACGTGCAGGCGGCCCGGGCGCTCGGGTCGCGCTCCGTGCGGATCATCCTCGCCCACGTGCTCCCCAACGGGCTCTCGCCCCTGATGGTGCAGCTGACCCTCTCGATCGGCACGGCCATCCTGGACGTCGCCGCCCTCGGCTTCCTGGGTCTGGGGGCGCGTCCACCGACGCCCGAGTGGGGGGCCATGATCTCCGACGGTTTCGGCCGCTTCCGTATCGCGCCATGGCTGTCGATCGTGCCGGGGATCGCGATCTTCTTCTCGGTCGTGGGCTTCAACCTTCTGGGCGACGCCATCCGCGACGTCCTCGATCCTCGTCTCAAGCGCTGAGGCCGCCCTGCCGACGGCGGGCGGCACCCGTCGCGACCGGGTTGAGCCCCAACGACCGGACCCGTAAGCTGAGCCATGGCGGAGCTCCCGACCGGGCTGTTGCGCGACGACCAGATCGTCACCACCAACGCCGTGCTCGAACAACACGGACGAGGCGAGTCGTACGAGGAGACGGCCCTGCCGGACGCGGTGCTCTTCCCGGAGAGCGCCGAGGACGTCGCGCGCATCGTCCGTTTCGCCTCCGAGCGTCGTATCCCGCTCACCCCGGTCGGGGCCAACTCCAGCCTCGAGGGGCACACGGTCCCACTGTTCGGCGGGTTCTCCGTCGACCTCACGCGGATGGACCGGGTCCTCGAGCTGCGCCCCGAGGACTTCCTGGCGGTCGTGCAGCCGGGGGTCGGCTACCGGGCGCTCAACGAGGCCGCCCGTCACAGCGGCGTGTTCTTCCCGATCGATCCCGGCGCCCACGCCACCCTCGGTGGGATGGTCTCGACCAACGCCTCGGGCACCATGGCGGTGCGCTACGGCGTCACCGGCGATTACGTCCTCGCGCTCCAGGTGGTGACCGCGGCGGGCGACATCGTCCGCTTCGGCAATCGCGCTCGCAAGAGTGCCGCCGGCTACGACCTGTGCGGCCTGTTCACCGGGGCCGAGGGGACGCTGGGCATCATCACCGAGATCACGCTGCGCCTGGTCGGCGTCCCGGAGGCGGCGTCGGCGGCGCGCGTGCCGTTCGCCGATGCCCGGCAAGCGACCCGCTTCGTGACGCAGCTCATCCAAGCGGGGGTGCCGGCGGCGCGCTGCGAGATCATCGACGCCCGTAGCGTGCACGCGGTCAACGCCTACGCGGGGACCGACTTCCCGGAGCAGATGACCGTCTTCCTGGAGTTCCACGGGAACCCGCCGGGGGTCGCGGCCGACGTCGCGCTGGCGCGCGACCTGGCCACGCACGCGGGCGCCCTGGGCTTCGAAGCGGCGACCGGCCAGGGGGAGCGCGAGCGGCTGTGGGAGGCGCGCCACAAGACCTTCTACGCGACCGTGGCCGAGAACCCCGGCAAGCGGAACCTGGTGACGGACGTGGCGGTGCCCATCTCGCGCCTGCCCGAGGCGGTGACCGCCGCGCTGGAGGACTGCGAGGGGGAACGGCTCGCCGCCTACCTCGTCGGACACGTCGGCGACGGGAACTTCCACCTGGCCATCTTCTTCGGCGAGGACGAGGCGGAACGCCGTCGCGCCGAGGAGGTGGCGCACCGCATGGTGAGGCGCGCCCTCGCGCTGGGAGGCACCTCGACCGGCGAGCACGGCATCGGCGTCCGCAAGCTCCGCTACATGGACGAGGAGCACGGCGACGCGCTGACGCTGATGCGACGGCTCAAGCGCACGCTCGATCCCCTGGGGATCATGAATCCAGGGAAGAAGATCCCGGACGGCCGTCCTCTGCCGGGTCCGGGTCCGAGCCCGGACGGAAGCGCAGCATCCAATGACGGATCCGCGGCCGGAGGCGGTTGAGCAGATAGAGCAGCGGGATCAGCAGGATCAACGCCACCCACAGCACGGTATCGGAGACCAGCACGGCGCTGCCGAGCCAGGCGCTGCCGATCAGCCATGGCGTGCGCGCGATCATGGCGGCGATCCACAGCTCGGTGAGCGGCAACGAGGTCAGGCCGGAGAGGAGCACCACGAAGTCGAGGTTGAGCACGAAGAACAGCACGCCCCACACGACCACGGAGCGGATGCCGAGGAGCTCCTCCCACTCCTGCAACGCCTCCCGCCGGACCAGCAGGATCAGCAAGGGCCGTCCGATGCCGCGAGCGAGCATCAGACCCACGAAAGCGCCCAGGCCGAGCCCGAAGATCCCGTACGCCACCGCTGCGAAGAAGCCGAACGCCTTGCCGCCCAGGGCCCCCACCAGCGGGGTCGGGATGAAGGGCAACAGCGCGGTGAGCAGGAACGACGCTACGTAGTAGAGAGGCGCGAGCCAGCCGGCATCGTTGATAAAGTGCGAGAGGGCTTCGGTCATCGGGTCGCGTCCCATCGTACGGCCAATTCCGCCTTCGAGGGTCGGCGCGTGACCGGTCGGCTGGGCGAGTGTCGGCCTCGGGTCCGGGGTTCACGAGGGGAGCGACATGCCAGTCGGCGACATCTACCCGCTGAGGCTCGACGTCCGTTACAGCCGGCGCATCTGGGGTGGGGACCGGCTCCCCGCATTCCTGGGGCGGCCGGCGGCCGAGGAGAACGGCGAACCGATCGGGGAGGGCTGGCTCGTCTACGCCGAGAACGAGGTGCTGAACGGACGGTTCGCTGGACGCACGCTGCAGGACGTGGCCGAGTCCCTCGGCGTCCGGCTCGTGGGCACCGCCAGCGCCGCCCGCTACGGCAGCAAGGTCCCGCTACTCGCCAAGTTCATCGACGCCGCGGAGCGTCTCTCGGTGCAGGTGCACCCGAACGACGCCTTCGCGCTGGTCCATGAGGCCTCCACCGGTCACCTCGGGAAGAGTGAGGCGTGGTACGTGCTCGAGGCCGCCCCGGACGCCCACGTGTTGTGGGGATTCCGCGAGGACGTCACCCCCGAGCGCGTGCGCGAGGCCGTCGCCGACGGGTCGCTGCCCGAGCTCATGAACCGGGTGCCGGTGGTTCCCGGCGACGTCATCTACAACCCGGCCGGAACGGTGCACGCCATCGGGTCGGGCATCCTGCTGTTCGAGATCCAGCAGTCCAGCGACCTGACCTACCGGCTGTTCGACTACCTCCGGCGCGACCGCGCCGGGCGCCAGCGCGAGCTCCACATCGAGCGCGCCCTCCAGGTGGCGGCGCTCCAGGGGGGCGACGACGCCAGGAGGTCGCCCACCCCGCTCGGTGACGGCTGGCGTCGCCTGATCGGCTGCGGGCACTTCGTGATGGACGCCGTCGCGCTGGACGCCGGCGCGCAGGTCGGACGCACCGACCCCAGCAGCCTGCAGATCCTCGTCGTCACCCGCGGGGAGGCCATCCTCCACAGCGCGGCCGGCGACGAACGCCTGCTGCGGGGCGCGTCGGTGGTCTTGCCCGCCTCCCTCGGCCGCTACCGCCTCGAGGGGACCGGCGAGGTGCTGCGCTGCGCCGTGGCTCCGCCCGACCCGCCGGCCAGGGCGCACGCTACGGAGGGCGCATGAAGCACCACCGCCCGGTCGACCCGGCGGGGCCCACGTCGGGGCGGGCCCGCCCCCGGGGCGCCGTCCGGCGGCTCGCGGCGCTGCTGGCGCCCTACCGCGGCCGTGTGATCGCACTGTCGTCGATCATCGCGGTGGGTGCGCTGGTCGCTCAGCTCGCTCCCCAGTTCGCGCGGGTGGTCATCGATGTGGCGATCCCCGGCGGTCGCCCCCACGTGTTCCTGCTGCTGGGTGCCGCCATGCTCGGGTACTACGTGCTGCGCGAGGCGCTGTCGTTCGTGTCGATGTACTTCAGCTACGCGCTCACGCAGCGCGTCATCCACGACCTCCGGACGAGCGCCTACGCGCACCTGCTGCGCCTGCCGATGGCGCGCTTCACGCAGGAGCGCTCCGGCTCCCTGGTCGCCCGCGTCGTCTCGGACGTCAACGCGCTCGAGTCGATGATCCAGGCGGGAGCGTCGCGCATCCTGGGCCGGCTGTTCGGCATCCTGGTCGTGCTCGTCATCCTGTTCGTCATGAACTGGCTGCTCGCACTGGTGTGCCTGACGATCGTGGCAGCCATGGTGGTGATCACGTTGCGGTTCCAGGAGCCGCTGCGTCGGCTGTCGCGCCGCATCCGCTCGCAGGTGGGCGAGCTCACGGCGGTCGCCAGCGAGGCGATCCAGAACGCCGGTGTCGTCAAGCTGTTCACCGCCGAGGACGAGGAGCTGGGGCGCTTCGCCGACGCCAGCGAAGGCTACCGCTCGTTCGGCATGGCGCGCAGGTGGCAGTCGGGGCTGATGCAGGCCGGTGTGGGACTCAGCTCCGGGCTCGGCACCGGTGCGCTGCTGCTGGTCGGGGGCTGGCTGATCGTGCTGAAGCAGGCCGGCTCCCCGCTGCCGTTCGGCGCGGCGTCGCTGAGTACCGGGGAGCTCACCGCCTTCCTGCTCTACGTCAGCGAGCTGGTCACGCCGGTGGTGTTCGTCTTGAACTTCAACAACCAGCTCCAGGCCGGCGCGGCGGCGCTCGAGCGCATCGACGAGCTGCTGGCCGACGCACCGGAGACCGAAGGCGAGCAGCGGACGTTCCTGGCCGGCGACGTGCGCTTCGAGGGCGTCCGCTTCGCCTATCCCGGCGCCGACGCCCTCGCGCTCGACGGCTTCGACCTGGACGTGCCGGCCGGATCCACGGTGGCCCTGGTGGGCCCGTCCGGGGCGGGGAAGAGCACCGTGGTCAAGCTGCTGGGGCGGCTCTACGATCCGCAGGGCGGCGTCCTGCGCGTCGCAGGGAGCGACCTGCGTGGCTTGCGGCTGGAGAGCCTGCGAGGCGCCCTGGCGGTCGTGCCGCAGGACCCGACGCTGTTCTCCGGCAGCGTGCGGGACAACATCCGCTACGCCAGACCCGGCGCGAACGACGCGTCGGTCGTGGAGGCCGCCCGCCTGGCCAATGCCCTCGAGTTCATCGAGGCGCTGCCGCGGGGCTTCGACACCGAGATCGGGGAGCGGGGCGTCAAGCTCTCCGGAGGGCAGAAGCAACGCATCGCCATCGCACGCGCCCTGCTGCGGGGCGCGAGCCTGCTGGTGCTCGACGAGGCCACCTCGAGCCTCGACAGCGAGTCGGAATCGGTCATCCAGGACGCGCTCGCCGGTCTGTTCACGCGACGACACGAGGTGACCAGCATCGTCATCGCCCACCGCCTCTCGACGGTGCGAGACGCCGACCGCATCGCGGTGATGGAGCGCGGGCGTGTGGTGGAGGAGGGGCGGCACGAAGCGTTGCTGCGCCGGGGCGGCCTGTACGCTCGCCTGCACGCCATGCAGCAGCAGCGTGGCGGGCGCTGCGGGAAGGAGCCAGGTGTCGTGTCCTCCCCCGACTGAGCGGCGTCGGCCCGACGTGCGCACCCCGAGCCGGGTCGCCCTGGGATCGGCCAACCCGGCCAAGCGCACCGGGGTGCAGACAGCGCTGGCGGCCGCCTTCCCGGCGACGGCGCCGGCGCTCTCGTGGCACGACGTCCCCTCCGGTGTTCCGGACCAGCCCTGGGGCGACGAGGTGACGCTGCGCGGGGCGCGCTCGCGCGCGGCCGGGGCGCTGCGTCTGGCAGACGGCGACGACGCGATCGGGATCGGCATCGAAGGGGGCGTCACGCGCGAAGGCGGACGGGTGTGGAGCTTCTCCTGGGCCGTCGCGCTGGCGCCCGGTGGAGCGTCGGGCGCGGCCCGTAGCGCCGCCTTCGTGCTGCCCCACCGTGTCACGCGACTGCTGGAGGACGGGCTCGAGCTCGGTGACGCCGTCGACCGGGTGTTCGCCGTGGAGGGGAGCAAGCACGCCGGCGGCGCCGTCGGCCTGCTGACGCGCGGCGCGCTCGAGCGTCCCGCGCTCTACGCCCACGCGGTGCTGCTGGCCCTCATGCCCCTCCTACGGAGCGAGCTCTACGTCGGCGACACGGGCAACGCCGGAGGGTGAGCACGACAACGCCGCCGGGGGAGCCCCCGGCGGCGTGAACGACGTACGCCCGGTTCCGGCTCAGGCGCGCGCGCCCGGCCCGGAGGAGGGCTTGTCCTCGGCCTGCGGCGGCACGAACTCGGCGTCGGCCGCATCCTCCGTCACCAGCATGGCGTTCAGCACCTCGTGGAAGTCCCGCACCGGCGTGACCTCGAGGTCCTGCAGGATGGCCTCGGGGACGTCCTCCAGGTTCGCCTCGTTGTCGGCCGGCAGGATGACGTGGTGGATGCCGGCCTGGTGGGCGGCCAGCAGCTTCTCCTTGACCCCGCCGATGGGCAGCACGCGGCCCCGCAGCGTGATCTCGCCGGTCATGGCGACGTCGCCGCGCACGGGGCGGCCGCACAGCGCGCTCACCACCGCGGTGGCGATGGCGATGCCGGCGGACGGCCCGTCCTTCGGCGTGCCCCCCTCGAGGACGTGCACGTGGAGGTCCTGCTTCTCGTGGAACGAGTCCGGCAGCCCGAACTCCTCCGCGTGCTTGCGGAGGTAGGCGATACCGGCCTGCGCGCTCTCCTTCATGACGTCGCCGAGCTGGCCCGTCAGGGTGACGTTGCCCTTGCCGGGGACCGCTACCGCCTCGATGTCCAGCGTCACGCCGCCCACGGAGGTCCAGGCGAGGCCGTGCGAGAGGCCGACCTGAGGCTGCTTCTCGGCCTGCTCGTCGCGGAAGGGGGGCACGCCCAGCAGATCCCGCACCTCGTCCTCATCCACGATGCGCGTGTCCTCCCAGGCATCGGTGAGGTACTCGCGGGCCGCCTTGCGGGTGGCCTTGGCGATCAGCCGGTCCATGTTGCGGACGCCCGCCTCGCGCGTGTACTCGGTGACGATACGGCGCACGGCGCCGTCGGTGATCTCCAGCTTGCCTTGCATGCCGTGATCGCGGATCTGGCGCGGGATGCGGTACCGGCGCGCGATCTGGATCTTCTCGTCCAGCGTGTAGCCGGGGATCTGGATGACCTCCATGCGGTCGAGGAGCGGCCGCGGCACCGTGGCCAGGGTGTTCGCCGTGGTGATGAACATGACCCGGGACAGGTCGTAGGGGATCTCCAGGTAGTGGTCGGAGAAGGTGTTGTTCTGCTCCGGGTCGAGCACCTCCAGGAGGGCCGAGGAGGGATCGCCGCGGAAGTCGGCCGTCATCTTGTCGACCTCGTCGAGCAGGAACACGGGGTTGACCGTGCCCGCCGTCTTCATCCCCTGGATGATGCGGCCCGGGAGCGACCCGATGTAGGTGCGGCGGTGACCGCGGATCTCGGCTTCGTCGCGCACGCCGCCGAGGCTCATGCGCACGAAGTGCCGGTTCAGGCTGCGCGCGATCGACTTGCCCAGGCTCGTCTTGCCGACGCCGGGCGGCCCGACCAGGCACAGGATGGGGGCCTTGTAGTCGGACTCCTCGTTGTCCTCGGTGAGCTGACGCACCGCCAGGAACTCGAGGATGCGCTCCTTGGGCTCCTCCAGGGCGTAGTGGTCCTCGTTGAGGATGGTCTCGCTGTGGCCGATGTCGAGGTACTCCTCGTCGAACTCGCTCCACGGCAACTCCAGCATGGTGTCGAGGTAGGTGCGGACGACGGTGGCCTCCGGGGATCCGCCGGACATGCGCTCGAGCCGCTCGATCTCCTTGAGGGCGCGCTCCTTGGCGTAGTCGGGCATGTGCTTGGCCTCGACCCGCTCCCGCAGCTCCTCGGTCTCGGAGGCGTCGTCGTTGCCCAGCTCGTGCTGGATCGCCTTCATCTGCTCGCGCAGGTAGTACTCGCGCTGGTTGGAGTCCATCTGCTGCTTGACGCGCGCGCTGATCTGCTTCTCGGTGTCGAAGCGCTCGAGGTCGCGCGTCAGGAAGCCGTAGACCAGCTCGAGCCGTTTGTGGACGTCGGGCTCTTCCAGCACCGCCTGCTTGTCGGCGACCTCCCAGGTCGCGTACTTGGCGATCACGTCGGCGAGGGGACCGGCCTCCCGCAGCCCGCGCAGGTTCTCGAGATGGAACGAGTCGAGTCGCAGGTTCTTGTTCTGCTGTGCGTACTCGGCGAAGGCCTGCTTCGCCTGCTCGACCAGAGCGTTCGACTCCGGGCGCTCGGTGGTGACCTCGGGGATGGTCGTCACCTGGGCCCGCAGCGAGGTACCGGCCAGGTAGTTGTCGATGCGGGCCCGCTCGCGACCCTCCACCAGCACCTGGAGCGTGTCGTCGGGCAGGCGGATGACCTGCTTGATGACGCAGAGCGTGCCTACGTCGAACAGGTCCTCGCCGGAGGGGTCGTCGATCCGACCTTCGCGCTGCACCACCAGGAGGACGCGGTTGTCCGCCGCCTGCGCCTCCTCGAGCGCCCGCTTCGACTTCGGACGACCGACGTCCACGTTCTCCAGGGTGCGCGGCAGCACCACCTGGGTGCGCAGCGCGATGACGGGCAGTTCCCAATCCATGCCTCAGTAAACCCTGCAGCCATCGACGTCCTCCGTAAGGTGGCTGACCACCCCGCCGGACAGGTC
This sequence comes from Deinococcales bacterium, assembly GCA_037386005.1. GTDB lineage: Bacteria > Deinococcota > Deinococci > Deinococcales > Trueperaceae > JASBRS01. The sequence goes on along the minus strand of JARRMM010000001.1, from coordinate 19,171 downwards.
ACGGCGCCGGAGGTCCTCGCGAACGCTTTCTCTCAGCGCCGGTAGGTGCGGTCGGGCTCGGGCACGGTGACCGCGCGTCCGTCCCCGCGCAGCTCGGCGGCGAAGGCGTCCATCACCTCGGGCTCGCCGTGCACCAGGAACACCTCGGCGTCGCCGGTGCCGTCGAGCCAACTGCGCAGATCGTCGTGGTCGCCGTGTGCCGAGAAGCCGTTGATGGTGTGGATGTGGGCGCGTACCTTGATCTCCTCACCGTAGATGTGGACCCGCTTGGCGCCGCCGACGAGGGCGCGGCCGAGCGTGCCGGAGGCCTGGTAGCCGACGATGACCAGGCTGGCCTCCTCCCGCCACAGGTTGTGCTTGAGATGGTGGAGGATGCGCCCCCCCGTCATCATCCCCGAGCCGGCCAGGATGATGGCGCCACCGGTGACGTCGTTGATCGCCTTGGAGGCCTCGGTGTCGACCGTGAACTCCAGCGTGGGAGGTGCGAACGGGTCGCGCCCCTCGGCCAGCACGGCCTTGACCTCGTCACGGAACTCGTTCTCGCCGTGCTCGTAGAAGCGCGTCAAGCGCGTGGCCATGGGGGAGTCCAGGTAGACCGGCACGCGGGGCAGCGCACCCCCCTCCATGAGCCTCCGGATCTCGAAGAGCACGGCCTGGCTGCGCTCCAACGCGAACGTCGGGATCAACACGTTGCCGCCACGGCCCAGGGAGCGCTTCAGCACCTCGGCGAACTCGGCCTCGGTCGCCGCCCGGGTGCGGTGGTTGCGTTCGGCGTAGGTCGTCTCGATGAGCGCCACGTCGCAGGGTCGAGCCGGCTCCGCCGGCGCCTGCAGTGCGCTCTCCCGGTTCCCCAGGTCGCCTGAGAAGGCCACCCGGGCCGAGCCGTCCTGGAGCTCGATGGTGGCGCTCCCGAGCACGTGACCGGCGGGTCGGAACGTCGCCCGCACCCCGGGTGCCACCTCGGTCGGCTCGTCCATCTCGACCGACCGGAACCGCTCCAGCGTGGCGTCGACGTCGCTGTCGTCGTAGAGGGGCTCCGTCACCTCGTCCTCGCGGCCCGCGCGCCGGGCCTTGCGCATGGCCCGGCGGTAGTCCTCCTGCTGTAGCCTGGCCGCGTCACGGAGGATGACCTCGGCGATGTTGCGGGTGGCCCGGGTAGCGAAGATGGGCCCCCGGTAGCCGCGCTCGAGCAGCAGTGGCAACCGGCCCACGTGATCGAGGTGCCCGTGGCTGACCAGCACGGCATCGAGGGCGGTCGGGTCGAACGGGAACGGCGCGTGGTTGCGCGCCTCCAGCTCCGCCCCGCCCTGGAACAGGCCACAGTCCAGCAGCACGTTGGCGTCATCGAGGCGGAGGTGGTGGCAGCTGCCCGTCACGGTGCGGGCGGCGCCTGCGCTGAGGATCTCCATGGGGTCGGGGCCCCCTTCCCATCCGCCCCCGGGCACCCCCGGCGGCGTCGTCCCTTATACTACCGGCGACGTTGAGACTCGTTGGAGCCCCATCCGTGTTGGCCATCGATGCCGTACACCCCTACGCCGCCGTCAGGATCGCTTCCCCGGCCGACCTGAGTGCGGTGCGCGACGTGGCGTCGACCACCTGGCACGCGACCTACGAGGGCATCCTCAGTGCGCACACCATCGACGCCTTCCTCAAGCGCGCCTACAGCGACTACCGCATCCTCGCCTCGGTCAACGACGGCGGCTTGTGGGTGCTGGAGGAGGACGGCCGCGTGGTCGGCTACGAGCGGCTCAGCATGCGGGGTGACGTCGGTTACGTAGGCGCCATCTACGTACTGCCGGAGGCCCAGCGCCACGGCCACGGCCGCCGCTTGCTGGAGACCGCCCGGCCCTGGTTCGCGGCACGAGGCGCCAAGGAGATCCGCCTCACGGTCGCCGAGCGCAACGAGGGGGCACGGGCGTTCTACCGGCGCCTGGGCTTCGAGGAGCGCGAGGCGGTGAAGACGCACCTGCTCGGCGAGCCGCTGGAGGAGCGGGTCTGCGTGATGCCGCTGCTGCAGCCCTACCTGTTCCGCTCCTAGGCCTCCACCCTCCGCCAACCGAGACGTCCGCCCTCGAGGCCGGCCTCGACCCGTCCCTGCTGACGCAGGTAGCTCAGGTAGGCCGACACGGTGCACAGGTTGAGGTGGTAGCGGGGGAGGTCGGTCAGCGCGATGCCGAGAGCCTCGCACGCGCCGGCCAGCACGTCCTCGGTGCCGCCGCCGGTGCACGCGTCCGCCACGGCATCGGCGGCCGCTTGCACGGCCGCCACGTTGGCGTCGATCGAGCGGTCGAGCTCGCTGCTGGGGTCGCCGTGGCCCGGGAGCGCGATCCGGGCGCCGCTGCTCCGAACCACCTCGAACGAGGCGAGCTGGCCGGCGATGTCCTGGCCGAAGGGCAGGGCGTACTTGTCGAGCACGCTGTCGCCGAAGAAGGCGTCGGCGGCCAGCAACACGTCGTCCACGCGAAGCGCGACCTGCCGGTGGGCGTGCCCCGAGGTGTCCAGGACCTCGAAGGCGATGCCGGCGAGCTCGAGGCTGTCGCCCTCGAGCTCGTGATGGACCGGGGACGCTTCGGCCTGGAGCCACTTCGACGTCAGCTCGTCGATCGGGCGGGCACCGTGGAAGAGGTAGACGGGCTCGAGGTAGGGCGAGCGGATGATGCTCGCCTCGAACGGTGGCGCGTACACCTCGAGATCGGGGAACTGGCGCAGGAGGTAGGCGTTCCCGCCGAAGTGGTCGGCGTGAGCGTGGGTGTTGACGATGGCGACGGGCGTGACCCCCAGCCCCTCACACGCCCTGCGCAGGTTGCGGCCGTAGTCCTTGTCCTGGCCGCTGTCGACCACCACGGCGTGGCCGTCCTCGCCCACGACCAGCGCGCAGTTGACCCCGCCGGGCAGGTAGTAGACCCTGTCGGAGAGCGGTTGCGGTTCGGTTCTTGCCACCTCGGCCTCCTCTCGCGCGCCGCGTGCGGTGCGGGGAAGATGGCACCCCGCGGACGCCGCCGACGGATTCGGCCATCCTACCCCCGGGGGCGCTCACGCCCGCGACGCCTCGCTGAGCGGCGTCCCGCGAGCGCCACGGATCAGCAGCGCCACGAAGAAGCCGTCGAGCCCGTCCTCGGGCACCAGGTAGCAGCCTCCCGGGGTCGTCACGTGCGGAAGCGGCGGCCGCAGCGGCGCGGCACGGAAGTCCGGGTGGCGGCGCAGGAAGGCGGCGATCTGCGCCTCGCCTTCGAGGTCCGTCAGCGAGCACACCGCGTACGCGAGGTGCCCCCCGGGCGCCGTCAGTGCCGCCGCGGTGTCCAGCATGGCGCTCTGGCGCGCGGCCGCCTCGTGCACGTCGTCGGGTCCGAGACGCAGCTTGATCTCGGGGTGGCCTCGCAGCGTGCCCGTCCCCGTGCACGGCGCGTCGAGGAGCACCGCAGGAGCGGGGGGAAGATCGACCGGTCGGGTGAGGTCGGCAACCAGGTGGTCGGCGGCCAGCCCCAGCCTGGCCAGGTTCGCGTCGCGCGCGGCCGCCTTGCCCGGGTCCACGTCGACCGCCGTGACGGCCGCGCCGAGGGAGGCGAGCTGCGCCGTCTTGATGCCGTTGCCGGCGGCGAGGTCCAGGGCTCGTTCGCCTGCACGGACGCCGAGCAGCCCGGCGGCCAGGGCGGACGACGGGTTCTGGGGCTGAACGAGGCCGCGGCGGTAGGCGTCGAGGCGATCGAGCGGCATCGGTGCGCGCACACGGAGGGTCGCCGCCAGCGGTCCCGGGTGCACCTCGCAGCCGTCGGCCGTCAGGCTGTCCGTGGCCCCCTCGTCGTAGGCGAGGAGCCAGAGCGGGGCCGGCTCGAGCATGGCGAGGGCCGCGCGCTCCGCCGCCTCGTCCCCGAGCGAGGCCCGGAAGCGCTCCAGCAGCCAGGCGGGTATCCCCAGGCGCTCCTGGGCGCTCGCGTCCGGCACCTCGAGGCGTCGCAGGACCGCGTTGACGAGGCCCGCCAGCCGCGGCTCCTCCGCCTTGACCGTCTCCACCCAGGCATGCACGGCCGCGGGACGGGGCGTCCCGCGGACCAGCAGGTCGTAGGCGCCGAGCCGCAGCGCCGCCCGCACGCGCTCGGGCAGGCGCTCGGGAGCGCGCAGCCGTGGCGCCAGCGCCGCATCGAGCCAGGCGAGGCGACGGACGGTACCGTAGCTCAGGTCGGTGACGAACGAACGGTCGCGCCCGTCCAGATCCGAAGCGTCGAGCTGGCGCCGCAGCGTCGGCGCAAGGAAAGCGCCGCGCAGAACGCGGCGCAGGACTTCGATGGCGATGGCGCGGGCGGGGGAGCCGGCTGCTCCCTCGGCCGGGCCGGTCGGTGCCGGCACGCCCTAGCGGCGCGCGGCGCCGAGGAAGTAGAGCAGGTAGGCGATGGAGGTGGCGGCCGCGGCCACGTAGGTCATGGCGGCGGCGGTGAGCACCTTCCGGGCTCCGCCCTGGTCCTGAGCCGTGACCAGGCCGAGGCGCTGGAGCTGCCCGAGCGCGCGGCGGCTGGCGTCGAACTCGACCGGCAGCGTCACCAGGTGGAACACCACGGCGGCTGCGAACAGCACGATGCCCACCGTGAGTAGCGGCTTGCCCGCCACGCCGAGGAGCAGCCCGAAGAACGCCAGCATGGGACCGAACTGGCTGCCGATGTTGGCGGCGGGCAGGATGGCCGTGCGCCAGGAGAGCGGCGCGAACGAGCGGGCGTGCTGGATGGCGTGCCCGGTCTCGTGGGCGGCGACCGCCATGCCCGCGACGCTGGCGCTGCGGAAGTTGTCGGCCGACAGCCGCACGACCTTCTTGGCGGGGTCGTAGTGGTCGGTGAGCTGCCCCTGGACGGCCTCGACCCGCACGTCGCCGATGCCGTTGGCTTGCAGGATGGCGCGGGCCACGTCAGCACCGGTCAAGCCGGCGGTGTTCGCACGCTTCATCCAGGTGGCGTACGTGTTCTTGAGCCACCCTTGGATCGCCAACGAGGCGATGAACGCGACGATACCGATCAGGTAGTAACCGTAGAAGCCGAAGACCATACTCCCTCGAATCCTCCTCGCGCGGTCGACGCGACCGCGTTGACTCCGAACCGTGCGGCGCGCCGTGCTGGGCGCGCCGACTTGAGCTAAGTATACTCAGGTTGCGTGAGAATCCATGGCAGCCTATGCCACGGTCCGATACGACCGAGGCGCCCAGGGCGGCCGGGGCCTACGAGCGCAGCCCCTGACTCAGGGCCTGGCGACCTCGAGGGACTCCACGGCGAAACGCACCGCCGTCCGTTCCTCGTTCTGGAGCTCGAGCTTCACGAACGAAGGTACGGTGCGCAGGTCCAGGCCCTCCGCCTCGATGTACGAGCGAGCGATCGCGATCGCCTTCACCGCCTGGTTGACGGCATGCGGGCCGATCGCTTGGACCTCCACTTCGCCCTCGTTGCGAAGGAGCGCGGCGATGGCCCCGGCGACGGAGTTGGGTCGCGACGATCCGGAGACGCGTAGGATTTCGATGGTGGACCTCCTGAGGGTTCCGCCTCGGCCGAACCGCTCCACCCCCGATCGATGAAGAGGGTGGGCTCCCGGCGGCTCCGCCGGCCGACGAAGTACGTGGCTCCTCCTGCATCCTTCCTGGCTCACACCGAGTCGCCCTAGTGTGCGGCATGGAAGGCGTGGCTCGCAATAGCAGGCGCCACGCCGCGTTCCTTGACACCCGGCCGGGCGTGTCCGTATACTCCCCCCCAATGACGAACGCCCCCCACACGGACGCCATGGTCCACGACCTACAGCTAGGTCCGTGGGGTTGTCCTGGTTAGACGCTTCGGCTGAAAGCCTGTGGCCCCGCCTCCTTCGGTACGGCGGGGCCTTTTTCGTACACGGTAGCGTTCGCGAGAGATGACGAGGTTGGAGGAGCCATGAAAGGTGCAGAAGCCCTGCTGAAGGCGCTGGAGCGCCACGGTGTCGACACCGTCTTCGGCCATCCAGGCGGTGCGATCCTGCCCGTCTACGACGCCCTCTACGATTCGCCGATCAAGCACGTCCTGGTGCGGCACGAGCAGGCCGGGGCGCACGCTGCCGACGCCTACTACCGGGCCTCGGGGCGCGTCGGCGTCTGTTTCGCCACCAGCGGACCCGGCGCCACGAACCTGGTGACCGGCCTGGCCACGGCCCAGATGGATTCCTCTGCGGTCGTCGCCGTGACCGGCAACGTCGCCACCTCCTTGATCGGTACCGACGCCTTCCAGGAGGCCGACGTCTACGGCATCACCGGTCCGGTCACCAAGCACAACTACCTGGTCAAGAACGTCGACGACATCCCGCGCGTCGTGGCGGAGGCGTTCCACATCGCCTCCACCGGGCGCCCGGGGCCGGTGTTGATCGACCTGCCCAAGGACGTCCAGCAGGCCGAGTTCCACGGCAGCTTCGACATCGCCATCGATCTGCCCGGCTACCGTCCCACGGTGACGGGGCATGCCAAGCAGGTCCGCAAGGCCGCGGAGGCGATCCGCGCCGCAGAGCGGCCCGTGATGATGGTCGGCGGCGGCGGACAGGCGGCCTCGGACGAGGTCATGGCCTTCGCTCGCAAGACCGGCATCCCGGTCATCACCACCCTGATGGGGATCGGGGCGTACCCTGCCGGTGAGCCGCAGGCGCTGGGCATGCCCGGCATGCACGGCACCGTCACCGCCAATCGCGCCATCACGAACTGCGACCTGATCCTCGGCGCCGGCCTGCGCTTCGACGATCGCGTCACCGGCAAGATCAGCCGTTTCGCGCCGAACGCCAAGGTCGTGCACATCGACATCGACCCCGCCGAGATCTCCAAGCTGGTCAAGGCCCACGTGCCGGTCGTAGGCGACCTGCGCGACGTGCTGCCGCGCCTGGCGGACGAGCTGGACCGCCTCGCCATCGACGACTGGTGGCGCCAGCTGGACGAGTGGAAGGGCATGTACCCCGAGCGCTACAAGCGCACCCAGCCGCTCGTGTCCCAGGAGGTCATCCAGATGCTCCACGAGGCGACCGGCGGCGAGTGCGTGGTCACCACGGAGGTGGGGCAGCACCAGATGTTCGCGGCACGCCTGTTCCCGACCACACGGCCGCGCACCTTCATCACCTCCGGCGGCCTCGGCACCATGGGCTTCGGCCTCCCGGCTGCCATCGGGGCGGCCTTCGCCCGCCCGGGCGAGCCGGTGGTGTGCATCGCCGGCGACGGCAGCGTGCAGATGAACATCCAGGAGCTGGCCACGCTGTACAAGCACCAGCTCCCCGTGGTCCTGGCGATCCTGAACAACGGCGTGCTCGGCATGGTGCGCCAGTGGCAGGAGATGTTCAGCGCCGAGCGCTACAGCGAGATCTACCTGGCCGACTCGAACCCCGACTTCGCCAAGCTCGCGGAGGCCTACGGGCTCGACGGCTACAACGTCTTCGACCGCGAGACGGCGGCGAAGGTGGTGCCCGAGGTGCTGGCCAAGGGCAAGCCGGCCGTGATCAACTTCTTCGTCTACGAGGCCGAGAAGGTGTTCCCGATGATCCCGGCGGGCGCCGGCGTGGACGAGATGATCGTCGGCGACCAGGAGCCGGACGAGACGCCGGAGGTGCCGGTGTGAGCGCGGGTCGTCACGTCATGAGCGTCACCGTGCGGGACCGTCCGGGCGTGCTGGTCCGCATCGCCGGGCTGTTCGCACGGCGCGGCTTCAACATCGAGTCGCTGTCCGTCGCCCAGTCGGAGGAACCGGGCGTGAGCCGCACGACCTTCGTCGTCAACGGTGAGGACGCGGTCCTCGAGCAGGTCCAGAAGCAGCTTCAGAAGCTGATCGACGTCATCAAGGTGATCGACCACAGCCAGGCCAAGTTCGTCGACCGCGAGCTGATGCTGATCAAGGTGGCGGTGAAGACGCCGGAGGACCGGGTGGAGATCCGCCAGATCGCGCAGGACTTCCGCGCCCGCATCGTCGACGTCGCGCGGCACGCGCTGGTCTTCGAGGTCACCGGCGACGAGGGCAAGATGAACGCCTTCATCGAGCAGATGCGCGACTTCGGCATCGTGGAGCTGATCCGTACCGGCCGCATCGCGCTGCCTCGCAGCGAGGCCGAGTCCGAACGACTACCGTCCGTCCGGTCCAGAGCCGCCTGAGCTCGCCGCGACACCGCAGCCGGCAGCCGGGCAGCAGGCCCGGACCCCCACCGTGTGCCGGTCCGACCGCCGTGGGCCACCCAGGGCCGAGTCGGGACCGGCGATCCCCGAGAACGTAAGGAGAGACCCCCCAGCATGGCGACCATCTACTACGACGACGACGCGAACCTCGAACACCTGCGCGGCCAGACCATCGCGGTCATCGGCTTCGGCTCCCAGGGGCACGCCCATGCCCTCAACGCCAAGGACTCCGGCCTCGACGTGGTGGTCGGGCTGCGGCGCGGCTCGGCCTCCTGGAGCCAGGCCGAGGAGGCCGGCCTGCGGGTGATGGAGGTCGGCGACGCCGCCGCGGCGGGCGATCTGATCATGGTGCTCCTCCCCGACGAGGTGCAGGGCGCGGTCTACCGCGAGCAGATCGCCCCCCACCTGGAGGAGGGGAACGCGCTGCTGTTCGCGCACGGGTTCAACATCCACTTCCACCAGGTCCAGCCGCCCGCCGGCGTCGACGTCTTCATGATCGCGCCCAAGGGGCCCGGTCATCTGGTGCGGCGCGTGTTCACCGAAGGGGCCGGGGTGCCCTGCCTGGTCGCCATCCATCAGGACGCCACGGGCACGGCCCGTCAGCGCGCCCTGGCCTACGCCAAGGCGATCGGCGGCACCCGCGGCGGCACCCTGGAGACCAGCTTCAAGGAGGAGACGGAGACCGACCTGTTCGGGGAGCAGTCGGTGCTGTGCGGAGGGGTGACGTCGCTCATGCAAGCGGGCTTCGAGACGCTGGTGGAGGCGGGGTACCAGCCGGAGATCGCCTACTTCGAGTGCGTCCACGAGATGAAGCTGATCGTCGACCTCATCTACGAGGGCGGCTTCGAGCGCATGCGCTACAGCATCTCCAACACCGCCGAGTACGGCGACTACGTCACCGGCCCGCGGATCGTCACCGATCAGACGCGCGCCGAGATGAAGCGGGTGCTCCGCGACATCCAGACCGGAGCGTTCGCGCGCGAGTTCCTGCTCGAGAACCAGGTGGGGCAGCCCCGCCTGCAGGCCCAGCGCCGCGCCACGGGCGAAACGCTGGTCTCGCAGGTCGGACGGAAGCTCCGCACGATGATGCCCTTCATCAAGGAGGGCAAGGCCTGACCCGGCGGCCCGCCCGCTGCCGGCGAGAGAGGGAAGAGAGCCGATCGACATGGCCCACATCAAGATCTTCGACACCACCTTGCGCGACGGCGAGCAGTCCCCCGGCGTCGCGCTGAACACCAAGGAGAAGGTAGAGATCGCGCGTCAGCTGGCGCGGCTCGGCGTCGACGTCATCGAGGCGGGATTCCCGATCGCGTCCGAAGGCGACTTCCAGGCCGTGCGGGAGATCGCGCGAGCCATCCAGAGCGAGTCGGACCAGGTCGTGGTGGCGGGGCTCGCTCGTGCCTCCAAGGGCGACATCGAGCGCGCTGCGGAGGCGGTGGAGAAGGCCGTGCGCCCCCGCATCCACACCTTCATCGCGACCAGCCCCATCCACATGGAGAAGAAGCTCAAGCTCACTCCGGACCAGGTCGTGGAGCGCGCCGTCGAGGCGGTCAAGACGGCGAAGAAGTTCGTGGACGACGTGGAGTTCAGCGCCGAGGACGCCGGCCGTAGCGACCGGGACTTCCTGGTCCGCATCTTCACCGAGGCGATCCGAGCCGGTGCCACCACCATCAACGTGCCGGACACGGTCGGCTACATGATGCCCTGGGAGTACGGGGCGCTCATCGAGCACCTTCGCGCCCACGTTCCGGGCATCGAACACGTGGACATCAGCACGCACTGCCACGACGACCTCGGCTGCGCCGTCATCAACAGCTTGGCCGGGGTGCAGAACGGCGCGACGCAGGTCGAGTGCACCGTGAACGGCATCGGGGAGCGCGCCGGCAACGCCTCGCTCGAGGAGGTCGTGATGGCCCTCGAGACCCGCAAGGACTTCTGGCAGCACGCCACCTCGATCGACACCACCGAGATCTACCGGTCGTCCAGGCTCGTCTCGGCGCTGACCGGCATGCTGGTACCGCCCAACAAGGCGGTCGTGGGCGACAACGCCTTTGCCCACGAGTCGGGCATCCACCAGGACGGCGTGATCAAGGCCCTGGAGACCTACGAGATCATGCACGCCGAGACCGTCGGCCGCCACGCCGGCGTCCTGGTGATGGGCAAGCACTCGGGTCGACGCGCGTTCCGGCAGAACCTGGCCGAGCTGGGCTACGAGGGCCTCTCCGACGAGGAGATCAACGTGCTGTTCCGGCGCTTCAAGGATCTGTGCGACCGCAAGAGCCACGTGACGAGCGAGGACATCCGGGCGCTCGTCGACGCCGAGACCACCCGCGTGCCCGAGACCTACCAGTTGCTGGCGGTGCAGTTCCAATCGGGGAGCGGAATGACGCCGGTCGCGACGGTACGGCTCAAGACCGACACCGGCATCTACGAGGAGGCATCCACCGGCGACGGCCCCGTCGACGCCGTCTACCATGCCATCGAACGTGCGACGCAGCTCCCGCTGGAGCTCTCCAGCTACGAGATCCGCAGCGTCGGCGCCGGCAAGGACGCCATGGGCGAGGTGACCATCCGCGTCCAGCAAGGCGACCGGGCGGTGCACGGACGCGGCCTGTCCACCGACGTGGTGGAGGCCTCGGCTCAGGCCTACGTCGACGTGTTGAACAAGCTCGCGGCCGGCGTGGGTCGCCGCACCGACGCCGGCGAGAAGCTGACGACCCCGTGAGCCGGGCGAGCGGCCGATGGGCCGTCTCCCGCCTCTAGGACACTCGGGAGGCGCGACGTGGGCGAGCACCGAGGACCCACCATCGAGATCTACGACACCACCCTGCGGGACGGCACGCAGGGGCAAGGGTTCAACCTGACCGGCGCCGACAAGGTGGCGATCGCGCGTCGCCTCGACGCGTTCGGCGTGGACTACGTCGAAGGCGGATGGCCGGGCTCGAACCCCAAGGACGTGCGCTTCTTCGAGATGATGAAGCAGGCGCCGCTGTCGCACGCCGCGCTGGCAGCGTTCGGATCCACCCGGCGCAAGGACCTGACGGCGGAGGACGACCCCAACCTGCAGGCCATGCTGGCGTCGGCGTCCCCGGTCGTGACCATCTTCGGGAAGTCGTGGACGCTGCACGTCACCGACGCCCTGGGCGCCACGCTGGAGCAGAACCTGGAGATGATCCGCGACTCGGTCGCCCTGGTCAAGGCGAACGGGCGCACGGTCGTCTACGATGCCGAGCACTTCTTCGACGGCTACCGGGCCGACCCGGCGTACGCCCTCGCCACCCTGGACGCGGCGCTCGAGGGCGGTGCGGACAGGGTGGTGCTCTGCGACACCAACGGCGGCTCGCTCCCCGGAACCGTGGCCGAGCGGGTGGCGGAGGTGTGCGCCCGTACCGAGGTCATGGTCGGGATCCACGCCCATAACGACGGGGAGCTCGCCGTCGCCAACACGCTCGCTGCGGTGAACGCGGGCGCGCGCCACGTCCAGGGGACCATCAACGGCTACGGCGAGCGCTGCGGCAACGCCAACCTCGTGAGCGTGCTGGCGAATCTGGTCCTGAAGCTCGGCGCCGACCAGCCGCAACGCCTCGACGCGCTGCGCGACCTGTCCCGCTTCGTCGACGAGCGCGCCAACCTGCAGCCCTCGCTACGCAGCCCCTACGTGGGCGACGCGGCGTTCGCGCACAAGGGGGGCGTGCACGTCTCGGCGGTCAACAAGCGCCCCGAGACCTACGAGCACGTCCCGCCTGAGGCGGTCGGGAACCGCCGGCGGGTGCTGCTCTCGGAGCTCTCCGGGCGCGCCAACGTGCTGGCGAAGAGCCTGGAGGAGGGCGGCTCCAGCGACGCTGCTGGCCACGCGCACGCCGTGGTCCAGCGGCTCAAGGAGCTCGAGGACCGCGGCTACGCCTTCGAGGGCGCCGAGGCGTCGTTCCGCCTGCTGGCCGACAAGGTGCGCGGGGTCTACCGCCCGTACTTCACGCTGCACGGCTTCACCGTCATGATCGACAAGGCCGACGATGCCTCGAGCGCGCGCTGCGAGGCCACCATCCGCGTGCAGGTGGGCGGCACGATGGAGCACACCGCTGCCGATGGCGACGGACCGGTCAACGCTCTCGATCGTGCCCTGCTCAAGGCGCTCGGCCGCTTCTACCCCTCGCTGCGCGAGCTCCACCTGGTGGACTACAAGGTGCGCGTGCTGTCCGGCCCCGAGACCGGCACCGCCAGCCTGGCTCGTGTGCAGGTCGAGATGAGCGACGGACGCGACTCGTGGGGGACGGTAGGCGCCAGCACCAACATCATCGAGGCCTCCTACGAGGCCCTGGTCGACGCCTACGAGTACCGACTGGTGGCCACCGGGGCGTCGCCGCAGGGCGACCGGCCCGCGTCGGAAGGGGCGTCCGAGGAGGCCGCGACGTCACGCGAGGAGGACGCCACGGCGCGAGCGAAGGAGGCGGTCCCGGCCGCCGACTAGGCCCGCCATTGCATAACCATGCTTCGGGGTGCAGGGGTGGGCGGGCTCGTGGCCAGGCCGGCCCAAGGTGATCGAGGCCCGCGGGCTTCGCTTCGAAACAGCAGAAGCACCCGCAGCCACGGCTCTGGCAGCGTCTCGGATCACGTTGACAGGTCTGCTCGTGAACGGTATCATTTGCTTCGAGGCCGCTCGCGAAGCGGCCAGTCCTGTAAGGAGTTGCCGCGTCCTGCAAGGGCTTGACCGGGTGCGGCCGACGCGAGGATTCCGTTGATCAGGTTGTTGCTTCGAATGCCGGGGGTGGCGCCCGAGGACTAGGTCCTCGTGGAGCCCCACCCTTGCGCCCGCCCTGTGCGTCGCGGGCGCTTCGCCCGCTCCCCACAGCCCGCCACGACCCTCGTCCCCCACGGGAGGATGCGATGCACCAGTACTCCGACGTCTCGACCCTGGCCTGGCCCCGCGAGCGCGATGCTTGCGGCGTCGGCTTCGTGGCCGATATCGGCGGCCGACGGACGCACGACGTTCTGGCGTACTCGCTACAGGCGCTCCACAACCTCGCGCACCGCGGCGCCGTCAGCGCGGACGGCAAGACCGGAGACGGCGCGGGCGTGCTCACGCAGATCCCGCACCGGCTGTTCCGGCGCGAGCTCGAGGCGCGCGGCATCTTCCTCGAGCGCGATCGCGACCTCGCCGTCGGTGTCTTCTTCGTCGCGAACGACGCCCCCTACAAGAAGATCTACGCGCTCGTCCGGGACGAGATCGCGCGGAGTCCGCTCAAGACGCTGCTCTGGCGCGACCCGCCCCACGACGACAGCGCCCTCGGGCAACAGGCGCTCGCCCGCCGCCCCATCCTCCGTCAGGTCCTGCTGGGGAAGCCGGAGTGGCTCAGCGACGACGGCTTCGAGCGCCAGCTCTACCTGACGCGCAAGCGCATCGAGCACCGTCTGCGCGAGGCCGGCCTGGGGCGCGCCTACATCCCGTCGTTCTCGAGCCGCACCATCAGCTACAAGGGCTTGATGGTGGCCGACCAGCTGCCCAAGTTCTACCTGGACCTGGCCGACCCGGACTTCGACACCGCCATCGCGGTGTTCCACCAGCGCTACAGCACCAACACCATGCCGCGCTGGTCGCTGGCGCAGCCGTTCCGCTTCCTGGCCCACAACGGCGAGATCAACACCCTGCAGGGCAACGTCAACTTCATGCGGGCGCGCGAGCCGCGGCTGTCGAGCCATCTGTGGGGCCCGGAGGTCCGCGACCTGCAACCGATCATCGAGCCGGGAGGGAGCGACTCCGCCGCGCTCGACAACGCCCTCGAGCTGCTGGCCCTGTCGGGCCGAGACCTGCTGCACAGCCTCATGATGCTGGTGCCGCAGGCCTACGAGCAGGACGCCACCATCAGCCCCGAGCTGCGCGGCTTCTACGACTACCACGGCACCCTGACGGAGCCGGGGGACGGCCCCGCGGCGCTGGCCCTCACCGACGGTCGCTACGCCGTGGCGGGGCTGGACCGCAACGGGCTGCGTCCGCAGCGCTACTGGATCCGCAACGACGGCCTGGTCGTGGTCGGGTCCGAGGCCGGGGTCCTCCCGATGGACGAGGCCGACATCGTCGAGAAGGGGCGACTCGGGCCGGGACGGCTGCTCGCCGTGGACACCCTCGAGGGCAAGCTGCTCCGCGATGAGGACGTCAAGGCGCGCTACGCGCGCCGCCAGCCCTTCCGGGAGTGGGTGGAGCGCTACGGCATCCCGGTGCAACGCGTCGAGGAGCCGCTCGACACGCGCCCCTGGGAGGACGATGCGCTGACGCGAGCGCAGAAGGCGTTCGGCTACTCGAGCGAGGACTACGACCGGATCTTCGAGCCCATGTGCCACGAGGGCGCCATCCCGGTCGGCTCGATGGGGGACGATACGCCCCTGGCCGTCCTGTCCGAGCAACCCCAGCAGATCTACCGCTACTTCAAACAGCGCTTCGCCCAGGTGACGAACCCCCCCATCGATCCGCTCCGCGAGCGGCTGGTGATGTCGCTGGGGACCGTGGTCGGCCCCCGCTCCAGCATGTTGGAGCAGGAGCCCGAGGCGACGCGGGTGATGCGCTTCGAGAGCCCGATCGTGGACGCGCCCACGCTGCGCTACCTGAAGCAGCAGCAGGCGCTCGGCACCGCCACGCTCCGCACGCGCTTCCGGGTGCAAGACGGGCCCGAGGCGCTCGAGCGGGCGCTGGAGGACCTGGCCGACCAGGCCCAGGAGCAGGTCGAGGCGGGGGTCAGCGTGCTGGTGCTGTCCGATCGTGACATCGACGCCGACTGGGCCCCGGTCCCCATGCTGCTGGCGGTGGGCGCCGTCCACCACCGGCTGCTCCTGGTGGGTCGGCGCACCAAGGCGGCGATCGTCTGCGAGACCGGCGAGCCGCGCGAGGACCACCACTACGCCGCCCTCATCGGCTATGGCGCGGCGCTGATCCACCCCTACCTGGCCTTCGCCACGGCGCGCCACGCCGCCGTGAGCGCCAAGCACCGTGACCCCATCGATCCGGATCTGGCCGTGGCCAACTACGTCAAGGCGGCCGAGAAGGGTCTCCTGAAGATCATGTCCAAGATGGGCATCTCGACCATCGCGAGCTACCGCGGGGCCCAGATCTTCGAGGCTGTGGGCGTCCATCACGACGTCATCGAGCGCTACTTCTACGGCACGCCCGGGCGCGTCGGCGGCGCCACGCTGGAGACGTTCGGCACCGACGTGCTCCGCTTCCACGCCGAGGCGTTCGGCGAGGACGCGGCGCTGACCGACCGGGGCATCTACCGGTTCCGCAAGGCGGGCGAGTACCACGCCTTCAACCCGCTCGTGTTCAAGGCGCTACACAGGGCCGTGCGCAACCGCGACTTCGACGCCTATCAGGAGTACGCCCGTCAGGTCGCTGAGCGACCCCCCACCAACCTGCGCGACCTGCTCGACGTGCGGCCGTTGGGCGCGCCGGTGCCGCTCGAGGAGGTCGAGCCGGTGGACGCCATCGTCCGTCGCTTCACCACCCAGGCCATGAGCCACGGCTCGGTCTCGCGCGAGGCCCACCAGACCCTGGCGATCGCCATGAACCGGCTGCAGGGCAAGAGCAACTCCGGGGAGGGCGGGGAGGACCCGCAACGCTTCCAGCCGTACGAGCGCGACATGCCCGAGCTGAGCGAGGCGCCCGACTGGCACCCTCGTGCCGGCGACTGGGCCAACAGCGCCATCAAGCAGGTGGCCTCGGGACGCTTCGGCGTCACCCCCGCGTACCTGGTGAGCGCCCAGGAGATCGAGATCAAGATGGCGCAGGGCTCGAAGCCGGGTGAGGGCGGGCAGATCCCGGGCGCCAAGGTCTCCGAGGAGATCGCCCGCATCCGCCACTCGGTGCCGGGCGTGACGCTGATCAGCCCGCCTCCGCACCACGACATCTATTCCATCGAGGACCTGGCGCAGCTCATCTACGACGTCAAGCGCGTCAACCGGCTGGCACGGGTGGGCGTGAAGCTGGTGTCCACGGCGGGCGTGGGGACCATCGCGGCCGGCGTGGCCAAGGGCTACGCCGACAACATCCAGATCAGCGGCTACGACGGCGGCACCGGCGCCAGCCCGCTCTCCAGCGTGAAGCACGCGGGGGTCCCGTGGGAGCTCGGCCTGGCGGAGACGCAGCAGGTGCTGGTCGAGAACGGTCTACGCGGCCGTGTGACGTTGCGGGTGGACGGCGGCATGAAGACGGGGCGCGACGTGGTGGTGGCCGCCCTGCTCGGCGCCGAGGAGTTCGGCTTCGGGACAGCGGCGCTGGTCGCCGCCGGCTGCGCCATGATCCGCCAGTGCCACCTCAATACCTGCCCGGTCGGCGTGGCCACGCAGGACCCGGAGCTGCGCAAGCGCTACCAGGGCGAGCCCGACCACGTCATCAACTTCTTCGTCTACGTCGCGCAGCAGATCCGCATGATGCTCGCCGAGCTGGGGGCGCGTAGCCTCGACGAGGTCGTCGGCCGCGTCGATCTGCTGGCGCCCCGCCCGGTAGCGCTGGCGAAGACGGTGGAGCTCGACCTGTCGGCCATCCTGCGCGACCCCGACCCGAGTGGGACCCACGACCGCCGCAGCCGCCAGCGCCACAACGACCGTCCCGAGGCGGTCGCCCCGCTCGACGAGCGGCTGTGGCAGGACGCCGAGGCGGCGCTGGAACGCGGCGAGCCGGTGCGGCTGAGCTACCCGATTCACAACGGCGAACGCAGCGTCGGCGCCCGCGTGGCCGGTGAGATCGCCCGCGTCCACGGCGAGCGCGGTCTGCCGCCGGGGTCGCTGCGTGCGGAGTTCCAGGGTGCAGCGGGGCAGAGCTTCGGCGCCTTCACCCATCACGGCATGCACCTGCGGCTGGTGGGGGAGGCCCAGGACTACGTCGGCAAGGGCATGGCAGGGGGCGAGATCGTCGTGCTCCCGGCGTCGGGGACGACCCGCGCACCCAACGGCAACGTCATCGTCGGCAACACCGTGCTCTACGGCGCCACCGGCGGCAGCCTCTACGCGGCCGGCAAGGCCGGAGAGCGCCTGTGCGTGCGCAACTCCGGGGCGCGCGCCGTGGTCGAGGGGTGCGGCGATCACGGCTGCGAGTACATGACCGGCGGCGTCGCGGTGGTCCTCGGGAGGACGGGCCGGAACTTCGGAGCGGGCATGTCCGGCGGCGTGGCCTACGTCCTCGACGAGGACGAGCGCGCGGCCGAGCGGGCCAACCCCGGCATGGTGCGGGTGGTGCCCCTCGACGGATCCGTCGACGACGAGCTGCTCCAGGCGCTGCTGGAGCGGCACGCTGCGCTCACCCGCTCGCCGCTCGCTCAGGCGCTGCTCGAGGGCTGGAGCGAGGCCCGCGGGCGCTTCCTCAAGATCGAGCCACACCCGTCGGTCGAGGATGCCACCGCCAAGGAGCAGCAGGGGAGCCTGCTGCAGGAGGAGCTGCTGAAGCTGGTGCGGGCGGAGGCCGCCGCGGTTGCGTGAGGAGGGGCGCCGCTCTGCGGCTCAGCGGTAGGCGGCGACGGTACCGTCGAGCGCCGCCACCAGCACGCTGTCACCGACGGGCAGGGGGCTGGCCTGCACGGCGCTGCTGCCGACCCGGTCGCGGAAGAGGAGGTGGCCGCTGCGCGCGTCGAAGCACAGCAACTCGCCCGTCTCCGTGCCCAGGTAGAGCGTACCCGAGGCCAGCGCCGGCGCGGCGGTGACGGCGGCGGGAAGGTCGCGCACCCACACGTCGTCGCCGCTCTTGAGCGAGAGGCAGTGCAACCGCCTGCCCCAGGAGACCGCGAAGACGTACTGGTCCCAGATGACCGGTGTCGCCCACAACTCCCCCTCGAGATCGAAGGTCCACACGGTGTCGTGGCGTGCCAGATCGAAGGCGTGCAGAGCCCCGCTCCGCTCGGGGATGAGCAGGAGGCCGCCGGCCGCCGACAAGGTGGCCGCTACCGGCCCGACCTCCACCTTGAAGCTCGGGGCGCCGCTTTCGGCCTTGACCGCATGCAACCAGCCATCGTCGGTCGCGAACAGCAGCAGGCCGGCGTGCACCGTCGGCGGCGTGGCGGCGGGCGCGCCGGCGTCGTACTGCCAGCGCTCCTGCCCGTCGAGGTCCCAGGCCGCGGCGCCGCCGGCGCGATCGGTGAGCAAGAGCCCGTCCCCCAAGGGAAGGACCCCGACCACGTCGGCCTCGTCGCGGCGCCAGAGGGTCTCGCCGCGCGGCCAGGCGATGGCGTGAACGGCGCCGTCCCGGCTGACCACCACGATGCGGTCGTCGGCGAAGGCCGGCGGCTGGCTCACCTCATCCTGGAGCTCGAAGGTGGCTTGGACGCCTCCGTCGGCCGGACGGAGCACGGCCAGCGTGTCGCTCCGCTGTCCGACCAGCACGAAGCCGCCGGCGGCAGCGATGCCGGCAGGCCACTGCGGCCCCTCCTCCAGCTTGCGGACCCACCGGCGCGCCAGCCCGGCCGCCGACGCAGGTCCCCGAGGGTAGACGCCGCGCCGTCCCGGACCCCCCAGCGCCACGTGCGTGGCCCGCTCGCGCAGGCTCGCCAGGATCGAGCGCAGGGCATCGGCCACGGCGAACCCCGAGAGCGGCCGGTGGTCGGGCTCCTTCTCCAGCAGGCCGGAGATCAGGCGCGAGAGCGACGCCGGCACCTGTGGGTTGAGCTGGTCCGCGGGCGTGGGCGAGCCGTAGACGTGCTGGTAGAGCACCGCCTGGTCGTTGTCGGCATCGAACGGGGCGGCACCCGTGACGGTGCGGTAGAGCACCGCACCGAAGGCGTAGAGATCCGTCGCGGCCCCGGTCGCCTCGCCGGTGGCTTGCTCGGGGGCCATGTACTGCGGGGTGCCCAGGGTGAACCCCGTGCGCGTCAGCTCGCGGGAGGTCTCGGTGAGCTGCACCAGACCGAAGTCCATCACCTTGGGGTGCCCCTGCTCGGTGAGGAGGATGTTCCGGGGCGTCAGGTCGCGGTGCACCATGCCGAGGCGATGCACGTAGCCGAGCGCCTCGGCCACGGTGATGGCCGCGCGGAAGAGCCGCTCGAGCGACTCCGTGTCGGCCTC